>QUBV01000044.1 GCA_014338185.1 Lysobacterales bacterium | reverse complement strand
GCTGCGCTGAACGCGCCCGGGTGCCGCGCAGCCATCGCGCTCGGGGCGGCGATCGCGCGGCACGCGGGTCCGCGGCCACGGCACATGGTCGGCGCGCGCTTCACCAGCGTGGCACACCCGCATCTTCCGGCAGCTTGCCCTCGCGATAGAGCTTTTGCAGGCGCTGCGTGAGCGCATCCAGTGCGAGCTGGGTTTCGACGCCGTTGACTTCCACCGCGCGCGCGATCTGCTGCGCGGTAAGCGGTCGCGTCACGTGCTCGCCGGCCGCGGCGGCGAGGCGCGCAGCCAGTTCGGCCAGCTGCGAGGTGTAGATGCGGGTCTGGATCGCCTGCTCGAAGAACTCGCGCTTGAGCAGGAATTGCTGATCGGACATGTCGATCTCCCGATGGCGACGGCAACGGCGGCCAGTGTACGCGCACGCACCAGGCACCACGTGCTGGCGCGCAACATCCACGCTCCGGCACAATGCGCCTCATGCGTATCTGCGTGTATTGCGCCTCCAGCGCGCTGGTGGATCCGGTGTACCTGCACGCCGCGCGCGAGCTGGGACATGCGCTCGCGGTCGATGGCTGCACGCTGGTGTATGGCGGCGGCGGCACCGGCCTCATGGGCGCGCTTGCCGACGGCGCACTGGCCGCGGGCGGCGCGGTGATCGGCGTCATCCCGCGCTTCATGGTCGAGGTGGAGTGGCAGCACCCGGGCGTGGGCGACATGCAGGTGGTCGAGGACATGCGCGAGCGCAAGCACCGGCTGCTGACCGGCTCGGACGCGGTGGTCGCGTTGCCGGGCGGCTGCGGCACGCTGGAGGAGCTGGCCGAGGCCCTCACGCTCAAGCGCCTTGCGCTGTATGCCAAGCCGATCCTGCTGCTCGACATCAACGATTTCTACGCGCCGCTGCAGCGTCTGCTCGAACAGATGATCGAGCAGCGCTTCATGAACATCGAACATCGCGCGTTGTGGACGCGGGTGACGCGCGTGGACGAGGTGCTGCCCACGATCCGGGCCACGCCCGACTGGGACATCCACGCCCGCGACTACGCCGCGGTGCGTTGACCCGGGTCGATGCCGCCACTGCGCCGCGCGCCGGGCAGGCACGCGCGTGCACAGGGCCTGCTGCTGCGACACGGGTCACGCTCCACGCCGAACACGCGCCCGGCGCCTCGCGCGGATGCGTCAATCGAAGCGACTGAGGTCGCGATCGCCGCCGCCGCGCTCGCCCTCGTCACGATCGGGCTCGTCGAACAGGCTCGCCGCGGCTGCGTCGTCACCGGATTCCTCGCCGGTAGCGCTGGCGCTGCCGTCGCTGGCGGCCTTCTGGCGTTCCCAGCGCGTGCGGATCGGATTGGCCGATTCGGCCGCCTCGAGCGCGGCCACGAGTTCCTTGCGCTGCGCTTCGGGCACATCGTTCCAGTGGCAGTCGGCCAGTGCGCCGGCCATCGAGTACAGCAGGTTGAGGCTGGGCCGGAAGCCCGCGCGCTTGACCTTGAGGAACGCCTCGACCACGCCCACGCGCACGAGATCCTCGGTGGTGCGCACGCCGACCTGGCGCAGCCACGCCGCGGATTTGGGACCGACGTTGCGGATCTTGTTGTCGTTGGCCGCCATCTGCGCTCCTCAGGCCGCCGCCGCGGTGGCATCGATCGAGGCCACGTACAGCGCGCACAGCGTCTCCATGCCGCGCCGGTCGTCCTCGTCGAAGCGCGCGAGGCGTGGGCTGTCCACGTCCCACACACCCAGCAGCGCGCCGCGTGCATCGATCAACGGCACCACCAGTTCCGAGCGCGAGGCGGCGTCGCAGGCGATGTGCCCGGCGAATGCCGCGACATCGTCGACGCGCTGGGTCTGCCGCGTCTGCGCCGCGGCCCCGCACACGCCGCGGCCGGGCGCGATGCGCACGCACGCGGGCTTGCCCTGGAACGGGCCGACCACGAGCTCGCGCCCATCGTAAAAGTAGAAGCCGCACCAGTTGATGTCCGTCAGCGCATGCCAGACCAGCGCGGCGAAGTTGGCCGCATTGGCGATGCGGTCCCGCTCGCCGTGCAGCAGCGCGCGCGCCTGCTGCGCCAGCTGCGCATAGAACTCGGCCTTGCTGTCGGCGTGGATCTGGCTGGCGACGAACATGCGGCACCGGAAGCGTGAAAGGCCGCATTGTATCGCGGCTGGCATACTGCGCGCGGTCGGCGCGCACCGGCACCTGCCGCGCGTCCGTGGCAGCCGCAACCGGCGAGGCGATGTGAACGGCGTATTCGTGACGGGTACCGACACCGGCAGCGGCAAGACCCATGCGGCCTGCGCATGGCTGCGCGCATGGCGTGCGCACGGCCTGCGTGCCAGCGGCATGAAGCCGGTCGCGAGCGGTTGCGAGGCCACGCCACAGGGCCTGCGCAACGCCGATGCGCTCGCGCTGATCGCGGCCAGCGATCCCGCGCCGGCCTATGCCGACTGCAATCCGTACGCCTATGCGCCGCCGATCGCGCCGCACGTCGCGGCCGCGCTGGCACGGCGCGCGGTCAGGCTCGAGGGGATCGAGGCAGCCTACGCCCGCATCATGCAGCGCTGCGAGCACACTGTGGTCGAGGGTGTCGGCGGCTGGCTTGCGCCGCTGTCGGACACGCTCATGCAGGCCGACGTCGCACGCGCCCTGGGCCTGCCGGTGGTGCTCGTGGTCGGCGTGCGGCTCGGCTGCATCAACCATGCCCTGCTCAGTGCGCGCGCGATCGTCGCCGACGGCTGCTCCCTGCACGGCTGGATCGCCAACCGCATCGACCCCGACATGGAGCAGGCCGATGCCAGCATCGCGGCGATCGCCGCGCGCGTCGAGGCGCCGCTGCTGGGCACACTGGGCTGGGGCGAAGCCGCGCCGCGCCTCGCGGCCGGCTGCGGCTGAGGACCGATGGATCGTCCCCGCCTGCAACCCGGCTCCGCGCGCGCATACGCGCGTGGGCCACATGCGCGCTGGCCATGGTGGCTTGCGCTGGCCGGCTGCGCGCTCGACCTCGCCGCGTTCTGGCCCGGCCAAGTGTCCTTCGATGCCGCCTATGCATGGTGGCAGGCGCGCCACGGCGCGACGCTGGGCGTCACGCCTGCGGCGTTCGTGCTCGGCTGGCGCGTGAGTGACTGGCTCGGTGCCGGCCCCGAACTGCTGTTCACAGCGCAGCTGTTGTTGTTCTGGAGCGGGCTCGCGCTGCTCGCGCAGTCACTGCGCTGGCCCGCCGCGCGCGGCGCGTGCGCACTGGCGGGCATCGCCTTGCTGCCACTGCCGTGGCTGCTGCGCAGCCACGTGTGGACCGACGTCGGCCTGCTCGCCGCGTTGACCTGTGCGCTCGGCCTGCTCGCACGCGCGCAACAGGCGCAGCGGCGCTGGCCGTGGCTGGCCGCGGCGCTGCCCTGCCTGGCCTGGGCCGCGCTGCTGCGCCACAACGCACTGCCCGCGAGCGTGCCGTTGCTCGGGTACTGGGCCGCGCTGGCCGTGTCGGGCGCAGCGGGCTGCCGGCGTCGCTGGCTGCGCATCGTCGCGCTCACGGGCGCGCTGCTGCTCGCGCTCGCGGGCGGCGCGCGCGTGCTCGATGCCGGCACGCAGGGGCGCGTGCCCCTGTGGCCCTCGCTGGCCCAGTTCGACCTCGCCGGCATCTCGGTGCAGACGCAGCGCATGTGGCTGCCGGCGTTCATGATCGACCCGCGGCTCGACATCGCCGAGCTCACGCGCGTGTTCCGGCCGTGGAGCAACCTCAGCCTGTTCGATACCCGCCACGGCATGCGCTCGCCGTTCGAGCCGCCGCTGACCCGCGCCGAACTCCACGAGCTGCGCCACGCCTGGCTGGATGCGATCAGCAACCATCCGGCGGCCTGGCTCGCGCATCGCTGGCGGGTCACGCGCGCACTCGTGGGCACGCACCGCGCCGATTGGCCGGTCGAGCTCAGCTACGTCGATGCGCAGGTGCGCTATCGCGACACGCCCGTGGTGGCGCCCAACCGCGGCTGGCTGCACCGGCTGCTCATGCAGGCCGCGGCGAGCCTGCGCACGACGCCACTGCTGGCGGCGTGGCCGTATCTGCTGACGGGGCTGCTGGCGCTCGCGCCGGCGTGGCGTCGCCGCCGGCACCCGGCCGGTCGGCTCGCGCTGGTGGCGCTGGCCAGTGCCTGGCTGCTGGCACTGCCGCTCACGCTGCTGGCGCCGGCCGCGGAACTGCGCTACCTGGGCTGGCCCTGCGTGGCGAGCCTCATCGCACTCGCGCTCGTGCTCGCCACGCCGGTGCGCGACACGCGCTGATACACTGCGGCCATCGACTTCCGGGAGGTAGCATGAGCGTCCAGCGTTTCCTGTTCATCATCGACGACCTCTCCCACGCGCGCGGTGAATCCAGCGACCTGTCGTTCGATGGCGTGTCGCCCGAAGGCTTCGCCCAGGCACTGCAGCAGGCCCTGCGCGAGCCCGCATTGTGGCAACGCTGGCGCGCGCTGCAGCCGGATCCCGATGCGGTCGACCCCGCGCTGGGCGCCAGTGATCCGCAGGCGCGGGTGATCGCGCAGCAGGCCGACGTGCATGTGAGCGTGGAAGTGCAGTCCTCGCTGCCGCACGCGGTGATCCAGCACCGCATGACGCTGCTCATCGGCAAGCATTGGGAACTGCGCAGCGTGAGCGCGCTGTAGGCGTCGCGGGCAGCAACGCCTCGACGCACGCCGGACGCACCGGGCGCCTGCCTCAATAGGCAAACTCGGCGAACACGCGGTCGATGTCACCGTGCCACGGCCCGTGGAACAGCTCGAGCTTGCGTTGCGCCGGGGTCTGGTTCGCCTCGACGATGGCCTTGAGAATGTCGAGGAAGATGCGCTCGTCGGCGCCGCCGGGATTGCTGCGCGCGCGTCGCGCGAGGCCGGCGGCGCTGATCGCGAGCGCCTCGTGCGCGAGTTCGCGCACGCTCGCACCGCGGAACGGCAGCGTCAACGCATGGCGCGGCACGCCATCACGCAGCGCGTGGCGTTCCTCGCGCGTGAAGTCCTTGACCAGGTCCCAGGCCGCATCGAGCGCGACCGGGTCGTAGAGCAGGCCGACCCAGAATGCGGGCAGCGCGCACAGGCGGTTCCACGGCCCGCCGTCGGCGCCGCGCATCTCCAGGAACTGCTTGAGCCGCACTTCGGGAAACGCGGTGGTCATGTGGTCGGCCCAGTCGTGCAGCGTCGCCCGCGCGCCGGGCAGCTGTTCCAGCCTGCCGTCCATGAAGTAGCGGAACGAACTGCCGGCAAGGTCGATGTACTCGCCACCGCGATAGCTGAAGTACATCGGCACGTCGAGCAGGTAATCGACGTAACGCTCGTAGCCGAAGCCGTCCTCGAACACGAAATCGAGCATGCCGGTCCGCGCGCGGTCGGTGTCGGTCCAGATGTGCGAACGGTAGCTCTGGAAGCCGTTGGGCTGGCCCTGCGTGAACGGCGAATCGGCAAACAACGCGGTGGCGACCGGCTGCAGCGCGAGCGCGACGCGGAACTTGCGCACCATGTCCGCCTCGCTGGCGAAGTCCAGGTTCACCTGCACCGTGCAGGTGCGCGTCATCATGTCCAGGCCGAGCGCGCCGACCTTGGGCATGTAGTTGCGCATGATGCGATAGCGCCCCTTGGGCATCCACGGCATGTCCTCGCGCCGCCACTTGGGCTGGAAGCCCATGCCGAGAAAGCCGAGTCCGAGCTCGTCGGCGACGGTCTTGACCTCCTGCAGGTGCGTGCTCACTTCGCAGCAGGTGTCGTGCACGCTGTCCAGCTGGGCACCTGACAGCTCGAGCTGGCCGGCCGGCTCGAGCGTGATCGAGGCGCCATTGCGCGACAGTGCGATGAGCTTGCCGTGCTCTTCCACGCGCTGCCAGCCGAAGCGGGTGAGGCCGTGCAGCAGCGCGCCGATGCCGCGCTCGCCTTCCCAGGTCGGCGGACGCAGGTCATCGAGGCGGAAGCCGAACTTCTCGTGCTCGGTGCCGATGCGCCACTTTGCCGCAGGCTTCTCACCGGCGGCGATGTACTCGACGAGCTGGCGCCGATCGCGGATCGGCTCATCCTTGACGTGGCTCGGTCCGGACATCGGTGCTACCTCGCGGCAAGACAGGCTCGCATTATGGGGGCGCGCGGCGCGAACCGAAGGCCGCTCAGGCGCGTACGGGTTCGAGCCAGTCGAGCAGGCGTGTGCGCGCCTCGTCGAGCCCGCTGCCGGCCTGGGCCGAGAACAGCTGCGCACTCGCGCCGGGCGCGAATCCGGCCAGTTCCTTGCGCACCGCCTGCAGCGTGCGCGCGGCCTCGCCACGCGAGAGCTTGTCGGCCTTGGTCAGCAGGCAATGGCAGGCGCGGCCACTGGCCGCACCGAACTCGAGCATCTGGCGGTCGAACTCCTTGAGCGGATGGCGCGCATCCATGACCAGCACGAGGCCGCACAGCGAAGCGCGCGTGCGCAGGTAGGCGTCGATCACGCCGCGCCAGTGCTCACGCATCGCCACCGGTACCTTGGCATAGCCATAGCCGGGCAGGTCGATCAGGCGTGCACTGCCATCCCCGAGCGCGAACACGTTGAGCAGCTGGGTGCGGCCGGGCGTGCGCGAGGTGCGCGCCAGCCCCTGCTGGTCGCAGATCGCGTTGAGCGCGCTCGACTTGCCCGCGTTGGAACGGCCGGCGAATGCGACTTCGGCACCCGTGTCCGCGGGCAGCTGGTCGAGGCGGTGGGCGCTGGTGGCAAAGCGCGCCTGGCGGAATGGATTGGCTGGCATGGTTGAGCGTCGCAGTGGAAGGACGGGCGGTTTGACCACCCTCGGACTGGCGCGGATAATCGGCCTGCTATGCCGGGGTGCGGTCGCACCGCGGTGACCGGACCAGCGCAACCCCTCGCCTTGCGGAGCCAGTGTATGAGTTTTCGGCGCACGTTTGTCCCCACCCTGCTGTTGGGCACCTGCTGGGTCGGCTTCGCCCTGGCCCAGGAAGGCAGCGCGCCGCACGCAGGCGATGTGGCCGCCGGCGAGGCCAAGGCCATCGTGTGCGCGGCCTGCCACGGCGCCGATGGCAACGCGACCGATCCGCAGTATCCCAAGCTGGCCGGCCAGAACGAGGCCTACATCGCGCGCCAGCTCGAACTGTTCAAGTCGACCCAGCGCAACAACCCGATCATGCTCGGCTTCGCCTCGATGCTGACGCCGCAGGAAATGCATGACGTGGGCGCGTTTTTCGCCAGCAAGGCGGTATCGCCCGGGGTCACCGACGAGGCCGCGCTCGAGCGTGGCCAGGCGCTGTATCGCGGTGGCGACGCCGCGCTCGGCGTGCCCGCCTGCATGGCCTGCCACGGTCCTGCCGGACACGGCGTGGCCGGCGCGGGCTATCCGCAGCTGGCCGGCCAGTGGGCCAGCTATGTCGAGGCCAAGCTCACCGAGTGGAAGAACGGCACCACTTGGGGCAAGGACACCAACGCCCAGATCATGCCCGCGATCGCGCAGCGCCTGTCGGCGGCGGACATCACCGCGCTGGCCTCCTACGTCGAAGGCCTGCACACGGCCGGCGCGGGAACCAACACCGCCCAGCAGTAGTCCGAGCGGGCGCGGTACTGCCGCCCGGCGCGGCAACCCGATCCTCGCAGCCGCGGTGACGCGGTTGCGCCCTGTCCTGTCACCCGGAGCCTTCATCGATGTTCACCCGACCGCTGCATACCCGCGTCGCCATCGCGCTGCTTGGCTGGCTCGCCGCGTTCTCGATCGGCCACGCGCAGGCGCCCGCCGGCGAATCCTTCGTCGAAGGCAAGAACTATTTCCTGATCGAGCCGGCCCAGCCCAGCAGCGTCGACGGCAAGATCGAGGTGGTCGAGATCTTTTCCTATGCCTGCCCGGCCTGCAACGCGTTCCAGCCCACGATCAAGAAGCTGCGCGCGGCGCTGCCCGCCAACGCGGTACTGACCTACCTGCCCGCCTCGTTCCGCGCCGACGAGGACTGGCCGGTGTTCCAGCGTGCGTACTACACCGCGCAGGCACTGGGCATCGCCGACAAGTCGCACGATGCGCTGTTCGATGCGGTGTGGAAGGATGATGGCGCGCTGCGCATCACCGATTCCAAGACCCACCAGCTGCTCAAGCCGATGCCGTCGATCGACGATGTCGCCAAGTATTTCACCCGCTATGGCGTGAGCGCGGAGGATGCGCTGGCGACCGCCAATTCGTTCGCGGTCAACGCCAAGATGAAGCGCGCCGATGCGCTGCTCAAGGCCTATGGCGCCGACTCCACGCCCACGCTCGTGGTGGCCGGCAAGTACCGCCTGACGGTGCGCTCGGCCGGCGATCTGGACAAGCTCGTGCAGCTGGTCAACCATCTCATCGCCAAGGAAAGCGCGACCCAGTAGCGCTCGCCGCGTCCACCGTTTCGTTGCAAGAGGATCGCTCCATGTTCAAGTCCATCGGCTTCCTGTTGGCGGCCCTGCTTGTGACCGGCGGCGCCTGCGCCGCCGACGCGCCCGCCACCTCCCACACGGACTGGAAGGAAGGCACCCACTACTTCGTGATCGACCCGCCGCAACCGGTGGCCAGCGGCGACAAGATCGAAGTGCTCGAGGTGTTTTCCTACGCCTGCCCGCACTGCGCGCACTTCCAGCCCTATGCCGAGCAGCTCAAGCAGTCGCTGCCGGCGTGGGCCGCGTTCGACTACATGCCCGCGATCTTCAACGCGAGCTGGGAACCCTACGCACGCGCCTACTACACCGCGCAGTCGATGGGCGTGCTGGGCAAGACCCACCAGGCGCTGTTCGATGCGCTGCATCGCGACCATATTCCGATGCGCACGATCGAGGACCTGGCCACGTTCTACGCGCAGCACGGAGTGGACCGGGCCAAGTTCCTCGCCACCGCGGCCTCGTTCGAGGTGGAGAGCAAACTGTCGCGCGCCTTCGACATCGTCAAGAACGACGGCATCGACGGCACGCCCAGCGTGGTCGTCAATGGCAAGTACCGCATCACCGGCGCGTCCGCGGGCGGGTATCCGCAGATGGTCGAGCTGGCCGGTTGGCTCGCAAACAAGGAACACGACGCGCGCGCCAAGGCCGGCAAGCCCGCCGCCGGCAAGTGAGTCCCGCGCGGCGATGCCCGCTGGCATCGCCGCGCCATGCGCAGCCCATGCACGATGCGAGCCGCGGCCAGCCACCACGATGATGCTGCGTCGACCGATACGCTGAACCTGCTCAGCTGCAACATCCTCGCGGGCGGCAGCGTCAAGGGTTATCGCGACTACGTGACCGGCAGCTGGAAACAGGTGCTGCCGCATGGCAAGCGCGCCAACCTCGACGAACTGGCGCGCCTGCTCGGCGACTTCGACCTGGTGGCGTTGCAGGAGGCCGATGCGGGCAGTCTGCGCTCCGGCTTCCTCAACCAAACCCAATACCTGGCCGAGTCGGCGCAGTTCCCGTTCTGGACGCATCAGCCCAACCGGCGCGTGTCCAAGCTCGCGACCTCGAGCAACGGGTTGCTCGCGCGGCTGCAGCCCGTCGAGGTGCTCGACTATCCCTTGCCGGGGCGCATTCCCGGCCGTGGCGCGCTGTGGGTGCGCTTCGGCAATGACCACGGTGGCCTCGTGGTGGTGGTGGCGCACCTGTCGCTGGGTGCGCAGGCACGCGCACGACAACTCGGCTTCCTTGCCGAACTGCTCGAAGACCATCCCAACGCCGTGCTCATGGGCGATCTCAACACGCCTGCGCACGGCAAGGAGCTGGCCGAGCTGTACCGGCGCACCACGCTCGTGGCACCCGAGGATGCGCCCGCCACATTCCCGAGCTGGAAGCCCAAGCGCGCGATCGACCACATCCTCACCTCCGCACCCATCCAGGTCGAGCAGCGCTGGGCCCTGCCGCACCTGGGCTCGGACCACCTGCCGATCGCGGCGCGCATCCGCCTGCCACAGCGCATCGCCTCGGATTGAAGTTGCCCGCGCCCGCGTGCCATGCGGCCGCGGCCGTCGGCGCCACCGGCACCGTACGGCCTGCCCAGTCCCGGTGTGGCTGGCGCGTGTCCACCGGCTGCGCGCCACATGCCCATTGCCGCCGCTGCAAAAAAAGGAAGGGCCGCACGAGGCGGCCCTTCGACTCAATCCACAACGTGCCAGCGTCAGAACTTCACGCTGGCTTCGATGTACGAGTAGCGGCCCGGCAGGTCGTAGGTTGAGGCGTCGTAGCCGTTGAGCGAGCACGACAGGCAGATCGGCGGGTCACGATCGAAGATGTTGTTGATGCCCGCGGACAGCGACATCTTGAGCGAGGTCGGCAAGGTCCAGGTGAAGCGTGCGTCGTGGTACGTGGTTGAACCCAGGTGGTGGGTGTCGCCCGCGCCATTGCACACCGGGAACGCGGCAGCCGCCCCGCAATCCTCGGTCATGCCCGACATGTAGCGCGACGCCCAGCTTGCGCTGAAGGCATCCAGGTTCCAGGTCACGCGTGCGGTGGTGCGCCACTTGGGCATGCCGCTGTCCGCGACCTCGATACCAACCGTGCGCGGCTCTTCCAGCCCCGAGTCGGTCGCAACTGCTCGGTAATTGCGCAGGTAGGTGCTCTGCAGCGATGCGCCGAACGTGCCGATGCCGGTCTCGTTGCCAAACCAGTTCACGCCCAGGTCGACACCGCTGGTGTGGACGCGGCCGAGGTTGAACAGCGTGTTGTTGAAGCTGTTGATGTTGCCGCCACTGGAGCGGCCGATGCCGCCGCAGAACACCGGGTCGAGCGTGGCCACGCAGCGGTCGAGCTGGGTCTGCGCGTCGGCGGCCTGGATCGCGTTGTTGATGTTGATGCGGTAGTAGGTGACCTCGAAGTCGAGCTTGCGCGACCAGGACGTGTCCGCACCCCAGCTCGGGCTGTACACCGCGCCCACGGTCAGGCTCCTGGACTCCTCGGGCTTGAGGTTGATGTTGCCGCCGGTCACCACCGAAATCTGCGAGTTGGACTGCTCGAAGTTGGCCGGATCGGGCACGCCCAGGGCCGCGCAGTTGGTGGCGGTCTGGCCGGTGGCAAAGTTGCATGGATCATTGATCTGCGCATCGAAGCGCGAGAACGTGCCGTACAGTTCGCCGATCGACGGCGCGCGGAAGCCCTCGGCCCAGGTGCTGCGCAGCGTCAGGTCGTCATTGATCTGCCAGCGCACGCCGAGCTTGTTGTTGGTAGTGCCGCCGAAGTTCGAATAATCCGAGTAGCGCGTCGCGGCGCTCAGCTCCAGGCGCTTGGCCAGCGGCGCATCGGCCAGCAACGGCGCATTGAGCTCGAGGTAGTACTCGTTGACCGAGTAGGAGCCGCTGGTCGGGCCGGAAGGCACGCCGTTGGACTCACCCGCGGTCACGATCGAGTCGGGTGTGTAGAAACCGCTCTGCTTGCGATGCTCGAAGCCCGCCGCGAACGCGAGCGCACCGGCCGGCAGGCTGAACACGTCACCCGAGATGTTGGCGGTCCAGTCGGTGAGCTTCTGCTGGCTGCGGTCGTTCTCGGTGAACAGGATGTAGTTGAGCATCTCGGGGGTGATCGACCCCGCGCCGCCGAAGATGTTGAGCGGCACGCACGGCGCCGTGCACTGGCTGACCGGACCCAGCGCGCGCTGGATGTGCGCGATGTTGTAGGTGCCGTTGACCGTTTGCGTGGCCTTGTTCTCGGCGCTGACGAAGTTGACGTCCCAGAAGAACACCCGATCGCCCACGCCGAAGTCACCCTTGAGTCCGGTGCTCAGGTAGCGCGTGTCGACGCTCTGGCTGAACACGCGCGGCCCACCTTCGAGCGGGCGACGCGTCACGAGCGAGCCGTCGGCGGGAATCGAGAAGCCGAACGGGTTGTACGGATTGGTCACGTCGACGCCGACCTGGTCGGCCAGGCCGCCGGTACCGGCTTCGGAACCGAGGAAGATCGGCTCCGGCGCGGCCTGGTTGACCGAGTTGCGCTGGGTGTAGACACCCTTGAGGTTCCAGCTGATGTGGTCGGTGAGCGCATAAGTGCCTTGCGCGAAGAACGACTTGCGCTCGGACGGGGTGAGCAGCAGGTTGTACGGCGCGAAATTGAAGCGGTGCGCATTGGTCCACTGGGTGAAATCGTCAAGCCCGGGATTCGCGCCGCCGAAGGTGCCGGCGAGATTGCAGAAGTTGTCGGGGCACAGCCCGCCGAAATCCGAGGGTGCGGCGAAGATGAAGCGACCGCCCGGCGTACCCGAGCTCCACGCACCCGGATTCACCTGCCCGTTGATGCCTGGCGTCGGGTAGCGCGACTGGTCCCAGTCATTGGAGCTGATGCGGTTCTGCTTGTAATAGCTCGCATCGACGAAGAAGCTGTAGCGGTCACCGCTGCCGCCCAGCGACAGGTTGCCCTGCTTGGTTGCACCGTCGCCGACCGAATAGTCGCCGTAGTACAGGCGGGCGGCGCCGCCCTCCTGGCTCTTCTTGGTGATGATGTTGATCACGCCCGCGATCGCGTCCGAGCCATACAGCGAGGAGGCGCCGTCGGTCAGGATCTCGATGCGCTCGACCGCGCTGGCCGGGATCGTATTGAGATCCACCGCGGCCGACACACCCGAGGCCGAGGACTCGCTCACCCAACGCAGGCCATCGACGAGGATCAGGGTGCGCTTGGCACCGAGGTTGCGCAGTGAGATCGTGGTCGAGCCCGAGCCCACGCCGCCGCCATCGGGCGGAAAGCCGAAGTTGCCGGCCGAGTTGAACTTGGTGTTGAGCGAGGATCCGCTCACCGACAGGCGCTGGATCACGTCACCGATCGAGCCGAGGCCGGTCGCCTCGATGTCGGCGGACGAGATCGTGAGAATTGGCGTCTGGCCTTCGATCTCGGCCTTCTTGATGCGCGAACCGGTCACCTCGATGACCTCTAGCTTTTGTGCATCGTCACCCGGACGATCCTGCGCGACGGCAGGGACCGCATACAGGGCCGCGAGAATCGCACCCGTGAGCGCGTGAACCACAACGTGAACCCGACCAGATGAGCGCATGGAAGTCTCCACTTCGATAACTTGGGGAAGTATTGCCCGCACCGGCGTACGACGTGCCCCTGACGGCGCGCTGCGTACAGCGGAGGAAATGTAAATGAAATGTTTACAACTTGTACAGCGCCGGTTGTGCAACTGCACGATGTCTGGCCACGACGCGGTACACTGCAACGGCAGTTCGTTCAGGCTGGAGTTGCATGTCCATGGGTCTGCTTGCGTGCCGCTGGATGTGGTGCGTCGCAACATTCTTTGTCGTCGCCCCCTGCCCGGCCGCGCCGGACCTGCAACAGCAGCGCGATGCGTTCCGTGCCGCACTCGCGGCCGCGGGCGACCCACCCACCGACGCCTCGCGGCGCTGGGCCGCGCTGCTGCAGCAACATCACTATCCGTTATATCCCTACGTCGAACTCGCGGCGCTGCGCGGCAACCTCAAGTCGCGCACGCGCGCCGAGATCGATGCGTTCCTCGCGAGGTTTCCCGACACCTTGCCCGCCAGCGACCTGCGCAAGGCCTGGCTGCGTGAGCTCGCGCGGCGCGGCGACTGGGACGCCTTCACCGCGCTGTACGTCGCGAGCAACGACGCCGAGTTGCAGTGCGATGCGCTGCGCGCGCGCGTGGCCGCGCGCAAGGGACTCGACTACGCACGCGACCTCGAAGCCTTGTGGAGCGGCCCGCGCGAGCTGCCCGACGCCTGCGCCGCGGTGCTGGCCGCCGCGCGCGTGCAGGGCGTGCTCGACGCAACGCATGTCTGGCAGCGCATCCAGCTCGGGGCCGAGGCCGGCAACGCCACGATCGTGGCCGATGCGGGCGCCCTGCTGACCGGCAACGCGCGCGGCGAGGCCGAGCGCATCGCCGCCGCGCTGCGCGATCCCGCCGCCACGCTGGCCAAGGCCAAGGGCTGGACCGACACCGCACGCGCGCGCGACGCGATCGCGTGGGGCCTTGCGCGCTACGCGCGCAGCAACAGTGCCGGCGCGCAGACGCTATGGGCCGACCTGCAACCGCGCTTCCAGTGGGACGAGCCGCAGCGCGACCGCATCCTCAATGCGCTCGCGCTGTATCGCGCGACCAGCTATTCGCCCGACGCGCTGGCGCGCCTGAAGGCCTTGCCGCAAGCCGCCGACAGCGATGCCACGCGCGAGTGGCACGTGCGCATGGCGCTGGCCGCCGGTGACCTGCCCGAGACCCTCGCCGCGCTCGAACGCATGAGCGAACCGCAACAGGCCGATGCGCGCTGGCGCTACCTGCGCGCGCGCGTGCTGAGCCGGCTCGGGCGCGACGCCGAGGCGCGGCCGATCCTCGCCGAGGTGGCGCGCGAGGCGAATTTCCATGGTTTCCTCGCCGCCGACTGGCTCGACCTGCCCTACAGCATCTGCGCGCAGACGCTCGCGATCGGGCAGGACGATGAAACGCGCCTGGCGCAGCAGGCCGACCTCGCGCGCGCGTTTGAGTGGCGCGAGCTGGGCATGCTGCGCGAAGCGCGGCGCGAATGGAACTTCGCGATGGGCAAGCTCGACGAGCGCGAGCGTCGGCTCGCGGCCGACTACGCCTATCGCAAGGGTTGGTACGACCGCGCGGTGTTCGCCTTCTCGGCCGACCCGCAAACCCAGCGCCTGTACGAGCAGCGCTTTCCGCTGGGCATGGCCGACACCATGCACCGCGCGGCCAACGCTGCCGGCATCGATCCGAGCTGGGCCTACGGCATCCTGCGCGCCGAAAGCGCATGGATGAGCGACGCGCGCTCCCACGCCAACGCCTACGGCCTCATGCAGCTGCTGCCCACGGTCGGCAAGCAGGTCGCCAAGTCGCTCAAGCTGCACGTGGGCAAGCCCAGCGACCTGTTCGACCCCGAGCTCAACATCACGCTCGGCACCCACTACCTGGCGCAGATGGCCAGCGCCTACCAGGGCAGCCCATGGCTGGCCAGTGCGGCCTACAACGCGGGCCAGGGCGCGGTGGCGCGCTGGCTCGAGGCCCGCGGCGGACTCGACCCGGACTTCTTCATCGAAACGATTCCGTACAAGGAAACACGCGAATACGTCGCGCGCGTGATGGCCTTCAGCGTGATCTACGACTGGCGCATCAACGGCAACGCGCTGGCGCTGTCCTCGCGCATGCCCAGGATCGGCCAGCCCTACACGCCGCCGACCGCGGACACGCCGCGCAAGGCGGTGAGCTGCGCCGCGTCGGCCGAGCCCGCGGGCGATGCCGCCACGGCAGCCGGCACCGCCCAGTAGCGCGGCCGGCCCGGCGAGCGCGCCACGCCGGCAGCCACGGCCAACGCTGGCACAATGGCACATCGGCAACCACCCTCCAGCCATGCGCATCTACCTCGTCGGCGGCGCGGTCCGCGATCAACTGCTCGGGCGCACGCTGGTCGACCGCGATTACGTGGTGGTCGGCGCCACGCCCGAGCAGATGCTCGCGCGCGGGTTTCGCGCGGTCGGCAAGGACTTCCCGGTGTTCCTGCATCCTCACACCCAGGAGGAGTACGCGCTCGCGCGCACCGAGCGCAAGACCGGCCGCGGCTACCACGGCTTCAGCTTCCAGGCCGATGCCACGGTGACGCTGGAACAGGACCTCGCGCGCCGCGACCTCACGATCAATGCGATGGCGCGCGCCGAGGACGGCACGCTGATCGACCCGTTCGGAGGCGCGCACGACCTGCAGGCCCGCCGCCTGCGCCATGTCTCGCCCGCGTTCGCCGAGGATCCGGTGCGGGTGCTGCGGGTGGCGCGCTTCGCCGCGCGCTACGCCGCGCTCGGCTTTGCCATCGCGCCCGAAACGCTCGCACTCATGCGTGGCATGGTCGAAGCCGGCGAGGTCGACCATCTCGTGGCCGAGCGGGTGTGGCAGGAAACGCGCAAGGCGCTGGCCGAGCCGACACCCTCGGCATTCGTGCGCGCATTGCGCGACTGCGGCGCGTTGCGCGTGGTGTTCGCCGAAGTCGATGCGCTGTACGGCGTGCCGCAGCGCGCGCAGTTCCATCCCGAGATCGACACCGGCGCGCATGTCGAGCTCGTGCTCGACATGGCCGCCCAGCTCGCGCCGGGCGACGACCTCGTCGCGTTCTGCGCGCTCACCCACGACCTGGGCAAGGCGCTCACGCCCGCAGCCGAACTGCCGCGCCACATCCGCCACGAGCAGCGCGGGCTGGCGCCGCTGCGCGCGTTGTGCGCACGCCTCAAGGTGCCGGCCGAGCACGCCGCGCTGGCCGAGCTCGTGTGCCGCCACCATCTGGAAACGCATCGCGCGTTCGAGTTGCGCGCGGCCACCGTGCTCGCGCTGCTGGAACGCCTCGATGCGCTGCGCCGGCCCGAACGCCTGGCGCGGTTCCTGCTCGCCTGCGAAGCCGATGCACGCGGCCGCCGCGGCCATGCCCAAGATCGCTATCCGCAGGCGGCGTGGCTGCGCGCGGCGCACGCGGCCGCGCGCGCGGTCGCGACGGCGCCGTTGCTGGCCCAGGGCCTGAGCGGCCCCGCACTCGGCGAGGCCTTGCGCCGCGCGCGCGAACAGGCGATCGACGCGATCGACCGCAACGTGTTCAATCCGCAGCCGCTACAGCCGTGCTGAGCGGTCGCTCGCGCGCAGCGCCGGCAGGGCCTGGTCGAGCCCGCGCGCGAAGGCCATGAGCTGGAAACGCTCGCCCATCTCGCCGGGCAGGGTGAGGCGCTTGACCTCGGCCACGCGACGCAGGTGTTCGAGCGGATCGTCGGCGACTTCCTCGACCAGGTCGAGCAGGCCGCTGGCCAGCAGGAAGCGGCCCTGCGGCGCATAGCCGACCAGGTCGAAGCCCGCGCCCACACCGGCTTCCGCCAGCGCGGTGAAGTCGACGAACGCGGTGAGGTCGGTGAGCCCGGGCCAGTGCAGCGGGTCGGCATGGGCATGGTGGCGGTAGTGGCACACCAGCGTGCCGTCGCTGCGCTCGGGCAGGTAGTACTCGCGGCGCGGATAACCATAGTCGACGAACAGCACCAGCCCGCGCTCGAGCGGCGCGGCCACCGCCTGCAGCCAGTACGGCAGCTGCGGCAGGATCTCCGAACGGTAACCGTCGGCGAACGGCTCGCCCAGTTCGCGCTCGACGTGGCGCACCGCGCCCGCGACCAGCGCATCGGCCGGTCGATCCACGCGCCGCAGACCGCTCGCGCCCGCGTCGACATGCTCCTCCCACACCTCGCCATCGCGCATCGCAAAGCGCGTGGTCGGCAGCGCGTCGATCACCTCGTTGGCGAACACGATGCCCTGCCACGACGCCTGCGGCGGACGGTCGAGCCAGGCTACACGCGCGGCGACGGCGGTCGGCAGTTCGCCTTCGAGCAGCGCCCGTTGGCGCGCACGCAGGTCGGCGCTCGGCTCCAGCAACAGGTAGCGCCGCGGCAGCACGCCCAGCGCCTGCCACTCCCGCAGCGCCGCGAGCGCGAATGCACCACTGCCCCCGCCGAGTTCGAGCACGTCGGCGGTCGCGCCCAGTTCGAGCAGGCTCGGCGCCAGTGCGCGGGCGATGCAGCGCGCATACAGCGCACCCAGCTCGGGTGCGGTGACGAAATCGCCGGCCGCGCCGAACTTGGTGCGGCCGGCGCTGTAGTAGCCAAGGCCCGGCGCGTACAGCGCGAGCATCATGTAGCGCGAGAACGGCAGCGGACCGTTGGCGGCGATCTCGTTGCGGATCAACGCGACCAGATCGCGCGAATGCGCAAGTTCGTCGGCACTGGGTTCGGGCAGGCGGCTGTGCACGGGTGCGGGCAGGCGTTTTCTGCGACACTCGCGCGAGTGCCGGGACGCCGAGCATACCGTTTGGGGGAGGGCAACAGCGATGCATGAGTCCAGTCCGCGTCCGGCCGCGCTCATCACCGGCGCGGCACGCCGCGTCGGTGCAGTGATCGCGCGCACGCTGCATGCCGCCGGCTACGACCTGGCGCTGCATTGCCATGCCTCGTGGGCCGAACTCGACCAGCTCATCGGCGAGCTCGAGGCCAGCCGTCGCGACAGTACGATCGCGCTGCAGGCCGACCTGGCCGACGTCGACAGCCTGCCCGGCCTGGTCGAGGCCGCGCTCGCGCGCTTCGGCCGGCTCGATGCGCTGGTCAACAACGCCGCGCAGTTCCACGCGACGCCGCTGGCGGATGCCACCGCCGCGCAATGGGATACTTTCCTCGCGGTCAATGCGCGCGCGCCATGGTTCCTCGCGCGCGCCGCCGCGGCCACGCTGCGCGACAGCCATGGCGCGATCGTCAACATCGTCGACGTATACGCCGAGCGCCCACTGCCCAACCACGGGCTGTACGTCATCAGCAAGGCCGCGCTGGCGATGGTCACCAAGGTGCTCGCGGTGGAACTGGGCCCGCAGGTGCGCGTCAACGGCATCGCCCCGGGCAACGTGCTGTGGTCGACCAACCCGGTCAAGGCCGAAACCCCGCAACTGCTGGCCGAACGCACCACGCTGCAGCGCCAGGGCAGCCCGCAGGACATCGCGACCGCGGCGCTGTTCCTGCTGCGCGATGCGACCTACTGCAGCGGCGTGATCCTGCCGGTGGATGGCGGCCGCCTGCTGCACATCTGATCAGTCGCGCGCCAGCCCTTCGGGCGCGATGCCCGCGGCCTGCAGCAGCGCGAGCGTGTGCGGCTGCGCGAACTCGCCCTTGTCCAGCGCATGCGCATCGGCATGCCAGCGCCCCGCCTGCCCGCATGCGAGCAGGTCGATGTCGATCGCAACCTCGGCCTGCCCGCGCCGGCGCCCGAGTGTGTGCTCAATCGCCTTGAGCGCAGCGATCAGCGGGTCGCGCCCGAGCGCGCATTCGAGCTCGGCCAGCGCATTGAAGTAGCTGCGCCGCGGATCACGGCTGCCCGGGCCATGGCGGATCGGCGCGAGCAGACGCACGGCGCCAAGCTCGCCCAGCGCCACCAGCGCCACCAGCGCCGCGCGCACGCGCGCATCGTCGGCCAGCGTGGACCCCAGCAGCAGCAGCCAGCGCCGCGTCATCAGCCGAAGCTGCGCCGTACCCGCACGCCGACGCGTGCACAGCCGAGCTTCTGCGCCGCGAGCGGCTTGTCCACGCGCAGGTCGATGTCGCTCGCACCAAAGCGTTCGCGCAGCAAGGCGCAGCTGTCTTCGGCGAACGCCTCCAGCAACTCGCCCTGCCAGGCGGCCGCCCATTCGCGCAGCGTCTCGCAGATCCGCGCATAGTCGTGGCTGGCGTCGAGCGTACCGGCACTGGCCGCCGCGCGGTTGTCAAAGCCGAGCGCGATGGTCAGCAACAACTGCTGCTTGAGCTCGCGTTCCCAGTCGTAGACGCCGATCACGGCCTCCACGCGCAGTTCGTCGATGTGGATCTGGTCCATGACCTTCCCCGCTGCCGGTGCGAGGCGATGATCGCCGTTTTCGCAGCATTGCGACAGTTCACCAGCGGTGACGAAGTCGATCCCGGGACGGGCGGCGTGCTCGCCGCCACGCCGTGCGCGCACCGACCCTGCGTGGCGTACTCGCCTTCATCGACGGCGTGCCCCGCGCGGGCCCGCGGTGAAGCGCGCTCCGGCGAAAGCGACCAGCGCGGCAGCGCCGCTGTGCCCGCCGCGCGAGTTCAGGCCTTGCTGCGGAACGCCTGCGCCACCAGTGCCCCGTCGAATCCCGCGCCACCGTCCCCGGTCTGCGCGTAGCGGTACAGCACCGCCGCATACACGCCGTTGAGCGCGCTGTGGATGAGACCCAGCAGCACGAAGCCGAGCACGACCACCACCCCGCCCAGCACGATCAACACGGTCGAATGCGCCGCGATCGCACCACCGACGATCAACGCCGCGAGCAAGGCCCAGCCGACGTAGAACAGTCCGAACACGAAGCCCAGGCCCAGCGTGCCGATGAGGTTCTCGCCCCAGGTCTGGCGCAACAGCTGCGCACTGCGCTTGACCGCGTCGAGCGGACCGATGTTCTCGTGCACGAGCACCGGCACCACGAGAAACGTGGCCACGGTCCACGCCGCGCCGAACAGCCCGGCCACGATGCGGCCGAACCAGCCCGCGCGTTCCTCGATCGCGCGCAGCAGCACGCCCACCGTGGCCGCGATCGCGGCGTAGCCGAGGATGCGCAGCCAGTGCGAGGCGGCCACGCCCAGCGCCGCCGACAGGCTCGGACGCTGGCCATCCAGGTGCATGCGCGCGGCAGCGACCAGCGCGGCATTGAAGAACACGATCACGAAGAACTGCACGAAGTAGAACGCGAAGCCGAACAGCACGCCTGCCGTGGGCTGGCCCGCATCGAACCTGGCCAACCCGCCACTGCCGGCCAACGGCAGCGCGAAGGTCGCGATCACGACCAGGCTGGCGATGGAAGACAGCAGCGGCAGCAGCAACAGGCGCCGGTCCGCGCGCAGCACGGCCGCGCTTGCCTTGAGCAGGGTCCAACTGCGCTCGAAACGACCCATCACCGTACTCCCGTGGCGCACATGTGCGCGCGCACTGTCACGCATCCGCGTGCGCCTGTCCAGCGCTGGCGGCGCAGCACAGGGGCGCGCTCGCAGCACGGCTGCGGGTGGCCCGGCACCGCACGTGCAGGCGCGCGTCCGCCTCGCGCCCGGCCCGCCGCGGCGGACCCCGCGGCGCGCATGCCAGAACCCTTCAGTCCGCGTGCAATGCCGGCAGCTCGGCCAGTGGCCAGCGCGGCCGCACCTGGATCGCCGGCGCGGCCTGCTGGCCCGCGGCCAGGCGCAGCGCGCCGGCCAGCGCGATCATCGCGCCGTTGTCGGTGCAGAACTCCAGGCGCGGGAATGCGACGCGCCAACCCTCGCGTCCGGCCACCTGCGCAAGCTGTTCGCGCAGGTGGCGATTGGCCCCGACCCCGCCGGCCACCACCAGCGTGTCCGCGGCGCTGGCGCCCAGTGCACGGCGGCACTTGACGACCAGCGTGTCGACGATCGCCTCCTCGAATGCGCGCGCGATGTCGGCCTGGGTCTGCGCGCTGCGGTCACTGCCCTGCCAGGCCAGCAGCACCTGGGTCTTCAGGCCCGAGAAGCTGAAGTCGAGTCCGGGCCGGTCGGTCATCGGCCGCGCGAAGCGGAATGCGCCCGCGCGCCCCTGCGCGGCGAGCCGGGCGAGCGCGGGACCGCCTGGATAGGCCAGCCCCATGAGCTTGGCGGTCTTGTCGAAGGCCTCGCCGGCCGCATCGTCGAGCGTATCGCCGAGTAGGCGGTAGCGACCAATCGCGGCCACTTCGATCAACATCGTGTGGCCGCCCGAGACCAGCAGGGCCACGAACGGCGGCTGCAGTGTCGCGTCCTCGAGCAGCGGCGCGAGCAGGTGCCCCTCCATGTGGTGCACGCCAATCGCGGGTACGCCCAGCGCCCAGGCCAGCGAGCGCGCCGCCGCCGCGCCGACCAGCAGCGCCCCGACCAGGCCCGGCCCCGCGGTATAGGCCACGCCGGCAAGGTCGGCCACGCCCAGCCCGGCGCGTGCCAGCGTGTCGCGCAGCAGCGGCAGCAGCTTGCGCACATGGTCGCGCGAGGCCAGCTCGGGCACCACACCACCATACTCGGCATGCATGCGGACTTGGCTGTACAGCCCGTGCGCGAGCAGGCCGCGGACCGTGTCGTAGACCGCCACGCCGGTCTCGTCACACGAGGTCTCGATGCCCAGCACGGGGCCGCTGGGCGCCATGGGTGCCGGTTTTGCACAATCGGTGTTCATCGCGCTAGAATACACGGCTCACCGCCCGGCCAGTCCGGGTTTTCAGGCAAGTGGAGTCCCAATGCCCAGCGTCAAAGTCCGCGAAAACGAGCCGTTCGAGTTCGCCCTGCGTCGCTTCAAGCGCACCTGCGAAAAAGCCGGCGTGCTCGCCGAAGTGCGCAAGCGCGAGTTCTACGAAAAGCCGACCCAGGAGCGCAAGCGCAAGCGTGCGGCTGCGGTCAAGCGCCACCTGCGCCGCGTCTCGCGCGACGTGACCAAGCGCCAGCGCCTGTACTGATGCGCGCTGGCGGCCACTGCCGCCGGCATGAGTCCACGCCACAGCCAAGGGCCGGCCGCGCGCAAGCGCAGCCGGCTTTTTGCGTTGCTGGCAGCGCCGTGCGCACCCTTGCCGCCAACACCGCCACCCATGATCCGCCACCCATCCGATCGAGGCACCCGCGATGACGCTCAAGCTCCGGCTCAGCGATGACATGAAGGCCGCCATGAAGGGCGGTGACAAGCAGCGCCTGGCGGCGATCCGCCTGATCAATGCCGCGGTCAAGCAGCGCGAAGTCGACGAGCGCATCGTGCTCGACGACGGCCAGGTGCTGGCCGTGCTCGAGAAGATGATGAAGCAGCGCAAGGACTCGCTGGCGCAGTACGAGAGTGCCGGCCGCGAGGATCTGGCCGCGATCGAGCGCTTCGAGATGGGCGTGATCGAAGGCTATTTGCCGGCCCAGCTCGGCGAGGCCGAGATCGAGGCCATCGTGACCCAGGCGATCGCCGCTGCCGGCGCCAGCAGCGCGAAGGACATGGGCAAGGTGGTGGCGCTGGTCAAGCCGCAGGTGGCCGGCCGCGCCGACATGGGCAAGGTGTCGGCGCTGGTCAAGGCCAGACTCGGCTGATCCCGCGCGGCGGCGCCAGCACGGGAACCCGCGCCGCGCCACGGAGTTGGCCATGCCGCGCACCACGCACGGTCAAGCGCGCGTGGCATGCTAGAACCCATGTCCGGCCGCATCCCCGCCCGCTTCATCGATGAACTGCTCGCACGCACCGACATCGTCGATGTGATCGGCGAGCGCGTGCAGATGAAGAAGGCCGGTCGCGACTGGTCGGCCTGCTGCCCGTTCCACGACGAGCGCACCCCTTCGTTCACGGTGAGTCCGAACAAGCAGTTCTACCACTGCTTCGGCTGCGGCGCGCACGGCAGTGCGATCGGCTTCCTCATGAACTACGACCGCCTCGAGTTTCCCGACGCGGTCGAGGAACTGGCCAAGCGCGCCGGCATGAAGGTGCCGTACGAGGGCGCGCGCGCCGCCCCGCGCGAAGATGCCTCCGACCTGTACGAACTGCTCGAGGCGGCCACCACGCACTATCGCCGCCAACTGGCTGCGAGTGATGCCGCGCGTGACTACTTCCGCTCGCGCGGGCTCGATGACGCGGTGCTCGACCGTTTCCGGCTCGGCTATGCGCTGCCGGCCTGGGATGCGCTCAAGAATGCGCTGGCCACGAGCGCGCCGCGCCTCGCGCTGCTCGACAAGGCTGGCCTGCTCAGCAGCGGCGAACGTGGCAGCAAGTACGACCGCTTTCGCGACCGCGTGATGTTCCCGATCCTCGACCGGCGCGGCCGCACGATCGCGTTCGGCGGTCGCATCCTCACCGCGCCCAAGGCAAAGGCCGCGATCGGCGCCGTGCCCGATGCACCTGCGCCCGCGGACGGCGACGCCACGGCCACGGACCCACGCGCCGGCAAGGGCGATGGCCCCAAGTACCTCAACTCGCCCGAGACGCCCCTGTTCCACAAGGGCCGCGAGCTGTTCGGGTTGTGGCAGGTGCGTGAGGCGCACGCGAAGATCCCGCGCCTGATCGTGGTCGAGGGCTACATGGACGTGATCAGCCTGCACCAGGCCGGCCTCACCCAGGCGGTGGCCACGCTCGGCACCGCGACCACCGGCGACCACGCCGAGCTGCTGTTCCGCCAGTGCAGCGACGTGTACTTCTGCTTCGATGGCGACCGCGCCGGGCGCCAGGCGGCGTGGCGCGCGCTGGAGTCGGTGTTGCCGCGCATGCGCGACGGACGCCAGGCGCTGTTCGTGTTCCTGCCCGACGGCGAGGATCCCGATTCGCTGGTGCGCACACAGGGTTCGGCCGGCTTCGAACAGCAGCTGGCCGCCGCCACGCCGCTGAGCCAGTTGCTGTTCGGCGAACTTGCGCGCGACGTCAACCTCGCCAGCCTCGATGGCAAGGCGCGGCTGGTCGAGCGCGCGCGGCCGCTGCTCATGCAGATTCCCGACGGTGCGTTCCGCGACCTCATGTTCGATGAGCTCGAGCGCCTCGGCGGCGTGCGACTGGGCAGTGCGCCCGGCAGTGCGCCACGCGTGGCGCCCATGCGCACTGCGCGCCCGCCGCAGCGCAGCCTCGTGCGCGCCGCGATCACACTGCTGGTGCAGCAGCCGCAGCTCGCACTCGCGATCGAGCCGCCCTGGGCATTCGCCGGCTTGCGCCAGGCCGGCGTCGCGCTGCTGGTCGAACTGCTCGAACTGGTGCGCGCGCGGCCCGAGCTGAGCACGGGTGCGCTGCTCGAACACTACGCGCAGCGTGAGGAAGGCCCGGCGCTGCAGAAGCTCGCGGCGGGCGACTTTCCGGGCGGCGTGGAAGCGGCACGCATCGAGTTCATCGATGCGATCGGCCAGCTCGAACGCCAGACGCGCCAGCAGCGCATCGACGAACTGCAGGCCAGCCACGGCGCCGGCGCGCTGGACGATGCAGGCAAGCAGGAGCTGCGGCAGCTGCTGGCCACGCGCGGCAGCTGAGCGCAGACGCGCGCGGGGCGATGCCTCGGCCCGCGCGATCGTCCACCGCGGTGGCACGCGGCGGCGAAGCTGTCCGCGGACCGCCTGGGTGACCGGCGCCGCCAGCGGGCGTCGCTGTCAGCGCAGCGCGCGCCCGTGCTGGCGCCATGCCAGCGCAACCAACGCCAGCGCCATCAACAGCAGCGCCCATTGATCGGTGGTCGGCACCCGCGCGGGCGGTGCGCGTACCGCGACCACCACGGTGGCATCGCATGGGCCGGGCGTGGCACCGGGCATGCACACGGTGATCTGGTCCGGCGTGACCGAGACCGTGTTGAGCAGGTTGCCGGTCGCACTCGTGGTCAGCTGCGCGACGATCGTGTACACGAGCTGGCCACCGGCCGGGAACACCGCGATCGTTTCGTTGATCGCGCCGCTGCCACTCGCGTTGGCGCAGGTGGCGCCACCGCTGCCTGTGCAGGTCCACGCAAAGCTGGCGATGCCCGCGGGGATCGGATCGCTGATCACCACGTTGTTGGCGACCACGCCGCCCACGTTGGCCACGGTGACGGTGTAGGTGAGGCTGGCACCCGGGTCGACCTGGGTCGTCGATGCGGTCTTGGTGACCTGCAGGCGCGGGGTCGGCTGGGTCGGCGTCACCGCGCAGGCCGGCGGCAGCGGATTGGCCGTGCAGTTGGGTGGCGTGGTACCGGCGATGTAGCCGAGATTGAGCACCTGGGTGGTGCCCAGCGGAAGCGGATCGACCACGGTGACGGTGACGGTGAGCGTGAGCGTGCCGTTGCCGGGCACGGTCAGGCCCGACCAGGTCACGGTGTTGAGCGACAGCGTGCCCCCATTGCTGGCCGACACGAACGTGACGTTCGGATCGAGCGGATCGACCACCCCGACGTTGAACGCGTTGGCCGCGCCCGCATTGCTGAGCGTGATCGTGTAGGTGAGCGTTTCGCCCGGCTCGGCCACACCGGGCATGCTGCCGCTTTCGCCGGTGAGCGCCTTGCCCACGCTGACATCGGCGGCGGTCGGGATCAGCACTGCGGACGCTCCGGTGCCGTAGACGCGCGCGCCCACGCCCGGCTGGCCACCAGCCTCGACGAGGTTGTTGGCCACGCCCGCGGCGGCTTCCGCTGCGGTAATGGTGTGCTGCGCCGAACACAGCACGATGTCGTTGGACTGCAGCGTGCCGACGCCCAGGCCCGCGAACGGCTGGCCACCGAGCGTGGTCGGGTCGCACACGATGGGTCCGTCGATGTGGCTGGGATCGTCCTCGACCAGATCGACCGTGGTGAGCACCTGCGCGTTGTCGTTCTTGACCACGAACGTGTACTCGACGATGTCGCCCGCGCTCGCATAGCCGCTGGCATCGACGTCGTCAAACAGCAACGGGCTCTTGAACACGCGGATGCCGGCGTTGCCACCCAGGTTCTGGGTGAGCACGAAATCGCCGGCGCTGACGGGATCACCGTTGCTCGCGCTGCCGGTCAGGTCGATCTGGTTGAACACCATGGTCGCGGACTGCTCCGCCGCGGTGATCGTGTGCACGCGGGTGCAGTCGGTCCAGGCGCCGACCGCGAGCGTGGTTTGCAAACACCCCACCGCGCCCTCCAGATCGGTGACCACAAGACCCGAAAGGGCGAGCGTGCCGAGATTGAGCACGCTGTAGTGGTAGCTGATGGTTTCGCCCGCTTCGAGCAGTCCGTTGTTGTTGCCGTCGTTGAAGATGCCGCCGGCGGCCAGCACCGCGATGCCCTGCGCGGGCGTGATCGCGGCAGGCTGCATGAACGAGAACGAGCGCGACACCGCCGCGCCATTGCCGTCGACCGCGAGCACCACGATGCTCGCGTTGCGCTGCCGCGCCTGCGTGGTCGGCCGTGCCACACAGCGCACACCATCGCCGGCCGCGAGCGCTGCCGTCGTGGCAAAGCCTGCACCGCGCACCGTGGTGCCCGCACAGTCCACCGCATGCGCGGCGTCGGACACGATCCGCATCGCGCCCAGCGTGCCCGGACCCACGTTGTCGATCGTGAAGGCACGTTCGCCTGCCGCGGCATTGACGGCGCCAGCGCCACCGGCCGGGCTGGCGGCGATGCGCAGGGTGCCGGCGCCGGCCGGCGCCGCGAGACAGGCCGCCGCCAATGCCACGGCCACTCCCAGTGCGCGAGGGTGATGCAGGTTGTGCTTGCTCGTCATGTCCTTGTCCTCAGCGGAACTGGGTGAAGATCGCGGTCGACACCGACGATACCGCCTGTCCACCCGGCGCATTACCGGTGGCCGTGGCGGTGTTCACCACGCGCCGCAGTGCCACGTCCGCCGCGGTCAACACGTAGCTGCCCGAACAAGTCACCGCATCCCCGGGCTGCAGCGTACCACCGCCCAATGGATTGAAGCCGTCGTGGAACAGCTCGTCACCCGGAATCACGCGGAACGGCTGGCCGCCGATCGTGGTCGGGCTGCACAGCAGGCTCGCCAGGCGCGGGTCGAACAACTGCACGCTGCTCAGCGGCAGGCTGCCGGGGTTGCTGATCGTGAAGTCGTACCACAGCACGTCGCCGACATCGCCGTAATGGTTGCCGTTGACGTCCTGGCCCAGCATGACCGTCTTGACCAGGCGAATCAGTGGCACGTCGGCGCCGATCGGTGCGCAGGCCGCGCTGTCGAGACTGAATGTGCCACTGACCGAGGCCTCGTTGTACAGGCCGTGGCCGGCACCACCGGTGCAGGCGCCGTCGACCAGGGAAGCCGGCTGCACGCCGATCGGCACCATCACGGTGTAGCTGTGCGTCGCACCCGCGGCCAGGCTCACGCCGTTCGCCGAGATCTGCACGATGGAGCCGTTGACGGGTGCGAACACACCGCCCGGGAGGCCCGGATTGAGCGTGCCGGTGGTGGTCGCCGCGAGCGCGTTGCCCGTAAATACCACGCCGCTGTTGGGGAAGCCGAGCGTGTCGGTGAGCGTGTAGCTCAGCGTCGAGCCGCCCAGGTTCACCACGTCGATCTGGTAGTTCACGTTGTAGGTCGCCGGGCCGGTCGGCACCACCGATGCCACCGTCTTGGTCAGGCGCAGGTTGGCCGTGGGCACCACCGCACAACCGGGTGCGGTCGGCAAGGCCGCGCAATCGGGCGGCGTGCCGTCATTGAGCACGACCGCGTTGCGGATGCTGGTGACGCCACCGGGCAGCGGATCGTCGACACGCACCATGAAGGTGACCGTGACCAGCCCTGGCGTGCTGCCAGTCTGTGCCGGCACATCCACGAGCGTGTCGCAGGCCGTCCCCGCCGCCGCACCATCGGCACAGGTCCAGATGTTGGGCAAGCCCGCGACATAGGTGGTGTTGGCCGGCACGATCTCGTTGACGAGCGTCCCCAACGCCGCCGTGCCACCTTCATTGCGCACGGTGATCGTGTAGGTGAGCACCTCGCCAGGCTCGGCGATGCCGTCGGCGGTGATGTCCTCGCCGGACACCGCCTTGGTCACCGACAGGTTTGCCGCGGTCGGCGTGACCACGCATTGCGGTCCCGCTGGCGGACAGGCCGGTGGCGTCGCGCCGGTCTGATGTACGAGGTTCACGATCTGGATGACACCGACCGGGATCGGATCGGCCACCTGCACCACGACCTGCAGCGTCAGGCTGCCGCCCGCCGGGATGGTCAGGCCACTCCAGGACACCGCACCCGCCCCGAACGTGCCACCGTTGTCGGCGCTCACGAAGCTTACGTTCGGATCCAGCGGATCGGTCACACCGAAACCACTGGCCGCCACGCCGCCACTGTTCGTCAAGGTGATCGTGTAGGTGATCTGCTCACCTGCTTCGGCGATGCCGGCCAGCGTGCCACTTTCGCCGCTGAGCGTCTTCACGATGGTGACGTCGGCCACCAGCGGGTGCGTCGTCGAGCACGGCGTGCACGTCGGTGGCGTGCCGCCCGGCGGCGTGCCGCCGGTCGCCGTCACCACGTTGCCCACGCTGCCCGTCGC
>QUBV01000043.1 GCA_014338185.1 Lysobacterales bacterium | reverse complement strand
GGCCGCGTGCCTGCGGTGCACAGGCTAGAATGCAGCGATGCGCAAGCCCCCAACCATCCTGGCCACGCGAACGCTGGCCGACAGCCGCTTCCTGCGCGCCGAACATGTGGACCTGGAGTTCTCCAACGGCGCGCGGCGCACCTTCGAGCGCCTGCTCAGCTCGGGCCTGGGCGCGGTGATCGTGGTGCCGATGCAGGATGCCGACACCGTGCTGCTCGTGCGCGAATACGCGGTCGGCGTGGACCGCTATGAGCTGGGTCTGGTCAAGGGCCGGCTCGACCGCGACGAGATCGCGGTGCAGGGCGCCAACCGCGAGCTCAAGGAGGAGATCGGCTACGGCGCGCGCGAGCTGCACACGCTCGGCACGCTGTCGGTGTCGCCCGGCTACATGACCGCGATGACGCAA
This sequence comes from Lysobacterales bacterium, assembly GCA_014338185.1. Classification (GTDB taxonomy): domain Bacteria; phylum Pseudomonadota; class Gammaproteobacteria; order Xanthomonadales; family Rhodanobacteraceae; genus Dokdonella_A. The sequence goes on along the minus strand of QUBV01000043.1, from coordinate 28,187 downwards.
GTGGTGCTCGCGCGCGAGCTGTACCCGGAACGGCTCGAAGGCGACGAGCCCGAGCCGCTGGAAGTGGTGCCGTGGCGGCTGTCGCAGCTGCACACGCTGCTCGAACATCCCGAGGTGAGCGACGGCCGCTCGATCGCGGCGCTGTTCATGGCGCGCGAATACCTCGCCGGCCGCTATCGGCCGCAGCCATGAGTCCAACCGGCCCGCACGACCTGGCCGCGCTCGCGCAGGCGGCCGGCGCGATCGCGCAGCGCGCCGCGCGCGCGATCCTCGAGGTGTACGAGGCGCCGTTCACGGTCACCAGCAAGGACGACCGCTCGCCGCTCACCGCGGCCGACCTCGCCGCCAACGAACTCATCGTCGGCGCGCTGCGCGAGCTCACTCCGCAGCTGCCGGTACTGTCGGAGGAATCCTCCAGCGTGGCCTGGCACGAGCGCTCGCGCTGGTCGAGTTACTGGCTGGTCGATCCGCTCGATGGCACGCGCGAGTTCATCAAGCGCAACGGCGAGTTCACGGTCAACATCGCGCTGATCGAGCAGCACCAGCCCGTGCTCGGCGTGGTGCAGACGCCGGTCACCTCCGAGCTGGCGTGCGCGTGGCGCGGCGGTGGCGCGTGGCTGTCCAATCCCGCGCGCGCCGCCGCACCGCGCCGCATCCATACGCGCGTGCGCGCGGCCACGCCGGTGGTGGCCGGCAGCCGCTCGCACGCGAGCGCACGCGAGGCCGAACTGCTGGCGCGGCTGGGGCCGTGCGAGCAGTGGCCGCTGGGTTCCTCGCTCAAGTTCGTGCGCATCGCCGCCGGCGAGGCCGACCTGTACCTGCGCCTGGGCCCGACCTCGGAATGGGACACCGCGGCCGGCCAGTGCGTGCTCGAACAGGCCGGCGGCGCGGTGCTGGATTGGCAGGGCCAGCGCTTGCGCTACAACGCACGCGACTCGCTCATCAACGGCGACTTCCTCGCGCTGGGCGATCCCGGCGCCGACTGGCGCATCTTGCTGGAGTAGGGCCATGGACGCACCCGCCGGCCGCGGCATCGACGACCTGCTTGCGATCATGGCGCGCCTGCGCGACCGCGAGCATGGCTGCCCGTGGGACATCGAGCAGACCTTCGCCACCATCGCGCCCTACACCATCGAGGAAGCCTACGAGGTCGCCGACGCGATCGACCGCAACGACCCTGCCGACCTGCGCGACGAGCTGGGCGACCTGCTGCTGCAGGTGGTGTTCCATGCGCGCATGGCCGAGGAAGCCGGCCAGTTCGCCTTCGCCGACGTGGTGGCGGCGATCTGCGACAAGCTGGTGCGCCGTCATCCGCACGTGTTCGGCGGGCCCGGGTTCGACTCGGTCGAGGCGCAGTCGCGCGCGTGGGATGCGCTCAAGGCCGCCGAGCGCGCGGACAAGGGCGATGCCGACGACAGCGCGCTGGCCGGCGTCGCACGCGGACTGCCCGAATGGCAACGTGCGCTCAAGTTGCAGGCCAAGGCCGCGCGGGTCGGCTTCGACTGGCCCGGCGTGGCGCCGGTGTTCGCCAAGCTGCAGGAAGAACTGGCCGAACTGCGCGCCGAGTTCGAGCAGGGCGCCGATCCGGCACGCCTCACCGACGAGGTGGGCGACGTGCTGTTCGTGTGCGTCAACCTCGCACGCCACGCCAAGGTCGATGTCTCGCAGGCGCTGCGCCACGCCAATGCCAAGTTCGAGCGGCGCTTCCGCTGCATGGAAGCCCTGGCGGCGGCCGCCGGCCGCGACCTCGCCGGCCAGCCGCTCGACGCGCAGGAAGCCTTGTGGGACGCTGTCAAGGCCCGGGAGCGCGATCCCTCCGCCGGTGCGTGACGCAAGTCCGCGCCAGATTGCGTCTTGCTCCCGCAAGGGGCGGATTGAACACACTGCACGGAGATCAGGACATGCGTATGGGAACGGCAGGATGGGTGGCATGGCTGGCAGTGGCGATCGGGCTGGGCGCGCCGCGGCCGGCGGTGGCGGCCAATGGCGTGGTCGGGCCGGGCAATTGCAACGAGAGCGGGTTCGACTCCGTGCTGGCGGCAGTCGACGGCAGCGGTGGTGGCACGATCACCTTCAACTGCGGGACCGTCACGCTGCCGGTCACGCACTACAAGCAGATCGCCAACGCCGTGGTCATCGACGGCGGCGGTACGGTCACGCTCGACGGCGGCAATGCATCGCCGTTGTTTCAGGTGTACTCGAGCGCGCGCGTCACTCTGCGGCGCATCAGCCTGCAACATGGAATCAACGGCGCGGCGCATGCGATCGAGAACTTCGGCATCCTCGTGCTCGACCAGGCGCGCGTGCTCGACAACGTGTCCAATGCCCCTGCGCTCATGAACTACGGCACGCTGGTGGTGCGCGCGAGCACGCTCAGCGGCAACCACAACAACGGTGGTGGTGACGGCGGCGCGATCGACCACCAGGGCGCGTTCCTGCGCATCGACCGCGCGACCTTCAGCGGCAACTCTGCGGTGGGCAATGGTGGCGCGATCCACGCCAGCGCCGACATGACCATCACCAACTCGACCTTCAGCGGCAACACCGCCTCCGGCGGCGGCGCGATCTACCAGGCCGGCTCGGGCGTGGCCACGATCGTGCACGTCACCATCGCCGGCAACTCCGCGGGTTATGGTGCGGGCATCTATCGCGACGACAACGGCAGCGGCACGCTCACGATCGCGCGCTCGCTGCTGGCCGGCAACAGCACCGGCAACTGCGATGGCGTGCTCACCTCGGGCGGTTACAACCTCAGCAGCGACAACCACTGTGGCGGCGCCTTCACCGCACCGGGCGACCTCAACGGCCAGGCGCTGGCGATGGGCGCGCTGGCCAACAACGGCGGCCCCACCCAGACGTTGCTGCCGCAGGCCGGCAATCCCGCGATCAACCACGTGCCGGCGGCAGCCTGCAGCCTGCCGGTCGACCAGCGTGGGGGCGGCCGCCCCTTCGCCGCCGGGTGCGACAGCGGCGCGGTCGAAACCGGCGCGGTGCTCGATCTCATCTTCTACGACGGCCTCGAGTAGGCCCGAGGCGGCGGCGCCGGGCGCCGCTGGCGCGTGGCGCGGGCATGCCGGCCGCGCGATCGGGAACAGGCAGCCCGGCGCGGCCGGTGGCGGCCGCGCCGGGTTGCGGCGCGCGGCAAGCGCCTACTCGAACGCGTGGGCGAAGATCACGTCCAGTTCCGCCTCGTCCAGCTCGTACGCGCCGACGTCGAGCGCGGGGCCGACCAGTCGCGCCTGGCCGCGCACGTCCGTCGTGCCGGGGCCGCCATGCGGGTTGGCCACGCCGCTGTCGACGAGGATGGAGTCGGGCCTGGGACGCGGGTCGGTCAGGCTGACGATGCGGGGATCGCCCGTTCCCGGCGTGAGGTTGTCCGCGGGTGCCGTGCCACCGAGGCTGCCGTAGTGCACGCGGCTGAGGTGGATGTTGGGACCCCACAGGTGGACGTCCTTGCTGTTGGCACCGGCGGCATTGCCCCAAACCAGGCTGTTGTCGAGCCAGGCCTCGGCGGAACCGAAGTTGCCGATATACAGGCCGCCCGCTGGCGAAGCCGTGCTGCCCATGTTGCCGGCAATGCTCAACTGCGCAAGCTGCGTGACACCCGTGCCGTACGTGACAACGCTCAGTCCGGCACTGCCCCCGGCGGCCAGGTTGCCGGCGACGACCACGTCGCGCAGGACCACCGAACCGCCGTCGTTGGAGATGTTGGCCGAAACGGCCGAGCTGGATGTGTCGCACTGCGAGACGGTCACACGCTCGACCAGCAACTCACGCCCGGCCTGGGTGAACGCGGACAGGCATGAGCCGAGCCCATTGCCGGCGAAGTCGGGGTTGTGCAGGCTCAGGTCATTCACCACCACCTTGGCGGCCGTGCCGTTGGCGTAGACGTACAGCGCTGGCGCATTGACGGTGCCGCTCAGGTGCGTGCCGTCGCTGCCTTGGAAGTGGATGCTGCACGAGCCCAACAGCATGGCCCAGCCGCCCGAGAGCGTGACCGTCTGGTTGGGTTGGGCGCTGGCGAGTTGGAACACGCCGTCGGCATCATCGGCGGCGTAATTGCCCAAACGGATCTTGATGAGCACATCGTCGGGAATCGTGGCGACCTCGACGAGTGCGTCGCGCAGTTCCTGCGCGGTGCCGACGCAGCGCACCGAGAGTGCCTGCGCCGGCGCGGTCGCTAGCAGGGCCGCCAGGTACAGGACGGGGGTGATCAGGTGGCGGACGAGGCCGCCCGGGGTGGTCGCGGACATACTGGACTCCGTGGTGGGTCGATGGCCACCCGCCGCAATGCGGGTGGTCCTGTCCCAAGGAAACGCAATCCCGCGCGGTTTGCGACACACCCGCGGCCAGTGGCGCCGGCGCGCATGGGTGGTGCGCGCGGCGACCGGTCTGCAAGCCGCTCATTCGAAGCCGTCGGCGAAGATCACGTCCAGTTCCGCCTCGTCCAGCTCGAATGCGCCGACGTCGAGCGTGGGGCCGACCAGTCTCGCCTGGCCGCGCACGTCGGTCGCGCCGGCGCCGCCTTGCGGGTCGGCCGCGCCGCTGTCGACGAGGATGGAGTCGGGCCTGGGGCGCGGGTCGGTCAGGCTGACGATGCGGGGATCGCCCGTTCCGGGTGCGATGTTGTCCGCGGGCACCGAGCCATCGAGGCTGCCGTAGTGCACGCGGCTCAGGTGGATGTCGGAGCCATTCAAGTGGATGTCCTTGCCGTCGGCACCGGCGACGTTGCCCCAAACCAGGCTGTTGTCGAGCCAGGTCTGGCCCGAGCGGAAGGTGCCGATGTAAAGGCCGGCAGGCGGTGTGCTGGCGTCGCCGGTGTTGCCGACAATGCTCAACTGCGCAAGTCGGGTGACGCCGTTGTTGTCGGTTGCCACGCCCAGGCCGGCGCAGACGGCAGCGTGGTTGTTGGCAATCACCGTATTGCGCAGCACGACCGTGCCACCCTGGTTGTAGATGTTCGCCGAGTTGCCCGATTGAGCCGAAGCGCACTGCGAGATGGTCACGCGCTCGATCAACAATTGGTGACCGGCGTAAGTGAACGTCGACAGGCATGAACCGGCTCCGCCGCCGGCGAAGTCGGGGTTGTGCAGGCTCAGGTCCTGCACCACCACGTGGCCAGCGGCGGTATCGGTACTGACGTACAGCGCGGGCGCATCGGTGCTGCCGCTCAGGTGGGTGTTGCCGCTGCCCTTCAAGTGGGTGCTGCACGAGCCCAGCACCGCAATCCAGCCGCCCGAGAGCGTGACGGTCTGGTTCGGCTGGCCGGTGGTCAGTCGGAACGCGCCGTCGGCATGATCGGCGTCGTAATTGCCCACACGGACCTTGATGAGCACGTCGTCGGGAATCGTGGCGACCTCGACGAGTGCGTCGCGCAGCTCCTGTGCGGTGCCGACGCAGCGCACCGAGAGTGCCTGCGCCGGCGCGGCGACGAGCAGGGCGGCAAGGAACAGGACGGTCGTGGACAGGTGACGGGCGAGGCCGGTCAGTGTGATCGCGGACATGGTGCAACTCCATGGTGGGGTGATGGCCGCGCGGCACGATGCGCAGGGCCATACCCAGCCATTACGAAATGCCGCGCGCTCGCTGACATGCGTGCGGCAAGCCGCCCCGGTGCACAGGGTCATGCCCGGTACCGCGGCACCGGGCTGGCGGGTGGTGCGGTCGAGGTGACCCACGGCCGGCGGCCGCGCCTGCGCTCACGTGCTGGCGTGGCGCGGCAGCGCGCCGTCGCTCGCGCGGCCTAGTCGCGGAACAGGAAGTACGCGGCCGCCACCAGCAGCGCGAAGCCGACCGCATGGTTCCAGCGCAGCGCACTGCCGAGGTAGAGCACCGAGAACACGCTGAACACCAGCAGTGTGATGATTTCCTGGAGCGCCTTGAGCTGGGCCGGCGTGTAAACCGCATAGCCCAAGCGGTTGGCCGGCACCTGCAGGCAGTATTCGAAGAACGCGATGCTCCAACTGGCGAGGATGACCAGCCACAGCGCGCGGTCGGTGTAACGCAGGTGTCCGTACCAGGCGAAGGTCATGAACACGTTCGAACCCAGCAGCAGGACGATCGGCAGCAGGTAGTTCCACATGGTGGCGGCACCGTGGCGCAAAGCGCGATGGTAACGGCGCCGCGCCGGACCGGCCGTGCCGGGCCGAAAGTCACTTGGCGCGGGCGGCGGCTGCGGCTAGATTGCAGGGTTCCTGCGCCCGGTGCTGCCTGGCGCATCCCTGTTCCGCCCGAGGATGCCGTGATGCTGCGAGCACGAATGATGACGATGACATTGAGCCTGGCCATTGCCGGCACGCTCGGGCTTGCGCCCGCGCTCCACGCCAAGGGTGGCGACCTGCCCGCGGACAATCCGTTCGCGGCGGCGAGCACGCTGCCGTTCCAGGCGCCGCCGTTCGACCGCATCAAGGACGCCGACTACCTGCCGGCGTTCGAGGCCGGCATGCGCGCGCAGCTGGACGAAATCGCCGCGATCGCGAACGACAAGGCCGCGCCGACCTTCGACAACACGCTGGTGGCGATGGAGAAGAGCGGCCGGTTGCTGGCGCGCGTGGCCGGTGCGTTTGGCGTGGTGTCCAGTGCCAACACCAACGACACGCTGCAGAAGGTGCAGGAGGACATCGCGCCCAGGCTCGCCGCGCACAGTGACGCGATCCATTTCAACGCCAAGCTGTTCGCGCGCATCAAGGCGGTGTACGACCAGCGCGCGACGCTCAAGCTCGACCCCGAGTCGCTGCGCCTGCTCGAGGTGACCTATCGCGAGTTCGTGCATGCGGGCGCGCAGTTGTCCGCGGCCGACCAGGCGCGGCTCAAGCAGCTCAACGGCGAGGAGTCCTCGCTCAGCGCGCAGTACGTCAACAAGCTGCTCGCGGCGGCCAACAAGGCCGCGCTGGTGGTCGCCGACAAGGCCCGGCTGGCGGGACTGGCCGATGCCGAGGTGGCCGCCGCCGCCGAGGCGGCCAAGGCGCGCAAGCTCGATGGCAAGTGGGTGATCACGCTGCAGAACACCACCCAGCAGCCCGACCTGCAGGCACTGACCGACCGCGCCACGCGCGAGCGCCTGTTCCGGGCCTCGTGGGCGCGCGCCGAGCAGGGTGACGCCAACGACACGCGCGCGACCATCGCGCGCATCGCGCAGATCCGCGCCGAGAAGGCCAAGCTGCTCGGCTTCGCCAACTTCGCCGCCTGGCAGCTCGAGGACCAGATGGCGCGCACGCCCGCCACCGCGCTCAAGTTCATGCGCGACATCGTGCCTGCCGCGACCGCCAAGGCGCGGGCCGAGGCCGCCGACATCCAGGCGCTCATCGACAAGTCGGGGACGCACTTCGCGCTGGAGCCGTGGGACTGGCTGCTGTACTCCGAGCAGGTGCGCAAGGCGCGCTACGACCTCGACGAGAGCCAGCTCAAGCCCTACTTCGAGCTCGACAGCGTGCTCAAGAACGGCGTGTTCCATGCCGCGCACGAGCTCTACGGACTGAGCTTCGTCGAGCGCAAGGACATCCCGGTCTACGACCCCGACGTGCGTGTGTTCACGGTGCTCGACCACGACGGCAGCGAACTGGCGCTGTTCTACTGCGACTACTTCAAGCGCGACAACAAGAACGGCGGCGCCTGGATGGACAACCTGGTCGGGCAGTCCAGGCTGCTGGGCACCAAGCCGGTCATCTACAACGTCGGCAACTTCACCAAGCCGGCGCCGGGACAACCCGCTCTGCTCACGCTCGATGACGTCAACACCATGTTCCACGAGTTCGGCCACGCGTTGCACGGCATCTTCGCCGACGCGAAGTATCCGAGCCTGTCGGGCACCAACACCGCGCGCGACTTCGTCGAGTTCCCGTCCCAGTTCAACGAGTACTGGATGACCGAGCCGAGCGTGTTCGCGCACTATGCGCGCCACTACCAGACCGGCGCGCCGATGCCGCAGGAGCTGGTCGAGCGGATGCGCAGGGCCAAGACCTTCAACAAGGGCTACGACATGACCGAGCTGCTGTCGGCGGCGTTGCTCGACATGTCCTGGCACATGCTCGGCGCCGACGCGCCGCGCCAGGACGTGGACAAGTTCGAGGTGGCCGCGCTCAAGGACAATGGCACCGACCTGCGCTACGTGCCGCCGCGCTATCGGTCGAGCTACTTCCTGCACATCTGGGGCAACGGCTATTCGGCCGGCTACTACGCCTACCTGTGGACGCAGATGCTGTCCGACGACGCGTGGGGCTGGTTCAAGGAGCACGGCGGCCTTACGCGCGCGAACGGCGACCGTTTCCGCGCGATGATCCTGTCGCGCGGCAACAGCGAGGACCTGGCCAAGCTCTACCGCGACTGGCGCGGTCGCGACCCCAATGTCGAGGGGATGCTCGAACAACGCGGCCTCAAGGCCGCCGCTCCGGCCAAGTGATGCCGTGGGCGCTGCGCCATGCGCGCAGCGCCCACGTCGCATCACGCGGTTTGCCCCGGCGGGCGCAGTGCACCCTGGAGCGCTGCGCTCGCCACTTCCGCCCAACCTGCCACGAGACCACGACCATGCGCCTGCGCCCGCTTGTCCTGTTCGCCGCCATGCTGCTGTCCGGCAGCGCCGCCTTCGCCGCCACGCCCGTGCTGGTGATCCACGGCGGCGCCGGCGTGCTGCGCGCCGACCTCACGCCCGAGACCGAGGCGCTGGTGCGCGCCGACCTCGAAGCCGCGCTCGCGGCCGGCTACGGCGTGCTCAAGGACGGCGGTTCGAGCCTCGACGCGGTGGGCAAGGCGATCGTGGTGCTTGAGGATTCGCCACGCTTCAACGCCGGCAAGGGCGCGGTGTTCACCCACGACGGCAGGAACGAACTCGATGCGGCGATCATGGACGGCGCCACGCTGCGCGCGGGGGCGATCGCGGGCGTGCACCGCATCAAGAACCCGGTGCTGCTCGCGCGCGCGGTGATGGACAAGTCGCCGCACGTGCTCATGGTCGGCGATGGCGCCGAGGCGTTCGCGCAGGGCGTGGGTTTCGAACTGGTCGATCCCGGCTACTTCCGCACCGAGCGGCGCTGGCGGCAGTTGCAGGAAGTGCTCGGCAAGGAAGCCGCCGGGCAGCAGTCCTCGCTCGGCCGCATGGTCCACTACGGCACCGTCGGCGCGGTGGCGCTGGACCGCGCCGGCCATCTCGCCGCGGCCACCTCGACCGGCGGCATGACCAACAAGCGCTACGGCCGCGTCGGCGACTCACCGATCATCGGCGCCGGTACCTACGCCAATGCGCACTGCGCGGTGTCCGGCACCGGTTGGGGCGAGTACTACATCCGCAGCGTCGCCGCGCACGAGATCTGCGCGCGTGTGGCCTGGGGCAAGCAGTCGCTGGCCAAGGCCGCCGATGCGGTGATCATGCAGGTGATTCCCAAGCTCGGCGGCGACGGTGGCGCGATCGCGCTGGATGCGCAGGGCAACATCGCGATGCCATTCAACACCGACGGCATGTACCGCGGCTGGGTCGGCAAGGACGGCAAGCCGCACGTGGCGATCCTCAAGGACTGAAGTCGCCGCGCGCCGGGCGCGTGCAGTGCTCAGCCGTTGCTTTCGCGCACCGGCCGCTTGGCCAGCTTGCGCTGCAGCGTGCGCCGGTGCAGCCCGAGCCGGCGCGCCGCTTCGGAGATGTTGTTGTCGCACTCGGTGAGCACGCGCTGGATGTGCTCCCACTCCAGGCGCCGCAGTGGCGGCGCATGTTCGGGCAGGCTCGGTTCTTCGTCGCCCTCGCCACCCTCGCCGAGCAGCGCCTGCACCACCTGGTCGGCATCGACCGGCTTGGCCAGGTAGTCGTGGGCGCCGCGCTTGATCGCTTCCACCGCGGTGGCGATCGAGGCATAGCCGGTCAGCAGCAGGATGCGCAGGTTGGGTTGCAGCGCGAGCAGGTCGGGCAACAGGGCCAGGCCGTTCTCGGCGCCGAGCTTGAGGTCGAGCACCGCGTAGGCCGGGGCGCGTTCGCGCGCGAGCGCGAGCGCACTGGCGCTGTCATGGGCGATGGCGACCGTGAAGCCGCGCGCGGTGAGCGCACGCGCGAGCACGGTGGCGAACACCGCATCGTCGTCGATCAGCAGGCAGGGACCGGGTGTACTCATGGCGCGCTATTGTCGTTGCCCAGCAGTGGCACGCGCAATCGTTGCACGAGTCCGCCGTCCTCGGCCGTGTGCGCGGCCAGGCCACCGCCGAGTCGTTCGGCGGTGGAATGCGCCAGGGCGAGCCCCAGTCCCAGGCCATGCTGCTTGCCGGTGCGGAAACCCGCGCCCACGCGCGGAATCTCCCCGCTGCCGTGGTCGCGCACCGCGAACACCGCGTCGCCCGCGTCCACCGTCACGCGCAGTTCCACCGCGGCCGAGCCCGCCGCGAGCGAGGCGTCGCCCGCATTGCTGAGCAGGTTGACCAGGGCGTGGCCAAGGTCGGGCGCCGCCGCGATCACCTGCTCGCCCGCGCTGCCGGTGAAGGCGATGCCGAGCGCGATCTCGGGCCGCAGCAGCCGGAACTGGTCGCTGCACGCCTCCACGAACGCGGCCAGCGTGAGCTGCTCGGGCAGGTCGCTCAGGCCGCGATTGCCGACCGCGACGAGCTTGCGCAGGATGTCGCGGCAGCGATCGGCCTGGCCCACCAGCAGCGCCAGGTCGCCGCTGAGCCCCGCGTCGTCGCCACGCTCGCGTTGCAACTCGCCCAGCAGGGTGCGGATCGTCGACAGCGGCGTGTTGAGTTCGTGCGCGGTGCCGGCGGCCTGGGTCGCGATCGCGAGGATGCCCTCGTTGCGCAGCGTGCTTTCGCGCTGGCGCCGCACCTCCGCCTCGCGCGCGCGCAGCGCGTTGGCCAGGCGCGCGCTGAAGAATGCGAGCACGCCCGCGATCACGACGAAGTTGACCACGATCGCCGCCACCCGCAGGTCCGCTTCGGCGATGCGCGCGACGTGCAGTGGCGGCAGCGGCTGGCGCCAGGGCACCAGCAGCGCGAAGCACACCGATGCAAGCACCGCCACCGCGGCCACGTAGCGCATCGACAATGCCGCGGCCGCCAGCGCCATCGGGATCACCAGCAGCGTGACGAACGGATTTTCGACGCCACCGGTCCAGTACAGCAGGTAGGTCAGCACGAGGATGTCGACGCTGACGTGGGCAAAGCCTTCGGCGAGGCTGATCGGGCGCGGCTGGGCGAGGCGCCAGAACGCGAACAGCGCGAAGGTGACGAGCGCGCCGACCCCGAGCATGAGCGGCACCACCGGCACCGGCAGGTCCAGCACGCGCGACACCGCGAGTATGGTGATGGACTGGCCCGCCACCGCGCACAGGCGCAGCCACGCGAGCGTCTCGACGAGGCCGCGCGCGCGCTGGAAGAAGGCGACCTGGCTGGCGTGGGTGGCAGGCATCGGCGCATTGTAGGGTGCCGGCGGCGGCGCTGGCGCGCGCGACATCAGTCATGGCAAGGAGCGGGCGCCTGGTGCGTTGCATCCACCTGCACGGCCCTGCGCCGGTATGTCATGCTGCGACCGCTGGCGCCTTGTGCATGGGTGCTGCGGCCAGGCCCGGCTCGCGGCGCGGACGAGGTCGGCAAGTGCGGCCGTGGTCGCATGACAGGAGGCTGGAACATGCACTGGATGGTTTGGGGCCTGCTGCTGGCGAGCGCGGGGGCGGCGGCCGGCGAGGCCGGGTCGCTGCGCCCCGGACTGGAGCAGGCGCTGCTGTGCGGGAGGCAGCCGGAGCAGGTGATCGACTGGCTCAGCGCGCGGGTGGGCGAGGATGGCAGCGAAGGGCGGGTGACCGCGAGCGGCGAGGAGCTCGACTACCGGATCGAGGTGGCGCTCAAGGCGCCGATCCGGATCGCCGGTGCGCGCACGCACAAGGTCGTCTGGCACGTCGAGGGCCAACCGGATTTCGGCGGGATCATTTTCGCCGAGTTCGCCGGCGATGCGCGCACGGCGGTGGCTGCGCTGCGCCTGCGCCGCGCCCAGGGCGAAGAAACGCACATGGGCCGGTTCCTGCGCGAGATGGCCGACGGCAGCCTGTGCCCGAGGACGATCCTGCTCACGCCGGTCTCCGGCTCGCGCTTCCTGCTCGGCTGCGGCTGGTGCAACGGCGGGTGACGACCGCGCGCGGGCTCAGGCGCGCGCGGGCTCGCGCTTGCGCGTGGGTGGCGCTTCCAGCGGCAGCTCGATGCTGACTTCGAGGCCGCCGCCATCGGCGTTGCGTGCCCGGATCGTGCCGCGGTGGCGCGCGATCGCGCGGTAGGCGATCGCCAGGCCCAGGCCGGTGCCGCCGCTGCTGCGCGTGCGCGCGCTGTCGGTGCGGTAGAACGGCTCGAAGATGCGCGCGAGATCGGCCTCGGCCACGCCCGGGCCATGGTCGCGCACGATCACGCGCGCGCAGTCGCCCGCGCGCAGCAGGCGCACCGCCACGGTGCTGCCGTCGCTGGTGTAGGCGAGCGCGTTGCGGATGACGTTTTCCAGCGCCGAATACAGCGCGCGGTGCGATCCCTGCAGTTGCAGGTGGGTGCGCTCACTCAAGGCGACCTTGCGCCCGCGCGGCGCGCCTTCGTAGTCGGCGTTGGTGATCACGTCGTCGAGCAGCGCATCGAGCTCGACGCGGTCGTCCATGGCGAAATCGGCCGTTTCCAGCCGCGACAGTTCCAGCGCCTGCGCCAGCATCGACTCGAGCCGGTCGGATTCGCATTCGATGCGGTCGAGCGCGGCGCTGATGTGCGCGGGATCGCCGTCGCGCGCCAGCTCGAGCGCGACGCGCTGGCGCGCGAGTGGCGAGCGCAGTTCGTGCGACACGTCGCGCACCAGTCGGCGCTGGCTTTCGACCAGCACCTTGATGCGTTCGGCCATCGCGTCGAACTCGGTGGCCAGCGCCACCACCTCGGCGCTGCGCCCGAAGTGGATGCGGCCCACGCGCGCGTCGAGGTCGCCCTGGGCGAAGCGCCGCGCGCTGGCGCGCACGCGCTGCAGTGGCGCGGCCACGTACCAGGCGATCAGCAGGCTGATCGCGGCGCTGATCGCCATCGCCATCACCACGTTCTGCCAGAACCAGTCGGGGCGGCGTGACACGAGGCGGGTGAAGAAGTTGCCTTCGAGCGCGGCGACTGCGGTGAAGGTGCCGGCCTCGCGCGTACGCAGCAGGCGCGCACGCAGGCGGCCCGAACTCAGCGAGGGGCTGTCACCGCGCATGCCGTCGGCGGCCTGCGCGAGCACGGCCGCGGCGGCGTCGCGCACCGCGGCCGAGGGCGTGCGCCCGAGCAGCTCGTTGCCCGCGGCGTCGAACACGTACACGCGCGCGGGCCCGAAGCCGGTGGCGGCCTGCAGCCAGCGTCGGGTCGGTTCGACGCCCTCGCGGCGCAGCTCGTGCGAGGTGCGCGTGAGCAGGTCGTCCATCGACGCCTGCAGGCGCGTGATCTCGAGCCCGGGGATCTTCTCGCGCTCGAACTTGGCGGTGGCCAGCCACGCGAAGGCGACCATGAGCACCACCGTGGCGAACCAGATCGCGGCGAAGATGCGCCAGAACAGGCGTTGCATCATGGTGTGGGGAGTCCCGCGGGTAGCCTGCGGCGCGCGCTCATGCCGGCGTACCGAGCTGGCGCAGCAGGTAGCCGCTGCGATGGATCGTGGTGATCGGCGACTCGCCGTCGATGACCTCGCCGAGCTTGCGCCGCAGGTTGGAGATGTGCACGTCGATCGAGCGGTCGAACGGGCCCAGCGGCCGCCCCAGCACACTCTGCGAGATGCGCTCCTTGCTCACCACGCGGCCGGTCTCGCGCAGCAGCAGCGCGAGCAGGTCGAACTCGGTCGCGGTGAGCGTGATCGGCTCGCCGTCGACGCTCACGCTGCGCGAGGCGGCGCGCAGCACGATCGGGCCGTTGTGCAGGTCGGTGAGCGCTTCGCTGGCATCGCCGTGCGCACGGCGCAGCACCGCGCGCAGGCGTGCGGCCAGCTCGCGCGGGTTGCACGGCTTGGGGATGTAGTCGTCGGCGCCCAGCTCGAGCCCGAGGATGCGGTCGATGTCCTCGCCCAGCGCGGTGAGCATGAGCACGGGCAGCGCCGACTCGCGGCGCAGCTCGCGCAGCGCGTCCAGGCCCGAGCGGCCCGGCATCATCACATCGAGCACGAGTGCATCGAAGGCGCCATCGCGCACCGCGCGCAGGGCGTCGTCGGCATTGTGGGCGAGGGATACCTCGAAGCCGTCGCGGGTGAGGAAGTCGCGCAGCAGCTGCGCCAGTTCCACGTCATCGTCGACGAGCAGGATGCGATGGCTGGTCATGCGCCAAGGATAGCGGCGGCGCCGTCGGGGCACGGCGCGCGGCCGGCGGTGTTTGCATGGCTTTACGCCGCGCGCCGGGCGCATGCGCGGCGCGTCATTGCGGCAGTGCGCAGTCGAACGGCAGCAGGCCATGCAGCCACGGCAGGTGCGGCACCAGCCATGGGCCGGCGAGCGTGAGCAGTGCGCTCACCAGCAGCGCGCCCGCGGCGATGCGCCGGTTGCCCGGGTGCGCGCCCAGGCGCGCGATGCGCTGCGCGCCGAATGCGGCCGCGAGCATCGCCGGCGCCGTGCCCAGCCCGAACGCGGCCATGATGGCGGCGCTGTGCAGCGCGTCCAGTTGCAGCGTGGCGATCAGCAGCACGGTGTAGACGAAGCCGCAGGGCATCCAGCCCCACACCATGCCGAACGCGAACGCGCGCGGCAGGCTCGCCAACGGCAAGAGGCGCCGTCCCAGCGGCGCCAGGCGCGGCCAGATGCGCGGCCCGATGCCGAAGCCGGGATCGCGCAGGCGGCCGCTGGCCACCAGTGCGCCGAGCACGAGCGCGAGCGCCGACAGCACGCGCAGCGTGCGCCGCACCGTTTCGTTGTCGAGCAGCGCGATCGCGCCGCCGAGCACGCCGCCCAGCAGCAGGCCGGCCAGGGCGTAGGAGCTGATGCGGCCGAACTGGTAGGCGACCAGCAGCGCGCGGCGCGGCCGCCCGTCGGCGCCCTTGGCGGTGGCGATTCCCAGCGCCGCGGAGATGCCGCCGCACATCACCAGGCAGTGGCCGCTCGCGGCCAGGCCCAGCAGCAGCGCGGCGAGCAGGGTCGGCGCCTGACTCACGCGCGCGGTGCCGTCGGATCCGTGGCCGGATCGGCCGCCTCGGGCGCGGTTGTGGCCGGCTCGTCGAGCAGGGGCAGCAGGCCGGGTGTGTCCAGATCATCGAACTGGTCGTGGTCGACCGCCCAGAAGAAGGCGACGCCCGCACCGAGCGCGAACAGGATCGACAGCGGAATCATCACCAGCAGGATGGTCATGCCAAGGCCTCGCGCGGTGCATGCGCGCGCGCCCGCGGCGCGCTGCGGCCGATGCGGGTGGCATTGAGCACCACCACCAGCGAACTCACCGACATGCCCAGCGCAGCGAGCCATGGCGGCACGTAGCCGAGCGCACCGAACGGAATCGCGAGCAGATTGTAGACCAGCGCCCAGCGCTGGTTCTGGCGCAGGATGCGCAGCGTCTCGCGCGCGATCGCGATCGCCTCGGGCAGCGCCGGCAGGCGCGCATGCGCGAGCACGATGTCGCTGGAGGCCTGCGCGAGGTCACTGCCGCTGCCGAGCGCGACCGCGACGTCGGCGCCGGCCAGGACCGGCGCATCGTTGATGCCATCGCCGACCGCCACCACGCAGGCGCCGTCGCTGCGCAGCTCGCGCAGGCGCTCGAGCTTGTCGGCCGGCGACTGGCGCGCATGCCACTGTGCGATGCCCACGCGCTCGGCCAGCGCGGCCACGCGCGCGGGCGCGTCGCCGCTCACGATGCGGCTGGACACGCCCGCGTGTGCGAGCGCGGCGATGGTCTCCCGCGCGCCCTCGCGCAGGCGCTCGCCGATGTGGAACGCGGCGAGCAGGCCCTGGTCGTCGGCGAGCACGAGGGTGTCGTCCAGCTCGCGGGGATTGGCCGCGGTGCCGGCGAGTGCGAACGCACCCTGTCCCAGGCGCAGGCTGCGCCCGTCGCAGCGACCGCGCAGGCCCTGGCCCGCGATCTCCTCGACCTCGCTGGCCTGGCGCTCGGGCAGGTCCGCCGCCGCGGCGGCGATGATGCAGGCGAGCGGGTGGCGGCTGCCGCGCGCGAGCGCGCCGGCCAGCGCGAGCGCGCTGGCGGCATCGAGGCCGGGCCGGCAGTCGATGCGCGCGAGCCCGCGCTGCGGCTCGCTCAGCGTGCCGGTCTTGTCGAACACCACCTCGGTGGCGCCCGCGAGCGTTTCCACCGCGTCGGCGCGCACCACCAGCACGCCGCGCTGCGCGAGCAGCGCGAGCGCGCGGGTCAGTGCGGCGGGCACCGCGAGCGCGAACGCGCACGGACACGACACCACCAGCACCGCGAGCGTGGCCGCGAACGCGCGCGAGGGGTCGACGATGATCCAGCCCAGCGCGGTGAGCGTGGCCAGCGTGAGCACGCGCGCGACGAAGCGCGCGGCGGCGCGTTCGCCCGCGCGCGCCAGGCGCGGGCGCTCGGCCTGCGCACGCGTGACCAGCGCGACGATGCCCGCGAGCGCGGTGTTGGCGCCGACCTGCTCCACGCGCAGTTCAAGCGGGCCTTCGACCACCACGCTGCCCGCCACCAGCGGATCGCCGCGGCGCTTGGCCAGCGGCATCGATTCGCCCGACAGCAGGGCCTCGTCGACGCGCGCATGCTCGCTGAGCAGGCTGCCATCGGCCGGCACCGCGCTGCCCTGGGCCACGTGGACGCGGTCGCCGGGCACCAGTTCCACCGCGCCGATGCGCTCGCGGCTGCCGTCGGCGCGGATGCGCTCGGCGAACGCGGGCGTGAGCCGGGCGAGAGCGTCGGTGAGGTCGCCTGCACGATGGCGCGCCTTGAGTTCGAGGTGGCGTCCGAGCAGCAGGAAGAACACGAACATGCTGACCGAGTCGAAATACACCTCGCTGCCGCCGCGCAGCGCCTCGACCACGCTGGCCACGTAGATGAGGCTGATCGCGAGCGCGACCGGCACGTCCATGCCGAGGCGGCGCGCCTGCAGGCTGCGCCGCGCGCCGGCGAAGAACGGTTGCGCGGCGTAGAACACCACGGGCGTGGCCACCAGCAGGCCGAACCAGCGGAACAGGTCGCGGGTGGAGGTGTCCATCGCGGCAAACGCGCCGAAGTACAACGCGCTCGCGTACATCATCGCCTGCATCGCGCCGAAGCCGGCCACCACGAGGCGCTTGAGCGCGGCGCGCGACTCACGCCGGCGCGCGTCCTCGAGCGCGGCGGCATCCAGCGGCAGCGCGCGGTAGCCCGTGCGCGCGAACGCGCCGACCAGCGCGGCCAGGTCGCTGCGCGAGGGATCCCACACGATGCGCGCGCGCCGCGCCAACGCATTGACCTGCACCGAGGCGACCCCGGGCAGCGCGCCCAAGGCGCGCTCGATCAGCCACACGCAGGCGCTGCAGCGCATGCCATCGACGAGGAAGATTGCCTCGCTGCGGTCGGCGCCGAGCTCGCGCACCACGTGGCGCGCGAGCTGCGGGCGCTGCCAGGTGTCCGGCTCGGCAGCGGCCGGGGCGGGGCGCTGCGCGGGCACGCTGCGCAGCCGGTAGTAGTCGGCCAGGCCCAGTTGCTCGATCCACTCGGCGGCGGCGCGGCAGCCGGCGCAGCACACCGGCCGCGCCCGGCCGGCGACATGGGCATGCAGCACCTGGCCATCCGGCAGCGCTTCGCCGCAGTGCCAGCACGTGGCGTTCATGGCTGCGTCGGCGCAGGTCGCGTGGTGGGGACCTTGAAGATCACGCCGTCGGTGGCGACCGGCTCGTCGGCGTGCTGCAGGCCGAGCACGATCAGCCACACGCAGCCGGCCAGCGAGGCCGCCAGCACCACCACGCCGAGCCAGACGATCGGCTGGCGGTACCACGCCGAGCGGAGCGGCTCAGGGTGCGGCGTTGGCGTGCGACTGCGCATGGACCCACGCCGCGACCAGGCGCACGTCGGTGGCGGACAGGCGCGTGCGCCAGGCCGGCATCACGCCATGGCGGCCGTCGCGGATGGTCTGCTCGATGGTGGCCAGGTCACCGCCATAGAGCCAGGTGCCATCGGTGAGGTTGGGCGCACCCAGGGCCGGGTTGCCGGTGCCGGTCGGGCCGTGGCAGGCCGCGCACACCGCAAATTGCGGCGCGCCGAGCTTGGCCTTGGCCGGCGAGTGGTCGGCGCCGGACAGGCTCAGCACGTAGTTGGCGAGGTTCTCGATCGCGACCTTGTCGAGGCTGCCGCCCATCGGCGGCATCACGCCGGCGCGGCCGTCGTTGATGCTCGCGAGAAGCGTCTCGCCATCGCCGCCGTAGAGCCAGTCGCCATCGACGAGGTTGGGGGCGCCGAGCAGGGCGTTGCCATGGCCGCTGCGGCCGTGGCACGCGGCGCAGTTGTCGATGAACAGGCGCTCGCCGATGCGGGTGGCCTCGGCATTGCGCGCGATGACCTCGATCGGCTGGTCGGCGATGCCCTTGAGCAACGGCTCCAGCTTGGCCGAATTGGCGGCGGTGTCGTCGGCCAGCTGCTGGTGCGAGGTCCAGCCCAGCGCGCCCTTGAACGAGCCAAAGCCCGGGTACAGGTACAGGTAGGCAAAGCCGATCACGAACATCGCGCCCGAGAACAGCAGCCACCACAGCGGCAGCTTGTTGAGGCCCTCGCGCAGCACGCCATGCGCCCACACGTGGCCGGTGGTGCCATCGGGCAGCACCGGGATCTTCACGCGCGGTCCCCACAGGAACAGGAACAGGGTGATGCCGAGGTTGAACACGATGAGGAACATGATCCACGCGGACCAGAACGGGGTCATGGCTGGTTCTCCTCGTCTTCCATCGGCAACCGTGCCAGGGCCGCGTACTTGTCATGGTGGCGGCGGTTCCACACCCACACCCAGATGCCGATGAATGCGAGCATCGAGGCGAGCGTGAACACGCCGATCAACTGGCCCCACAGCGGATGGATCGTCATGGCGTGCCTTCCTGCTTGTTGGCGGAGACGCCAGCGGGCTCGTTGGCGATGCCCAGGCCTTGCAGGTAGGCGATCAGCGCCTCCATCTCGGTGTGGCCGCCCACCGCGGCCGCGGCCCCCTCGATGTCGGCATCGCTGTAGGGATCGCCGAGCAGGCGCAGCGTGCGCATGCGTGCCTGGATGTCGGCGCCGTCGACCAGCGCCTGGCTCAGCCACGGGTAGGAGGGCATGTTCGACTCGGGCACCACGCTGCGTGGATCGAGCAGGTGGCGGCGCTGCCATTCATCGCTGTACTTGCCGCCCACGCGCGCCAGGTCCGGGCCGGTGCGCTTGGAGCCCCACTGGTGCGGGCGGTCGTAGACCGATTCCTCGGCGGTGGAGAACGCACCGTAGCGCTGCGTCTCGGCGCGCAGCGCGCGCACCATCTGGGTGTGGCACAGGTAACAGCCCTCGCGCACGTAGATGTCCTTGCCGGCCAGCCGCAGCGGGTCGTAGGGCTTGAGCCCGAGCGTGGGCTTGACCGCGTGCGCGGCCATGAAGATCGGGGTGATCTCGGCCAATCCGCCGAGCGACACCATGATCGCGGTGAACACGCCCAGCAACAGCGCGCGCTTCTCGATTGCTTCGAAATACTTGTAACCACCGGCCATGTTCGTCTCCTCAACCCATGGCCGGCAGCGGCGCGGGACTCTGGTCCGCCTCGGGCTCGGGAATCGGCACCGGGATCGGCGTGATGAGCTTGGCGCGCGCGTGGGCGGCGGTGTGCCACAGGTTCCACGCCATCACCACCATGCCCGCGAGCACGAACATGCCGCCGAGCCAGCGCACCGTGTACATCGGGCGGATCGTGATGAGGCTGTCGATGAACGCATGCGTGAGCGAGCCGTCGGGATTGGTCGCGCGCCACATCAGGCCTTCGGTCACGCCCGCGGTCCACATCGCCAGCACGTACAGCAGCACGCCGATCGTGTGCAGCCAGAAGTGCAGTTCCATCGCGGGCGTGGAGTGCATTGCCGGGCGACCGAGCGCGCGCGGCGCCATCGCGTAGAGCGAGCCGATCGTGATCATCGCGACCCAGCCGATCGAACCCGAGTGCACGTGCGCGACGGTCCAGTCGGTGTAGTGCGACAGCGCGTTGACGGTCTTGATCGCCATCATCGAGCCCTCGAAGGTCGAGGCGGCGTAAAACACCAGCGCGATGACCATGAACTTGGCCGCGGGATCGGTCTTGAGCTTGTGCCAGGAGCCGTTGAAGGTGAGCAGGCCGTTGGCGGCCGAGCCCCAGCTGGGCATGAGCAGCACCAGCGAGAACGCCATGCCCACCGATTGCACCCAGTCGGGCAGCGCGGTGTAGATGAGGTGGTGCGAGCCCGCCCACATGTAGATCGAGATGAGCGCCCAGAAATTGACGATCGAGAAGCGGTAGCTCCACAGCGGCTGCTGGGCCTGGCGCGGCACGAAGTAGTACATCATGCCGAGGAAGCCCGCGGTGAGGAAAAATGCCACCGCGTTGTGGCCGTACCACCACTGCACCATCGCGTCGACCACGCCCGAGTACACCGGGTAGGACTTCCACAACGACACCGGCACCGCGATGTTGTTGACGATGTGGAGCAGGCCCACCGCGATGATGAACGCGCCGTAGTACCAGTTGGCCACGTAGATGTGGCGGATGCGCCGCCGCGCGAGCGTGGCGAAGAACACGGCGCCGAACGCGACCCACACCACCGCGATGAGGATGTCGATGAACCATTCCGGTTCGGCGTATTCCTTGCTTTGGGTGATGCCCAGCGGCATCGTCACCATCGCCAGCACGCAGATGAGCTGCCAGCCCCAGAAGGTGAAATTGGCCACGCGCGGCCAGGCCAGGCGGGTGTGGCCCGTGCGTTGCACCACGTAGTAGCAGGTGCCCATGAGCGCCGAGCCGCCGAAGGCGAAGATCACGCCGAAGGTGTGGTCGGGCCGCAGGCGGCTGAAGGTCAGGAACGGAACGTCGAAGTTCCAGAACGGCCAGGCCAGTTCGGCGGCGACCCACACGCCCACCGACATGCCGATGATTCCCCACACGGCCGCGGCGAGCAGGAACAGGCGCACGACCTGGTCGTTGTACGTCTCAGTCTTGGGCATCTCGCACCCCCGGAAAACGCCGCATTGTCCGGGATATGATGCGACGCCACAAATGCCCTGCGGCAAATTGCCGCAGGGCATGCGGACCGGCCAGCGCCGGCTCAGGGCGGGGTGAGTGCGGCCTGGAGCGCGGCCACGAAGGTCTCGTCGGCCTCGCCGAGCTTGTCGGTGCGCGCGAGGATGCGGCCTTCGCCATCGAGCAGCACGAGTGAGGTCGAGTGGCTGAACTCGCCTGCCGCCAGTTGCTTGTACTGGATCCCGAGCACCGCGGCCAGGCGCCGTACATGGCTGGCGTCGGTGCGCGCGAGCGTCCAGCGCGTGGTGTCGACCTTGCGCTGGCTCGCCAGCTGCGCGAGCGCGGCCGGGGTGTCGTTGACCGGGTCCAGGCTCACCAGCAGCACGCGCAGGCGCGCGCGGGCGTCGGCGTCGAGCGCGCGTTCGGTCTTGCGCAGCGTGTCGATGATGAGCGGACAGACGAACTTGCACGAGGTGTAGAACATGCTCACCACGCGCACCTGGCCGCGCGCGTCGGCGAACGCGGCGGCATGGCCGTCCTGGTCCACCAGTGGCACCTGCAACTGGTACACCGAATCGCCCGGCAGCGGCGTGGCGCGGGCAGCGGGCAGCACCAATGCGCACAGCAGCAGCAGCGCCAGCCATGCGGGCAGCATGCGTCGGCCCATGCCGTGGCGCGGGGAGTGGGGCAGTGCCTGGTCGGTCATGGTGTCACCGTGGCAGTGGAATCGCGCACGCAGCGGAAGCCGAGGCTGGTGGTGGTGTTGACCGCCTGCAACGAGGACAACATGGCCACGCGCATGAGCAGGGCGTAGTTGTCGCGATCGCGCAGGCTGAGCGCGGCCGAGCCGCAGAACTTGAGGCGGTCCGGGTCGTTCTGGTTGCGGCTGTCGGACGTGACCATGAGCGCGGCGTAGTCATCCACCCATTCCCACACCAGGCCGTGCAGGTCGCGCACGCCGTACAGGTTGGGGCTGCCGCCGACCTTGGCCAGCGCGCCGTTGGAAGGCTTGGCGTACCAGTCGAGCATCTGCTGGCGCCAGGCCGGATCGTTGCGCGCGTCGGCCACGCTCGTGCTCGCGGCCGCGGCGCGTTCCCACTCCAGCCAGGTCGGCAGGCGTGCGTGTTCACTCTCGCAATAGGCCGCGGCCGCGAACCAGCTCACACGCGTGACCGGCTGGTCGGGCAATGCGGACGCGCCGAGCGCGCTCGGCGTGGCCCAGTGGCCGAGGTAGCCCTGGTCGGCGAATACGCTCGGTGCCTGGCCGCGCTGCCATTGCGGGTTGGCGCGGACGAAGGCGAGGAACTCGGCGTTGGTCACCGGTTCGCTGCGCATCGCATAGGCGGCCAGCGGCCGCGGCGCGCTGCCGAGCGCATCGTCGATGATGCTGGTGAAGGCGGTGGCGGGAATGTCCTTGTACTGCGGCGCCGCTGCAACGGGCATTGCGCCCGTTGCAGCCAGCACCAGCGCCAGCGCAGTCCCCGCGCGCAGCCGCGCGCGGCGGCGTGGCATGGGGCGGGTCGCGTGGCGTGGCAGCCTGCCCATGGCTCAGTGCTCGGCCTGGGTCGCGTTGGGATTCTCGGCGCGAACCGCCGCCGCTTCCTGCGCACCGACCTGGCCACCCGGGTTGCCCCAGCTGTTGAGCACGTAGGTCGAGATGTTGGCCACTTCGTCGTCGGTGAGCTGGTTCATCGGCGGCATCACCGAGTTGTATTCGGTGCCATTGACCGTGACCTTGCCGCTCAGGCCGTGCAGGATCGCACGCACCACGCGCTTGGGGTCGGCCGCGATGTAGTCGGACTTGGCCAGCGGCGGGAACACGCCCTTGAGGCCTTCGCCGTTGTCCTGGTGGCACACCGAACAGGTACCGGTGAACAACTGCTTGCCGGCCGCGACCTGCTCATCCTTGGTCAGCTTGCCCGCCGCATGGGCCTTGGCCGCGGTGCGCACGGCCTTGAGGTTGGGCTCGGAGCGGTCGCCCAGGTACACCGAGTCGACTTCCTTGCCCGAGTAGATCGCCTTGTTCTCGGGGCCATCGACCTTGAGGATCGCCAGCGCGCCCTTGTTGAACGCGCGGAAGATCGAGTGGTCGACCATCACGTAGCTGCCCGGCACTTCGGTGTGGAACTCGACGATCGCGGCGCCGCCCGCGGGAATCAGCGTGGTCTGCACGTTCTCCTGCGGATGGGTGCCGCCTTCAGGCTGCACGCGGTCGAAGATCTCGCCGATCACGTGGAAGCTGGAGATGAGGTTGGGACCGCCGTTGCCGACGAACAGGCGCACGGTCTGGTTGGGACCGGCCACCAGCGCCTTGTCACCCGTGAGCGCGCCTTCGTGGCCGTTGAACAGCACATAGGTCGGGTTCTCGTCGATCGCCTTCTCCATGTCGAACGGCTGGTGGCCCTTCTCGCGGTACTTGCCCGTGGTGTAGAAGTCGCCCTGCATCACGTAGTACTCGTGGTCGACCGGGGGCAGGCCCTCCGGCGGCTCGACCAGGATCAGGCCATACATGCCGTTGGCGATGTGCATGCCCACGGGCGCGGTCGCGCAGTGATACACGTAGATGCCCTGGTTGAGCGCCTTGAACGTGAACTGCGACTCATGGCCGGGCGCGGTGAAGCTCGACGCGGCGCCGCCGCCCGGGCCGGTCACGCCGTGCAGGTCGATGTTGTGCGGCATCTTGCTGTCGGGCGCATTCTTGAGATGGAACTCCACCGTGTCGCCCTGGCGCACGCGGATGAAGCTGCCGGGCACGGTGCCGCCGAAGGTCCAGAACGTGTAGCGCACGCCCTCGGAGATTTCCATCTCCTTCTCGATCACCTCCAGTTCGACGATGACTTTGGCCGGATAGCTGCGGTTGGTCGGCGGCGGCACCTGCGGCGGGCTGGTGAGTATCGCGTGGACCGGCTCGCCCATGGGCGGGCCGAAATCACCCTTGGCCGAGCCGCCCGTGGTCGCCATCGCGGCGTTGGCGCCGCCCACGCCCGGGGTGCCCGAGCTGCAACCCGCCAATCCGGCGGCCGCCAGCAGGGTGGCAGCAAGCAACAAATGTTTCATCGAGGAAGCTCCATGGTGGTTATTCACGAAATTCTTGGGCGCGCAGCTTGCGCGAGATGCCGGCCGCGAAAATTGACACAAGTCATCCGGATGGCCAAATGCGACATCGCGTCGCTGTGGCATGTCGCCACAGTTGCGCGATCGCCGGCGCTGTGCCGATCCACAGTCAGGCATGGGTAAAGCGCGTGCATGCGTCACCGACCAGCAGCCGGCTTGAGTTCGGGCGAATGGTGGACGCAGTGATCGGCGCGGGTCACCCGCGCGCGGTCACGGCAGCAGCGGCGCGAGCGCCCCCCAGGGATTGTGCGAACGCGCCACGCTCACGATGAACAGGTACACGGCCAGCGCCGCGACGTAGCTGGCGATGCGCACCGCGCGCGTGCGGCCACGCTTGAGCGCGAGCGTGCCGAGCACGATGTACACCACCAGCAGCACGACCTTGACCGTGAGCCAGGCCTGCACGAACGGGTATTGATGCAGGATCAGCGTGAGCAGGATCGCCGCGGTGAGCAGCGTGGTGTCGATGAGCACCGACAGGTAGCGCAGCGACACGTGGTTGGTCCAGTCCGAACGCAGCATCATCATGATGCCGCGCAGCGTGAACAGGCCGCCGGACAGGATCACGGCCCAGATGTGGATCCATTTGATTTGCAGAAACCAGGCGGCCATGGTGATTCGCGTGCTGGGGTGGAAACGGGACGTGGGCGCGTGTGCCAGCGGGCAGCGGCGCGGTCAGCCGGGCTTGCCATCCACGCGCGGCGTGAGATAGATCCACAACGAGCGGCCAACCCACGGCGCGAATGCGAGCAGCCAGCCGAAGGCGGCGACCGCCAGCCACAGCGGCCCGTCGCTGGCCAGTTCCGCGCCGATGCGAATCACCGCGACCAACTGCAGCAGCACGAAGGTGAGCCACGGGATGCGCCCCATCTGCAGCGGCCGTCCCGAGTGGCCCTGCGTGACGCGCGTGACCATCGCCACCAGCATCGAGCCGAAAAAGCCGATCGTGAGCGCGTGCGCGGGCGCGCGGGCGAACAGGAAGCCCTGGTCGAACCAGGCGAGCAGGCTCTGCGCGCCGTAGAGCACGAACGCCACCGGCAACCACGCAAAGGACAGGTACAGCACCGCCAGCAGACCCGGGCGCATGCACTTCCACGGCTGCCATGCGAGCCAGTGCACGAGGAACAGCGCGGCCAGCGGCAGGTCGGCGAGCCACAGCCAGTCCTGCTGGTGGCGCAGGTCGAGCGCGACATGCACGAGCAGCAGCAGCCACAGCAGCGGCAGGCTCCAGCTGGGACGGAACAGCCGGTAGCCGGGGCCGACCACGTTGCTGCTGAAGAACGGCACCATGCGGTGGCAGACCGTGAAGAAGACCGGCAGCAGCAGGAAGAAGGTGCCGAAGCGGATCGACAGGAACGCGAACTGCCAGGGCGCACCGAGCACGAAGGCGAGGAACGCGGCCAGGCCGAATGCACCCAGCAGCAGGGCGAGGTAGCACGACAGCGCATGCCGGTCCTTGCCGCCGTTGCGCCACAGCACGCCGCCGAGCACGACCAGCGCGGTGCACCAGCCCGCGAGCATCAGCACCAGGCCCGCGATCAGCAGCGGGCGCAGGTCGAGCAGGCCGACCTGCGCGAGCACGTAACCGCCGAAGATGCCGAGGAACACCGGCACGTAGTGGTGGCGCTGCAGCGCGGGCTGGCCCATCCAGCGCGGAAACACCGTGAGCAGGAAGCCGAAGATGAACGCGGGCAGCATGCCGTACTGGGTGAACACCGCATGCGCCCAGCCGGCCGGCACCGGCGCGGCCGGAAACGCATGACCGGCCCAGTTGGCGCCGAGGAAGCACGCCCACCACAGCATCGACACGATGATCGCGCTCGCGCCGGCGAAGAACATCATGCGATGGGGCGCGCTGGCGAGCAGTGCCGGCAGTTGCGCGAGCGAGACGCGCAGGGCGTGGTCGTCGCCGCCCGGACCCGTGCCCATTTCCACGCGCAGCGGAATGCCGCGCGGCCCGTTGCCACCCTGATGGTTCGTGTTCATCGCGCAATTGTGAATGGTTCGCGTTGCCCTGATGTTGACGCGCGTCAGGGCCCGCTGTCACCTCGCGGTGCACGGCATGGGCCGCGCGGTGGCCTTGACCTGCATCATCGCGGGTGGCGCGATGACCGCGCGATGATCGCGGTCGTGATGCAAGCGCCCACCCATGCCGTGTCGACGCCGTGCGAGGCCGACGCGATCGATCTGCGCCACCTGCTCGCGCCCGAGCCGCTCATGCGCACGCTGGGCATGGCCCGGCAGCTGCCGCAGGGCGGTGCCTTCACCGTGCTCACGCCGCGCTGGCCGCATCCGCTGCTCGCGGCATTGACCGAGCTCGGCCTGCGGCACCACGGCCAGTTGCTGGCCGACGGCAGCGCGCGCATCCGCATCGAGCGCCCGCTGGCGACCTTCCTGCCGGGTTGACTCCGCGCCGCCAGCCCCCACCATACGCGCCCTGCCTTGCCCATCCGCCCCTGACGAGGATCGCCTGGTGAACGCAACCAGTCCGTTGCCCGTGCCGACCTGGCGCGACGAACTCGAGCACGAATACGCGGCATTGCGCGCGCGCATCGAGCATCTGGTGCCGTGCATGGAGTGGTCGCTGCACTTGCCGTGGATCGAGGCGATCAACCGGCTCAAGCAGCAGCGCGGCGCGGTCATCATGGCGCACAGCTACCAGTCGCCCGAGATCTTCCACGGCGTGGCCGACGTGACCGGCGATTCGCTCGCACTGGCGCAGGCCGCGGCCGACTGCGACAGCGACCTCATCGTGCTGTGCGGTGTGCACTTCATGGCCGAGAGCGCCAAGATCCTCGCGCCGGCCAAGACCGTGCTGATTCCCGACCTCGAGGCCGGCTGTTCGCTGGCCGCATCGATCACCGCCGAGGACGTGCGCGCGCTGCGCCGCGCGCATCCGGGCGTGCCCGTGGTGAGCTACGTCAACACCTCGGCCGCGGTCAAGGCCGAGACCGACGTGTGCTGCACCTCGGCCAATGCGGTGCAGGTGGTCGAATCGCTGGGCGTGGAAAAGGTGATCTTCCTGCCCGACCAGTTCCTGGGCAAGCACGTGGCCAAGCACACCGGCGTCGAACTCGTGCTGTGGCATGGCCGCTGCGAGGTGCACGAGAAGTTCACCGCGGGCGAGGCGCGCCATGCCCGCGAGCAGTTCGATGCCAAGCTCGTGGCGCATCCCGAATGTCCGCCCGAAGTGCTCGCCGAAGCCGACTTCGTCGGCTCCACCAGCGCGATGGGGCGCTGGCTGGCCAAGGAGCAGCCCAAGCGCGTCGCGCTCATCACCGAATGCTCGATGGCCGACAACCTGCGCGCGCAGTTCCCGCAGACCGAGTTCATCAAGCCCTGCAACCTGTGTCCGCACATGCAGCGCATCACCTTGCCCAACATCTACGCGGCGCTGCGCGACCTCAAGCACGAGATCCACATTCCGGCCGACATCATCGAGCGCGCACGCGGCTCGCTCACGCGCATGCTCGCCGTCGGTCGCGCCGAGCGCGTATGAACGAGCCGATCGTGGTCGTGGGTGCCGGTGTCGCCGGACTGGCGACGGCGCTGGCGGCGGCGCCCGCCCCGGTGATGCTGGTGTGCCGCAGCGAAGGCGGCAGCGGCAGCGCCAGCCAGCTGGCGCAGGGCGGCATCGCGGCCGCGCTGGACCCGGGGGACAGCATCGCCGCGCACGTGGAGGACACGCTGGTCGCGGGCGCCCACCACAACGACGCCGCGCGCGTGCAGTGGTTGTGTGCGCAGGCGCCGGGCGTGATCGACTGGCTGCTCGCGCAGGGCGTCGCCTTCGACCGGGATGCGGACGGGCGCCTGCAACTCGGCCGCGAGGGCGGCCATCGCTGCGCGCGCGTGGTGCATGCCGGCGGTGACGCCACGGGTGCGGTGATCGTGCGTGCGCTCGGTGCGCGGGTGCGCGCGGCGGCGCACGTGCAATGGCAGGGCGGCCATGAGCTGGAGGCCCTGTGCCTGCGCGGCGGCCGCGTCT
>QUBV01000042.1 GCA_014338185.1 Lysobacterales bacterium | reverse complement strand
CGCCCATTGTCCAATATTCCCCACTGCTGCCTCCCGTAGGAGTCTGGGCCGTGTCTCAGTCCCAGTGTGGCTGATCATCCTCTCAGACCAGCTACGGATCGTCGCCTTGGTAGGCCATTACCCCACCAACTAGCTAATCCGACATCGGCTCATCTTGTCGCGTGAGGTCTTGCGATCCCCCACTTTCACCTTACGGTCTCATGCGGTATTAGCGTAAGTTTCCCTACGTTATTCCCCACAACAAGGCAGATTCCGATGTATTCCTCACCCGTCCGCCGCTCGCCGCCAGGGTTGCCCCCGCGCTGCCGCTCGACTTGCATGTGTTAGGCCTGCCGCCAGCGTTCACTCTGAGCCAGGATCAAACTCTTCAGTTGAAACTTCAGACCTTGCGGTCAAACTTCCGAGCGTGAACCAAGCACTGTAAAGCTTGCTGCTTTGACGTTGCTTGGACGCGCTTGATGTATCGATGGACTTGCATCCACCTCAAGGCGCCCACACAAGTTACCTGCGCACACTGTCAAAGATCATGAACTTGCGAGGTTTTGTTGACCTCGCGTCCCAGGACATTTCGTCGAAGGGAGCTCGCTACTATACAACAAATTTCCAGTTCGTCAACACCTCGGTGCGAGATTTTTTGCACTTCGGTGTCCGTCCGGGGCCGCTGCTGCCGCCCCGCCTGCGCGGGACGCGAGTGCGTCTCGTCGAAGGGGCGCGCATCTTACATCCGATTCGCGATCCGTCAACAGCCTTGACGAAAAAATTCCTGCGCGCGCCGCCCGGGCGCCGATGCACGTGCCGCGCCCGACCCGACGGCCGTGCGCGGCTCAGTCCGTCGCGACCAGACGAACGCGTGCGAACGCGCGCTTGCCGACCTGCAGCAGCAGTTCGCTGCCGGGCGTGAGCACGAGTTCGCGGTTCTCCACCACCTGGCCATCGATGCGCAGGGCGCGCTCGGCGAGCTTGCGCATCACTTCGGAGTTGCTGCCGGCCAGTCCGGCCGCGACGAACAGCGGCCCCAGCCGCAGGCCCGAGGCGGGCGCTGCCACGTCCTGCAGCGGCAGGTCGACATCGACGCGTTGCTCGCGCACCAGCGCGATCCACTGCGACACCGCGTGCTCGGCCTCGGCGTCGCTGTGGAAGCGCGCGGCCAGTTCCCGGGCCAGCGCGAGCTTGGCGTCACGCGGATGCAACGTGCCCGCGGCCACGTCGCGCTGCAGCTGCGCGATCTGCGCCGAGGAACGCTGCAGGCTCAGCAATTCGTACCAGCGCCACATGAGGTCGTCGCCGATCTTCATGGCCTTGTTGACGATGTCGATCGCGGGCTCGGCGATCCCGATGTAGTTGCCGAGCGACTTGGACATCTTCTGCACGCCATCGAGCCCTTCCAGCAGCGGCATGGTCAACACGATCTGTGGTGCCTGGCCGTGATGCTCCTGCAGCGCGCGCCCCATCAGCAGGTTGAACTTCTGGTCGGTGCCGCCGAGCTCGACGTCGGCCTTGAGCGCGACCGAGTCATAGCCCTGCACCAGTGGATACAGGAACTCGTGGATCGCGATCGATTGCTGTGCCGCATAGCGCTTGGCGAAGTCGTCGCGTTCGAGCATGCGCGCCACCGTGTGCTGTGCGGCGAGCCTGATCATGTCGGCCGCGTTCATCGCGCCAAACCATTCGGAATTGAAGCGCACCTCGGTACGGCCGCGATCGAGCACCTTGAACACCTGCTCGGCGTAGGTCTGCGCGTTGGCCAGCACATCCTCGCGCGTGAGCGGCTTGCGCGTGACGTTCTTGCCGGTGGGGTCGCCGATCATGCCGGTGAAGTCGCCGATCAGGAAGATCACCTGGTGACCCAGATCCTGGAACTGCCGCATCTTGTTGAGCAGCACCGTGTGGCCCAGATGCAGGTCGGGCGCGGTGGGATCGAAACCGGCCTTGACCCGCAGCGGCCGGCCGGACTTGAGGCGCGACTCGAGGTCCTCGCGCTTGATGATTTCGTCGGCGCCACGACCGATGAGGTCGAGCGAGGCGGCTGGATCTGGCATCGTGGTGGGGATTCCGGATGTAAGACGCAGGCGTCCGCGGCACGCGCGGACCAAGGGTGGGCGCGTCGCGGCGCGTCCTCGGGTTAATAATTCGTTAGATCGTGATTGCGCGCAAGTTCTTGTCAGCATTCGCGTTGACGCCACTTGCGCACGGCCGCTATGGTACGGCGCGATTGGCCGGAGCCGCGAGCCCGTGAACGATTCTGCCGCACCGCACCCGACGCCGCACCGGTACCGCCGCGCGACGATTCGTCGCCATCTGCAGCGACGCTATTTCCGCCTCTACCAGCGCGTGTCGCGCTGGACCTTCCTGCCCGCGCCGTCGCGTTGGCGCCCCGGGCACTGGATCCTCGGCGGCGTGGTGGTGATCGTGTGCGCACTGGTGGGTGTCATCGCACCCGGGTTTGCCAACGCCACGCGCCACGAGGCGATGCCGTTGACGACGCTGGCGCTCGAACTGCCGCCACTGCCGGCCGATGCTGCGATCGGCGCCTACGCGCACACGAGCGGGCCGGACTGGCGCATCGTCACCGTGCGCCCGGGCCAGACCCTGTCGGACATTTTCCGCGAGCAGGGTTTCGCACCCGCCGACCTGCAGCGCGCGCTGGATTCGCAAGCCGACGCCACGGCGCTGCGCCGCATCCGCCCGGGCCAGGTGTTCGAGTTCACCACCGACGCCACCGGCACACTCGCCGCGATGCGCTTCGAACGCGGGGACGCCACCCGCGTCGTGCTGCAGTTCGACGCCGGCAAGGTCAGTGAGCAGGTCGAGGACCGCGCGGTCGAGCGTCGCGTGCACATCGCCCATGGCGTGGTGACGCGCTCCCTGTTCTACGCGGGCGAGCGCGCCGGCTTGAGCGATGCGATGGTGCTGAAGCTGGCCGACGCGTTCGGCTACGACATCGACTTCGCGCAGGACCTGCGCGAAGGCGACAGCTTCAGCGTGGTCTATGACGACCTGTACCGCGACGGCGAACTGCTGCGCGGCGGCGACATCATTGCCGCCACCTTCATCAACGACGGCAAGCGCTACACCGCGGTGCGCTACACCAACGCGCGCGGCGAATCGATGTTCTACAGCGAGGATGGGCGGCCGCTGCGCAAGTCGTTCCTGCGTACCCCGGTCGAGTTCACGCGCATTTCCTCATTGTTCTCGACCGGCCGCATGCACCCGATCCTGGGCAGGATGCGCGCACACAAGGGCGTGGATTACGCCGCCCCCAGCGGCACGCCGATCCGCGCCGCCGGCGATGGCAAGATCGTGTTCCGCGGCTGGAAATCCGGCTACGGCAATTTCGTGATGATCCAGCACAACGCGCACATCACCACCGCCTACGGCCACATGTCGCGCTTTGCGAAGGTCAAGGTCGGCCAGCACGTGGCGCAGGGCCAGGTCATCGGCTATGTCGGCATGACCGGCCTCGCCACCGGCCCGCACCTGCACTACGAGTTCCGCGTCGATGGCGGCCATCGCAACCCGCTCAAGGTGACCCTGCCGCCACCCGAACCGCTGCCCGCGGCGGAGCTCGCGCAGTTCAAGGCTGCCACCGCACCGATGCTGGCCAAGCTCAAACTCGCCGACGGCATCCAGCTTGCCCACGCCGGCCGCTGATGCGCATGCGGGCCTGTACCTGGGCCTGATTTCCGGCACCAGCGCCGACGGCATCGACGCCGCATTGGTCCGGTTCGCGCCTGAAGGCGCCACGCCGCGCCTGATCGCCGCCCGCACCCAGCCCTACCCGGCGCCGCTGCGCGAGCGCGTGCTGGCACTGGCCCAGGGCCAGGACACGATCGCGCTCGACGACTACGGCGCGCTCGACGTGGAGGTCGGCGGCTGCTTCGCGCAGGCCGCGCAGGCACTGCTGGACGCGGCCGGGGTCGCTGCCACGGATGTGGCGGCGATCGGTTCGCACGGCCAGACCGTGCGCCATCGCATCGGCGATGCACGGCGCTTCACGCTGCAGATCGGCGACCCGAGCGTGGTCGCCGAGCGCACCGGCATCGTCACCGTGGCCGACTTCCGCCGAGCCGACGTGGCCGCGGGTGGCCAGGGCGCGCCCTTGCTGCCCGCGCTGCACGCGGCGGTGTTTGCCGCGCCGGCGATCCCGCGCGCGGTGCTCAACCTCGGCGGCATCGCCAATCTCACCCTGCTCGCACCGGGCGCGGCCGTGACCGGCTTCGACACCGGGCCGGCCAATTGCCTGCTCGATGCCTGGGCGCGGCGCCATCTGGGCCAGCCGCAGGACGCCAATGGCGCCTGGGCGCGCAGCGGCCGACCCGATGCGGCCCTGCTTGGGCAGCTGCTGGCCGATCCGTACTTCGCGCTGGCTCCACCCAAGAGCACCGGCCGCGAGCACTTCAACCTCGCCTGGCTCGACGCGCGGCTGCCCGCCGGCATCGCCGCAGCCGACGTGCAGGCGACACTGCTGGACCTGAGCGCGCGTTCGATTGCCGCGGCACTGCGTCGGCACGCGCCGGCCACGCGCGAGCTGTATGCCTGCGGCGGCGGCGTGCACAACGCCGCGCTGATGGCCGCGCTGCGCGCACAGCTGCCCGGCATCGCGCTCGCGAGCACCGCGGCGTTGGGCGTGGATCCCGATTATGTCGAGGCGGTGGGGTTCGCCTGGCTGGCGCGCGCGCGCCTGTGTGGCGAGCCCGGCAACCTGCCCAGCGTGACCGGTGCCCGTGGTCCGCGCCTGCTCGGCGCGGTCTACGCCGCGCCTTCCTTGCCGATGTCGCGATAACGCGGCCACAGCCACACCAGCAGCACGGTCGCGGGTACCAGCGCGCATACCGTGATCACGAAGTAGGCGCCGTAGCCGACCGCCGTCGCGATTCCGCCCGCGAAGATTCCCAGCACCTTGCCGGGCAGGTTCACCAGTGAGCTCAGCAGCGCGTACTGGGTCGCGGTGTGGTCGCGATTGACCAACGCCGACAGGAACGCCACGGTGGGCGGTCCGAGCATGCCCAGCGTGAGGTTCTCGGCCGAGATCACCGCGGTGAGCACCCACAGGTTGCCCGGCCACGCGATCAGCAGCAGGTACAAGAGGTTGCAGCTGCCACACAGCAGGATCATCGCGCACAGCGGCTTCCACGGCCCCCAGCGCACCACCATGGCGCCACCGAGGAACGCGCCGGCGATGCCGATCCAGATGCCGTAGATCTTGGTGATGGCACCGATCTGGGTCTGTGAAAAGCCCATGTCGCGGTAGAACGGGCCCATGATGCCGCCGATGGTGGCCTGCTCGGGAATCTTGAACAGCAACAGGAACGCCAGCGTCAGCAGTGCCAGCTGCAGGCCGTAGCGCCGGAAGAAGTCGGCGAACGGGTCGAGCAGCGCATGGCGCATCGCCACACTCCAGCGCAGCGCCGGCTGCGCCGGAGCGGCCGGTTCCAGCGCAAACAGCGTGGCGAAGATCGGGACCAGCATGGTCGCGGCCAGCAGCAGGTACACCTGCGACCAGGCCACGTGGTCGGCCAGGATCAGCGCGAACGCGCCGGCCACCATGAGCGCGATGCGATAACCCAGCGAGTAGGTCGCCACCAGCGCCCCCTGCTGGTCCGGTGGCGCGATCTCGATGCGGTAGGCGTCCACCGCGATGTCCTGAGTCGCGCCGAAGAACGCCACCCACACCGTCGCCGCGATGAATGCCGGCAACTGCGTGGGCGTGCACCACGCCATCGCCACGAGCCCGGCGACCACTCCACACTGCGCCGCCAGCAGCCAGCCGCGGCGGCGGCCCAGACGCGCCAGCCCTGGCAAGCGCCAGTGGTCGAGCAGCGGCGCCCACACGAACTTGAACGCGTACAACATGCCCGCGCTCGCGATCACCGTGATTTCCTTGAGCACCACGCCATGCTGCTTGAGCCAGTACGACAAGGTGCCGGCCACGAGCAGGAACGGCAGGCCCGAGGAGAAGCCGAACAGGAACATCGTCCACGCCGCCGGTTGCGTGAAGGCCTGCCACAGTGATGGCTTGCCCGCGCGCGCCACGCTCACGCCGCACCCATGGCGTGGTCATAGTCGACCCGGTATGGCGCGTGGTCGGAGAAGCGCGGCTGTGCCGCGATCGCGCATGCGCGCGGGCGCAGCGATGGCGTCGCCAGCTGATAGTCGATGCGCCAGCCGACGTCGTTGGCGCGCGCGGCGCCGCGATTGCTCCACCAGGTGTAGTCCTCGCCCGACGGATGCAGGCTGCGGTAGGTGTCGACCCAGCCCGGCACACCCGGCGCCATGCCTTCACCGCCACCGTCGGCGCCGATCAGGCCGTTGAGCCAGGCCCGCTCGTCGG
Organism: Lysobacterales bacterium; assembly: GCA_014338185.1. GTDB lineage: Bacteria > Pseudomonadota > Gammaproteobacteria > Xanthomonadales > Rhodanobacteraceae > Dokdonella_A. The sequence goes on along the minus strand of QUBV01000042.1, from coordinate 22,504 downwards.
GCAGGCAACCCGAGTTCTTCTGGTTGGAACTCCAGTTGCGGATGTCGCGCCGGCTGCGCACGATGTTCCAGTCGCCGCACAGCACGTAGTCGCGCCCGGAACCCAGCCAACCCGCGAGGATCGGCCGCAGCCACGCCATCACCTCGAACTTGAACGCCTGGCGCGGTTCGCCCGAGCTACCCGACGGCAGGTACAACGACACCACGCTGAGGTTGCCGTAGCGGGCTTCGAGGTAGCGTCCCTCGTCGTCGAAGGGCGCCCATCCCAGCTGCGTGCGCACCTCGTCGGGCTCGCGCCGCGAATAGATCGCCACGCCCGAGTAGCCCTTGCGCGTGGTCGCATCGCGATAGAAGCAATGGTGGTCGGCCGGGTGGAAACAGGCATCGGCCAGCTGCTGCCGCTGCGCCTTGGTCTCCTGCACGCACACCACGTCGGCGCGTTGCCCACGCAGCCAGTCGAAGAACCCCTTGCCCGCGGCCGAGCGGATGCCATTGGCGTTGAACGAGATGATGCGCATGCGCGGGATGTGTGGTCACGGCGGCGGGAGCGCGGCACGATCGCGCCGCGCGCCAAGCCTAACCGATGCGCACTGGCGCCGCGCGTTGCACGCGGCGGGTCGGCCATGCGACCTTTGCGCCCCCGCCCGCGCCGGCCCCACGCCATGCCGCCCAGTCAACGCGCCTTCCTTGAACTTGCCGTGGCCCGCAACGTGCTGCGCTTCGGGCAGTTCACGCTCAAGTCGGGCCGTGTAAGCCCGTACTTCTTCAACGCCGGACTGTTCGACTCGGGCGCCGCGCTGGCCACGCTCGGCGCCGCCTATGCCGATGCCGCAGTGCGCTCGGGACTTGCCTTCGACATGCTGTTCGGGCCGGCCTACAAGGGCATCGTGCTCGCCGCCGTGACCGCCACCGCACTCGCGCAGCAGCACGGCCGCGACCTGCCGTTCGCCTACGACCGCAAGGAAGCCAAGGACCACGGCGAGGGCGGCGTGCTGGTCGGGGCGCCGCTGCGCGGCCGTGTGCTCATCGTCGATGACGTGATCACCGCGGGTACTGCGATCCGCCAGTCGATCGCGCTGATCCGCGCGGCCGGGGCCGAGCCCGCCGGCGTGCTGCTCGCGCTCGACCGCGAGGAACGCGGCCAGGGCGAGCTGTCGGCCAGCCAGGACCTGACCCGCGAGCACGGCATCCCGGTGGTGGCGATCGCCCGCCTGCGCGATCTGCTCGCCTGGACCGCCGACCACCCAGAACTGGACCGGCATCGCCCCGCACTCGAGGCCTACCGCGACCGTTACGGGATTTGACCATCGCCCCACATCGTCCGCCGCGAGGCTGGCCTATACTCGGCGCAGGAGGAATCCCGCCATGCATGCACGCCCCATCGTCGCCCTCGCGCTGGCGTTGACCGCGACCTTCGCGCTTGCCGCCGGCGCCACCAGGTACAAGTGGCGCGACGCCGAGGGTGCGCTGCATTACAGCGACTCGTTGCCGCCCGAAGCCGCCAGGTTCGGATACGAGGTCGTCAACGGCCAGGGCGTGGTCATCAAGCGCGTCGAGCGCGCCAAGACCGCCGAGGAACTGGCTGCGGCCAAGGCCGCCGCGGCCAAGGCCAAGGCCGAGCGCATCGCAGCCGAGCAACAGGCGCGTGACGACGACCGCATGCTGTCGAGCTATCCCGAGGAAGCCGACCTCAAGCGTGCCCAGCAGGAGCGGCTCGACGCGATCGACCAGGAAATCAAGACCGCCAAGATGAGCCTGCGCGCGCAGGAGCAGACGCTCGCGCAGATGCTCGACCATGCCGCCGAACTCGAGCGCGCGGGCAAGGCGCTGCCCGCGCCACGTGCGCAGCAACTGGCGACCCTGCGCGGTGAAGTCGAGCAGCAGCAGCAGGCGATCCGCCGCCGCGAACGCGAGCGCGACAGCACGGTCACCGGCTTCCAGGCCGAAATCGCCCACTACCGCGAGGTCAAGGCGCAACGCGCCGCGGCGGCCGCACCCGCCGCGCACTGACCCGGGCGCGCGTCACAGCCAGAACGGTGCGCATCGCGCGCGGCCTGCGGGCGCAAGCCATGATGCACGAACCAGCGCGGGCGTGAGCGGCGCACCCCGAACCGGGCCACGCGCCCGCGATACGGGTGGAGCGCTCAGAACGGCAGCTTGAGCGAGGCATCGACCGAGACGATCTGCTGGCGGAACACGGACTGGATGCGCTCGAGCGCCGCGGCGTTGTCGGCATCGAAACGCAGCACCAGCACCGGCGTGGTGTTGGATGCGCGCACCAGGCCCCAGCCATCGGCCCAATCGGCGCGTACCCCGTCGATCGTGGTCAGGCGCGCGCCCTCGAACTGCGCCTTGTTGCGGAACGCCTCCATGAACCGGTGGTGCTCGCCCTCGCGCATGGGGATCTTGAGCTCGGGCGTGGACACGCCCTTGGGCAGCGTCGCGAAGATCTGCTCGGGCGTGCGTTCCTCGATGTCGCCCGCAAGGATCTCGAGCAGGCGCGCGGCCGAGTAGATGCCATCGTCGAACCCGTACCAGCGCTCGCCGAAGAAGAAGTGCCCGCTCATCTCGCCGGCCATCGCGGCGTCGGTCTCGCGCATCTTGGCCTTGATCAGCGAGTGTCCCGTGCGCCACATCAACGGGCTGCCGCCCTGCTGCAGGATCAATGGCCCGAGATGACCGGTGCACTTGACGTCGTAGATGATCGTCGCGCCCGGATTGCGCTGCAGGATGTCACTTGCGAACAGCATGAGCAGGCGGTCGGGATAGATCATCTCGCCGCTGGCCGTGACCACGCCGAGGCGGTCGCCGTCGCCGTCGAAGGCCATGCCGAGATCGGCCTTCTGGTGCCTGACCACCGTGACCAGGTCTTCGAGGTTGTGCGGATCCGACGGATCGGGATGATGGTTGGGGAAGGTGCCGTCGATGTCACAGTACAGCGGCACCACCTCGGCACCGATCACCTCGAGCACCGCAGGCGCGAAGGCTCCGGCGATGCCGTTGCCGCAATCGACCACCACCTTGAGACGCCGCCCCAGCTGCACGTCGTCGGCGATGCGCTGCACATAATCGCCCCCGACGTCGATCTGCTGCACGCTGCCTTCGCCCGAGCTGAAACGCTGCGCCTCGATGCGCCGGTACAGGTCCTGGATTGCGTCCTCGGCCAGGGTCTCGCCGCCGAGCACGATCTTGAAGCCGTTGTAGTCGGGCGGGTTGTGGCTGCCGGTGAGCGACACACCGCAGCCGGTGCGCAGGTGGAAGCACGCGAAATAGGTGACCGGCGTGGGCACCGCACCGATGTCGAACACGCGCATGCCGGTGGCGCGCAGGCCGTCGATGAGGCCGGCCGCGAGGTCCGGTCCCGACAGGCGTCCGTCGCGACCGACCACGATCTCCTCGAGGCCGCGCTCACGCGCCTCGCTGCCGATCGCGCGCCCGATCAAACGGGCAACCTCGGCGCTGAGCGATTTTCCGACCACGCCGCGGATGTCATAGGCCCGGAACATGCTGCGGTCGACGCTCACCGGGCCCGATGCCGCCTTGGCAGGCGCTGCCGCGACCGCCTTGGCCGCAGCCGGCTCGCTCGCGGCGGTCGCTTCGGCCGCCTGCTCGCGCAGGGTCTGGGCCAGCGTGGGCGAAGCCGGCTCGTCCCTGGACTTGCGCTGCAGGCGCTCCAGGGCCTGGCGCATGCCCACATGCCGCACCCATAGCGCAGCCAGGCCCGCAAACGTGGCCAGCAGGCCCAGCAGCAACAGCACCGCGAAGCTGCGCGTGAGCGGCAGGAAATACTCGGCCTCGCCCTTGCCGACACGCAGGCGCGTGCCCGCGATCGACTCGCCCAGGTCGCCGACCGACGTCGCGTTGGGCACGCCGACGCTCGCGATCACCACATCGCCACGCCCATCACCCTGGCGCAGGTCCAACCGCGCATCATGCACACTCGCGCCCCGGAAGGTCTCCAGCACCGGAGCAAACGATTCCTCGACCACCACGAAGCCGACCACGCGGTCGTTGACGTGCGCGGGCATCGCGATCATGAGCCGTTCCTTGCCCTCCGGATCACGGCGCATTTCGGCCAGCGGCTGGGCCGGGTTGATCTTGGCCTGCATCAGCGCGGCCGCCTTGGCATAGCCGATCGCGCGCAGGTCGCCCTTGAGGATTTCGTCGAGATTGGGCGTGAAGAAGGTCACATCGAGCGCATCGGGCACGAGCTGCTTGAGCGCCACCGCGGCCGCGTCGAAGCCGCCATCCTCCGCGCGCAGCGCGTCCTGCACCGCAGGCGCCTGCAGGGCCTGCGCAATGGCCTGCTGCTGGCTGCGCACCTGCTCGGCGATCGCGCTGATCACGCGATTGCGCGCTTGGTCGGCTGCGTCCCAGCCGCTCCGCACCTGCCACACCAGCCACGCCTGCCACAGCCCGAACAGACCGGTCACGAGCAGCACCGCGGCGAGCCCGAACGACAGCACCGGGGACCACGAAACCTGTTGCCAGGGCTTGCGCTTGGGTGGCTGCGGCGTTGTCGCGGTATCACTCATCTGCTGTCCCCGTCGCGGCCGCGCCGCTGGTGCGCGCCCGCAGACCCTGTTGAAAACCGCACGTCCGGCGCAGCCTTCCCTCGCGTGCGCCGGGCGCATGCCCGGACGCACCGCCGCGAACCAGGCACTGCAAGCACCCGCTTCGCGTCCGACCGTCCGTGGCCGGCCCTACGGCCCGGATGCCGCCCGTTCTCAGTGTCGCCCGGAACTGCCAAACCCACCCTCGCCGCGCCCACTCGGCGCAAACTCGGCCACCATCTCGAAACCGGCCCGCACCACCGGCAGGATCACCAGCTGTGCGATCCGCTCCCCGGGGGCGATGGTAAATGCCTCGCCCGAGCGGTTCCAGCACGAAATCATCAGCGGACCCTGGTAGTCGGCATCGATGAGGCCGACCAGGTTGCCGAGCACGATCCCGTGCTTGTGCCCCAGTCCCGAGCGCGGCAGGATCACCGCGCACAGGCCCGGATCGGCGATGTGGATCGCGATGCCACTCGGAATCAGCGCGCTCGCTCCCGCGGCCAGTTCGAGCGGCGCATCGAGCATTGCGCGCAGGTCGACCCCGGCCGAGGCCGCGGTGGCAGGCGCCGGCAGCGGGAACTCGCGGCCGAGCCGCGGATCGAGCACCTTCATCGCGATCTTCGCCATCATCCGGCCACCTGGCGCGCACGCAGGCGCGCAATGCGCGCGACCAGGTCCTGCGCGAGCGTGGTCTTGTCGGTGCGCGCAAGCGCCTCGCGCCCACCCGGCCACAGCAACAACAGCGCGTTGTCATCACGTTCGAAGCCAAGCTCATGGCCGACCTCGTTGGCGGCGATGAGATCGAGCCGCTTGCGCGCGAGCTTGGCCTGCGCGTGGGCCTCGACCTGCTCGGTCTCGGCCGCGAAACCGACCACGAACGGCCGCGGCGACCGCGCCGCGACCTCGGCCAGGATGTCGGGATTCTGCACCAGCGACAGCTCCAGCCCGCTGTGTCCGTCGGCCTTCTTGAACTTGTGTGGCGCCGCCGCGGCAGGGCGGAAGTCGCCGACCGCGGCGGCCGACACGAACACGTCGCTGTGGTCGACCTGCGCGAGCACCGCCTCGCGCATTTGCTGCGCGCTGCGCACGTCGATGCGGGTCGTGCCCGGCGGCGTGGCCAGTGCCACCGGCCCGGCCACCAGCGTGACCTGCGCGCCGGCCGCGCGCGCCGCGGCGGCGATCGCAAAACCCATGCGACCCGAGCTGCGGTTGCCGATGAAACGCACCGGATCGATGTCCTCGTAGGTCGGTCCCGCGCTGACCAGCCAGCGCTGGCCGGCCAGTTCGCCCACGCTGCCCGTGGCGGCGAGCGCGGCGACCAGTTCCGCGGCCTCCAGCATGCGCCCGCTGCCGGACTCGCCACAGGCCTGGCTGCCCTCGGCCGGGCCCAGCACGCGCACGCCGCGCGCACGCAAGCAGGCCACATTGGCCTGGGTCGCCGGGTGCGCCCACATCTGGTGGTTCATCGCCGGCGCCACCGCCACCGGCGCGGTGGTGGCCAGGCACAGCGTAGTGAGCAGGTCATCGGCGCGACCGTGGGCGAGCCGCGCGAGCAGGTCGGCCGAGGCCGGCGCGATGAGCACTTGGCCGGCCCAGCGCGCAAGCTCGATGTGGCCCATCGCGCCCTCGGCCGCCTCGTCCCACAGGCTGCTGCGCACGGGATTGCCCGACAGCGCCTGGAACGTGAGCGCGGTGACGAAGCGCGCCGCATTCGCGCTCAGCACCACGCGCACCTCCGCGCCTGCGTCGCGCAGCCGCCGCACCAGTTCCGCCGCCTTGTAGGCAGCGATGCCGCCACTCACGCCGAGCAGGACACGAACCCCGGGCAGGATCTGGCTCATGTAGGAAACCACGCACACACGAAAGGGGCGATAGCTTACTGAAATTCGCCCGCCGCGCCGCTCGCCGGTGGCCGCCGCAGGCCGCATCGTGCCCCTGCCGTGGGCATATGGACATGCCCGCCGGCTGGCACACCCCGCAACCGGATCCGGCGAGGCACCGACATGACCCTGCGCGACTGGCCCGACGCCGAGCGTCCACGTGAAAAACTGCACGCACGCGGCGCCGGCGCGCTGTCCGACGCCGAACTGCTCGCGATCTTCATCGGCTCGGGGCGGCGCGGCACCAATGCGGTGGACCTCGGCCGCGCGCTGCTGGCGCGAAACGACGGCCTCAGGCCGCTGCTGGACCAGGACCACTGCCCGCCCGGCCTGGGCGCAGTCGCCTGGTGCCGGCTGCGCGCGGCACTCGAGCTGGGCAAGCGCCATCTGGAAGCCGAACTGCGCGCGCAGCCGAGCCTGGGCGGTCCGCAGGACAGCGCGCGCTACCTCAAGGCGCGCCTGGCCGCCTACCCTTACGAAGTGTTTGCGTGCCTGTTCCTCGACAACCGCCATCGCGTGATTGCATTCGAGGAACTGTTCCGCGGCACCATCGACGGCGCCAGCGTGCATCCGCGCGAGGTGGTGCGGCGGTGCCTGGCGCACAACGCGGCCGCGGTGATCGCCGCCCACAACCATCCCTCGGGCGTGGCCGAGCCGAGCGTCGCCGACCGCCACCTCACCACGCGCCTGCGCGACAGCCTTGCGCTGGTCGACGTGCGCCTGCTCGACCATTTCGTGATCGGCGCGGGTGAGCCGACCTCACTGGCGCAGCGCGGCTGGGTGTGATCGCCGCCACGCCGCGCAGCGACCTGCCACCGCGACTGTCCCGAAGCGTGCGCCGCGTCGCAGCCGCAGTGTCGACCCGGCACGCCGTGCGCGGGGCCGGCGCACAAGGCCCTGCCCTATACTCGGCAGGCAACCGATGCGGACGGACCGGCGCTGGTGATCCTGGGATTTGCGCAGCAATACCCGCCTGACGAATGCGAGCGGCGCCTGCCCGACGTCGCCGCCGCGCGCGCGCTGCTGGGTGAGCGTTGCGCCGCGCTCGATGCGCTGTTCGCGCAGCACCGCGCCGCGCTCGGCGGGCTGGTGCACAACGGGCCCGGGCAGGCGCTGCTGGCCCGCAGCGAGGACGCCACCGTGCTCGCCTATGCACGCCTGGCACTGCGGCATGGCCGGCTCGGCCACGACCTGCATCCCTACCACAACGAGGGTCATGCGCTGGACCTGTGCGGCGAGCGGCTCGCTCGCCTCATCGCCGGTGTGGGCGTGGCGGCGCTCGACCTTGCGGGCTGGTGCAGCCTGCTGCTGTTTGGCGCCTGCCACGACCTGCGCCAGCGCGAGGCGCCTGCGGCGATCGACGGCGTGGGCGCCAACGAACGCGCGAGCTGGGAAGAATGCGCGCGCATCCTAGCTGCATGCGGCTTCGACCCGGAGCGCGAGGCGAGCCTGTTCATCGCGCTGGAACTGGCAATCGCGGGCAGCACCTTCGACGCGCGCCCGCTGCCGAGCCAGGGCGCGCTCAACGCCGCCGATCTGGTGCACAGCGGTGGCGCGCTTGCGGCACGCCTGGAACAGGTACTGGACCAGCGCCGCGCGCATTGGCGCAGCGACCCGCGCATCGGCGCGGCCCTGCCGGTGGCGCTGATCGCGGCGGACCTCGACACCGCCAACGTGGCCGAGCCGTTCGCACGCTTCGCCGAGGGCGGCGAGGCCCTGTGCCGCGAACGCGAGATGCTGGCCGGCCGCTCGCTCGACGAAGCCGCCAGCGCCCTACCCGTGCTCACCTTCCTCGGCGAGGGCCAGTGCCGCTTCTTCTTCGACCTGCACCGCTTCAATTCGCCAGCGGGCATCGCCACCTTCGGCGCCGGCAAGGCCGCCAACGCGCCGCGCCTGAAGGCGCTCAACATGGGCCTGCGCGCACGCATCGCGCTGGAAGGCCCGCCGCGCAGCGGCGCCCAGGTGCTCGATGCCTACCGCCTGACGGTCGAAGAGGTCGGCGGCGCCTGAATCGCGCCCATGCTGCCGGCGCGCGCCTAGTTCGGCGCACTGCCGCGCAAGCCGTACAATGCGCGGTCCCGCCGCTCCAGACGTCCGCTCTTGAAAGCTTCCCTGCATCACCTCGTCCAATGCGCGATCACCGCGCTGCAGGCCAGCGGCGACCTGCCCGCCGGCGCGCCGACCCAGTTCGTGGTCGAACGCACTCGCAGCCGCGAGCACGGCGACTTCGCGTGCAACGCCGCGCTGCTGCTGGCCAAGGCCGCCGGCCGCAAGCCGCGCGAGCTGGCCAGCGCGCTGGTTGGCGCGCTGCCGCCCGACGCGGGCGTGGCCAAGGTCGAAATCGCCGGCCCCGGTTTCATCAACTTCTTCCTCGGTGCCGCCGCCCACCACGCGCAGGTGCGCGATGCGCTGCGGCTGGGCAAGACCTGGGGCCACGGCAGCAGCGGCGCAGGCCGCACCGCCGGGGTCGAGTTCGTGTCGGCCAACCCGACCGGCCCGCTGCACGTCGGTCACGGCCGCGCGGCCGCGCTGGGTGATTGCATCGCGCGCGTGCTCGCCGCCAACGGCTGGCACGTGCGGCGCGAGTTCTACTACAACGACGCCGGCGCGCAGATCAGCAACCTCGCGGTCTCGGTGCAGGCGCGCGCGCTGGGCAAGGGCCCGGACGACGCGGGCTGGCCCGCGGACGGCTATCGCGGCGAGTACATCAAGGAAGTCGCGCAGGCCTATCTCGACGGCGCCAGCGTCGAGGTCGATGGCCAGATCGTGCAGGCCGCGCGCGACGCGCACGACCTGGACGCGATCCGCCGCTTCGCGGTGGCATGGCTGCGTCGCGAGCAGAACGCCGACCTGGCGGCGTTCGACGTGCGCTTCGACGTGTACTTCCTCGAATCCTCGCTGTATGCCGACGGCAAGGTCGAGGAAACCGTGCGCGAGCTCGTCGCGCATGGCCACACCTACGAGGAAGGCGGTGCGCTGTGGCTGCGCACGACGCGCTTTGGCGACGACAAGGACCGCGTCATGCGCAAGTCCGACGGCAGCTACACCTACTTCGTGCCCGACGTGGCCTACCACCGCTCCAAGTGGCAGCGCGGCTACGAGCGCGCGATCACCGAACTCGGCTCGGACCACCACGGCTCGCTCGCGCGCGTGCGCGCGGGCCTGCAGGCGCTCGACTGTGGCATCCCGCAGGGCTGGCCCGAATACGTGCTGCACCAGATGGTCACGGTCATGCGCGGCGGCGAGGAGGTCAAGCTGTCCAAGCGCGCGGGCAGCTACGTGACACTGCGCGACCTCATCGACGAGGTCGGGCGCGACGCCACGCGCTGGTTCCTGGCCGCGCGCAAGGCCGACTCGCAGCTGGTGTTCGACATCGACCTGGCACGTGCGCAGACCAACGACAATCCGGTGTACTACGTGCAGTACGCGCATGCGCGCGTGTGCAGCGTGATGCGCCAGCTCGGCGAGCGCGGGCTGGTGTGGGACGAGCGCAACGGCCTGGCCCGGCTCGACCGCCTCGACAGCGAGGCCGAGCAACTGGTGCTGACCGAACTGTCGCGGCTGGCCGAAGTCATCGAGGCGGCGGGCACCAGCCTCGAACCCCATCTCGTCGCGACCTGGCTGCGCGAGCTGGCCGCGGCGTTCCACGGCTGGTACAACACCAGCCAGTTCATCGTCGACGACGCCGACCTGCGCGATGCGCGGCTGGCCCTCGCGCAGGCGGTGCGGCAAGGGCTCGCGAACGGACTGGACCTGCTGGGCGTTGCGGCGCCGGAGAGCATGTGATGGCAGCGAAGAAGGCACGACAGGCCACGCGCGGTGGCGACCGCACGCCCGGCTGGGCATGGCTGCTCGGCGGCATCGTGCTCGGCGCGGCGCTGATGGCGCTGGTGTTCGCCAACGACTGGTTGCCGCTGCTGCGCAAGAAGGACGGCCCGCAACCCAATGCCCAGGCCACCGCGCCGCGCGAGAGCGAACCACCGGTGGCCGAAGCGCGGCCCAAGAAGAACTACGACTTCTACCAGGTGCTGCCCGAGGCCGAGGTGGTGATCCCCGATGCCGAGCTGTCGGCCAAGGCCCAGGCCGAGCAGCAGGCGCGCACCGGCGGCGCGTCCGCGCCACCGACCCTGCCCGCAGGGGCCGCGCCGAGCCCGAGCGCCGGCGGCCGCTACGTGCTGCAGACCGCGTCCTATCCCGACCCGCGCGGCGCCGAGGAAGCCAAGGCCCGGCTCGCCCTGGTCGGCTTCAGTGCGCAGGTGCTGCCGGTCACGATCAACGGCAAGACCTGGCACCGCGTGCGGGTGGGGCCCTACGCCACCGCAAGCGAGCTGGAAGCAGCCAAGCGCGCGCTCGCCGACAACGGCATCAACGCGATCGCGCTCAAGGAGCAGGGCGGGCCATAGGCGGCCGGGACCGCAGCGGCGTCCACGCAGCAGGCAGGGTGCCGGCTACGGCGGATCCGGACTGCGCGCAGCGCCTTGGTCGGCTGGCACGGCCTGCGCCGGCGCGGTGGCGCCGTCGAATCGGTACACGGTGCGCGTGCCCATGTCGGCGACGTAGACGTTGCCGTCGGTATCCTCGCCGAAACTGGACACGTTGCGCGTGGGCGTGCCGTCCAGCATGACGTGGCTCCATGCACTCGCGCCCGGGGTGGCGATGCGGATGCGCCCATCGCAGTAGTCGGAGTACAGGTACTTGCCGCGCAATGCGGCGACCGGGCCGCGGTAGACATAGCCGCCGGTGATCGAGCATGCGGGCCCGTGCGCGAGTTCGATGACCGGCGCCACCGTGCCGGTGGTGGCGGGACAGTCGGTGCCGGCGCCCGCCGGATCGTAGTGGTGACGTCCCTCGCAACGGCGCCAGCCGTAGTCACGGCCGGCCGTCGACCCATGGGCGCGGAAGTCGATCTCTTCCCAGGCATTCTGGCCCACGTCGCCGATCACCAGGTCGTGGGTCTGGCGGTCGAAACTCCAGCGCCACGGATTGCGCAGCCCGTACAGCCAGATCTCGCCGCACTTGTCGCCCGCACCCGCGAACGGATTGTCATGCGGGATCGAATACTGCGCCGGCTGCCCTGCGCCGGCCCCGCACTGGTTGGCGGCAGCCGCGGCGGTCGGCGTGCGCACGTCCAGGCGCAGCATCTTGCCCAGCAGGTGGTAGCGCTTGCCATCCACCGTCTTGTGCCACAGATCCTGGGCGAAGCCGTGCGGATCGCCGCCACGGCCGCCGTCGCCCATGCCCCAGTACAGGTAGTTGTCGGGGCCGAACGCGATGCCGCCGCCGTTGTGGTTCCAGGCATAGTCGGGCAGGCGCAGCACTTCCTGCTCGCTGCCCGCGAACACATTGGCGGCAGGATGGCTCGCGCGCAGCCGAACCAGCACCTGGTCGGGGGCCGCGCCCAGTTGCGCGCCACCCGGCGCGGCGGTGTAGGTGAGGTAGAGCGTGCCGTTGCGCGCGAAACCGGGATCGAACGCGAGTCCAAGCAGCCCCTGCTCGCTGCGCGGACCGCCGCTGACCGCGCGCACGTAGTACGGCGCCACGAGCAGCTTGCCGGCAGCGTCGACCACGCGGATGCGACCTTGGCCCGGGGCGCTGTCGAGGATGAACAGCCGCCCGCTGCCGTCAGCGGGCGCCGCCACGCCGATCGGCGCGGTCAGGCCGGTCGCGACCGGTGTCAGGTGCACCGCGACGGGCGGGCCGGGTGCGTCGGCCGCACCCGCGGTGCCGGTCAGCAGCGCGCTGAGCAGCAGCCAGCTGTGTGTGCGCTTGCGCATGGCGTCCCTCCGTGCCGGCTTGGAGTCCCATCATTGCGCAGCCGCGCCACGATCGCCATGTGCACCACCGCGCCAGGCCAGGCGCGGCCGCCTGGCGCACCGGGAACACGGCAAGCGCGTCCCGGCGCGCCGCGACCTCACGGGCCGGTGCCGTCGAAGCCGTTGGCGAAGATCAGGTCGATCGCGGCCGAGGCGACCAGGTAGACCTCGCCACCACCGCCGGCGAGGTACACGTTGCCGGCCTCGTCCTCGCCGAACGAATACGACGACACCCACGGCGTGCCGGGCACGGCCTCGAAGGTCCAGCTGGGCAGGCCCGCCGCGGGATTGGCCACCACGTACAGCTTGCCGCTGCAGTTGTCGCTGAACAGGTACTGGCCGCGCAGCGGCGTGATCGGTCCGCGGTACACATAGCCGCCGATGACCGCGCACACGCCGTTTGCGCTCTGCGACAACTCGATCCTGGGCGGCACGCTGCCGCTCGGGCCCGCGCAGCCGGCGGCATTGCCCGGGTAGGTATGGTTGCCTTCGCACTGGTTCCACTGGAAGTTCTGGCCGCCACTGCCCGCCGCCTGGAAGTCGATTTCCTCGTAGCGGTTCTGGCCCACGTCGGCGATGACCATGTCGCCGGTCTCGCGGTCGAAGCTGAAGCGGTAGGGATTGCGGAAACCCCAGTTGAAGATTTCGGCGCAATCATCCGGATGCGTGGTTGGGTTGGCGAACGGGTTGCCCGGCGGGATCGCGTAGGGCGCCGCCTGGCCCGCGGCGACACCGCACAGGTTCTGCGCCGCGGCCGTGGTGGCATGCACGTCCAGGCGCACGATCGTGCCGAGCAGGTAGTACTTGGTACTCGAGCCGCTCACGTCGTAGCAGCTGGCCGGATTGCCGTCCTGCTTCTTGCGTCCGGTGCACTGGGCAAAGCCGTTGGGATCGCCCTGCGCACCGCCATCGCCGATCGACCAGTACAGGTAGCCGTCGGGACCGAACTGGACATCGCCGCCGTTGTGGTTGCTGGCGATGTCGGGCACGCTCAGGATCACGGTTCCCGTGGGATTGGCCACGTCGGGATTGGACGACACGGTGTAGCGCTCGAGCGTGTGCCGGCCGGTGCCGGGCGCGGTGTAGGACACGTAGAACTCACCGTTGTTGGCGTAGTCCGGGTCGAACGCGAGGCCGAGCAGGCCCTGCTCGTTGCCACCGCAGTTGACCGCGATGTCCGCGAACGGCGTGGGCAACACCGCACCGTTCCTGACGATGTGGATCTCGCCGCACTTCTCGATCACGAACGCGCGCCCGCTGCCATCGTTGGCATGGTGCACGCCGATCGGCTTGTTGAACTCGGTCGTGGCGTCGGGCCAGCGTTGCAGGTGCAGGTCGGCCGGGTTGATCGCGGCCTGCGCGAGGCCTGCGCCGAGCACGCCGGCCAGTCCGATCCATCGATGCAGCGGTTTCATCATGGCAACCTCCCAGGGGACAGTCGCCTTTTTACCACCGCAGCGCACCGCCGAAACAGCGACGGCGCGCACAGTTCAACGGGCGCGCTTGAGCCGGATCAGGGCCGAAATGTCCTCATCGCCATGGCCCGCGGCCATCAGCGCGGCGTAGTCGGCCAGCGACTTGTCGATCACCGAGCGGTCGGTGCCCGCCGCCAGCGCCAGCTCGCGCACGATGCCCAGGTCCTTGTGCAGCAGCGACAGCTTGAAGCCGACCTTGAACTGGTCGGCGAGCATGGTCGCGCCGCGCTTGTCGAGGAACCAGTTGCCGGCCGCGCCTGCACCGAGCGTGGGCAGCAACACCGCGGGATCGAGGCCAAGCCGTTCGGACAGCGCCAGGCCCTCGCACACCGCCTGGGCGATGCCGGCCACCAGCACCTGGTTGACCGCCTTGGTGTCCTGCCCCGCACCCACCGGGCCCATGTGGTTGAGCTTGGCCGCATAGCACTCCAGTACCGGCCGCACCCGTTCGAGCGTGGCGGCGTCGGCGCCGGCCATCACCGACAGCTTGCCGTTGTGGGCGCCCTCGACCCCGCCCGACACCGGCGCATCGACGAAGCCGATGTCGCGCGCCGCGAGCAAGGCCGCGGCCGCCCGCGCGGTCACCGACGACACGGTCGAGTGGTCGATGACCACGCTGCCCGGCTGCGCATCGGCCGCGATCGCCCGCGCCAGCTCCAGCACGTCGCGGTCGGCCGACACGCACAGCACGATCACGTTGCAGCTGCGCGCGAGCTCGCCCAGCTGCGCGGGCGCCGCCACCGCGAGTGAGCGCGCGACCGTTTCCGCCTTGGCCGGGCTGCGGTTCCACACCGCCGCGAGCAGGCCGGCGCGCGCGAGATGTCCAGCCATCGGCGCGCCCATCGCGCCCATGCCGATGAAACCTGCCTTGATCGGGTTCATGGATGTCGTCCGCAAGCGTGGAAGGAAAGGGTCACCGGCGTGCCGCGGCGGCGGCATCGGCCAGGTAGGGATAGGCCGTGAGCCCGGCCTCGAGCGCGTCGCGCAGGCGTGCGGCGGTGGCCTCGTCGAGCCGCGCCGCGCTAATCTTGGCGGCATAGGCCGCGCGCAGCGCGCTGAGGTCGTAGCCGACGTAATCGAGCATGAGGTCGGTGCTGTCACCGTAGCGCAGGTGTTCGAACACGTACCCCGCGCCCGCGAGCTTGACGTTGACCGCGTCGGTGTCGCCGAACAGGTTGTGGATGTCGCCGAGCGTTTCCTGGTAGGCACCGACCATGAAGATGCCGAGTCGATACGGCTCGTCGGCGCGCGGCGCATGCAGCGGCAGGCTCACGTCGAGACCGTCGGCCTCGACGTAGCGGTCGATGCGGCCGTCCGAGTCGCAGGTGAGGTCGGCGATCACGCCGCGCCGGTCGGGCGCCTCGTCGAGCCGCTCGATCGGCATGATCGGGAACACCTGGTCGATCGCCCACACGTCGGGGATCGACTCGAACACCGAGAAGTTGACGAAGTACTTGTCGACCAGCAGCTCGGCGAGCTCGTCCAGCGCCTGCCGGTGCATGCGCTCGTCGGGCTTGAGCCGCGCGCGCACCGCGTGGATCACCGCGTAGTACAGGTCATCGAGATTGGCGCGATCGGCCAGCGACAACTGGCCGTGGGTGTACAGCGCATAGCCCTCGGCGAGCTGGTACATCGCCTCGTGGTAGGACTCGGTGGGCGGCGTGTGGTCGATCTCCGCCAGCACCTCGCGCAGGCGGCGCAGCGCCGCGGGTTCGTCCGCGCGCGGCGGCGGCACCGCGCCCGCGGGCGCGGGCTCGATCTCGCTGACGTTGGCCACCAGCACTGCATGGTGCGCGGTGAGCGCGCGCCCGGATTCGGTGAGGATGCGCGGCGCGGCCAGACGGTGCGTGGCGCAGGCTTCGGCCAGCGCGCCGACGATGGCCGAAGCGTATTCGCCCAGGCCGTAGTTGATCGAGCAGTCCGAGCGCGAGCGCGTGCCCTCGTAGTCGACGCCGAGGCCGCCGCCGACGTCCATGTGGGTGATGGTGTGGCCCAGGCGCGACAGCTCGACGAAATAGCGCACCGCCTCGCGCATGCCATTGGCGATGTCGCGCACGTTGGACATCTGCGAGCCCATGTGGAAATGCAGCAGCTTGAGCGTGTGCGACAGGCCGGCGGCCTTGAGCTCGTCGAGCAGGCTGAGCAACTGGCGTGGGGTGAGGCCGAACTTGGCCTTGTCGCCACCCGAGTTCTGCCACTTGCCCGCGCCCAGGCTCTTGAGCCGCATGCGCACGCCCAGCAGCGGATCGACGCCGAGCGCACGCGCTTCCTCGATCACCAGGCGCAGCTCGGACGGCTTCTCGACCACGATGAACACATCCAGCCCGAGCTTGCGCCCGATCAAGGCGAGCTGCACGTACTGGCGGTCCTTGTAGCCGTTGCAGACCACCGTGCTGCCGGGCTGGGCCAGCGCGAGCACGGCCATGAGCTCGGGCTTGGACCCGGCCTCCAGGCCAAAGCCGTCACCGCCATCGGCGGCCAGCGCACTGGCGACGTTGCGCTGCTGGTTGACCTTGATCGGATAGATCAGCGTGTAGCGGCCCGCGTAGTCCCAATCGCGCATCGCCTGCGCGAACGCGCGCTGCAGGCGCTCGCGGCGGTCGTGCAGGATGTCGGCAAAGCGCAGCAGCAGCGGCAGGCGCGCGCCCTGCGCGCACGCGGCGTCGACCAGCGCGGGCAAGGCCAGCGCGGGGCCGTCATCGCGGCGCGGCCGCACCAGCAAGGCGCCGTCCGCGCCCACGTCGAAGTAGCCTTGGCTCCAGTGCGGCACCGCCCAGGCATGGCGCGCGGCGTCGAGGTCCCAGTGCGGTTTGGCCACCAGCGTCTCCAGCGGGCGTGTGCGAGCCGCGTAGTGTAGCGAGCACGGCTGGCCTGTGTGTCGTTGCCACGGCGACCGGCTACAATCGTCGGCCCGGCGCGCCCGGCACCATGTACCCAAGGACCCGCACAATGACCGCACCTGGAGCCGCCGCCGACGCCGCATGGTTCACCGAGCAGCACGCCCAGTCCGGCTCGGCCTTCGGCCTGCGCATCAAGGCGCGCGTGCACGCCGAGCAGACCCCGTTCCAGTCGATCGAGATCTTCGAGACCACCGACTGGGGCATGCTCATGGTCATCGACGGCTGCACCATGGTGTCCAGCCGCGACAACTTCCTCTACCACGAGATGATGTCGCACCCGGCGCTGTTCAGCCATCCGCGCGCCAAGCGCGTGGTCATCATCGGCGGCGGCGACTGCGGCACCCTGCACGAGGTGCTCAAGCACGAGGAAGTCGAGCGCGCGGTGCAGGTCGAGATCGACGAGCGCGTGACGCGCCTGGCCGAGCAGTACTTCCCCGAGTTGTGCGCGTCCAACCACGACCCGCGCGCCGAGCTGCTGTTCGTCGACGGCATCGCCTACATGGCCGAGCAGGAACCCGAGTCGATCGACCTCGTCATCGTCGACTCGACCGACCCGGTCGGCCCGGCCGAGGGGCTGTTCAACGCCGCGTTCTACGCCAGTTGCCACAAGGCGCTGCGCCCGGGCGGCATCCTCGTGCAGCAGAGCGAGTCGCCGCTGGTGCACCTGGACCTCATCAAGGCGATGCGCACCGCGATGCGCATGGCGCATTTCCAGGCCGTGCGCACGCTCACCTTCCCGCAGCCGCTGTACCCGACCGGCTGGTGGAGCTGCACGATGGCGCGCAAGCACGCCGACCTCACCGACTTTCGCGAACGCGGCGCCGCCACGCGCCAGTTCGCCACGCGCTACTACAGCGTCGAGACGCACAAGGCCGCGCTGGCACTGCCGCCGTTCGTGCGCGAAGCCCTGGGCGAGTAGCCCGCCGCCGACACCCCGGGAGCCGCCATGCCACGCCCACTGTTGGTGCTAATCGCCGGTCTCGCCTTCACCACCGCCGCGGCCGCCGGTGGACTCGCGCGCGACGCGCGCATCGGCGTGGTCGATGCGCTCGCGCCACGCCTGTCGGCCGGGTTCGGCCCGGCACTGGAGCAGCCGCTCGCGCCGAGCGTGCGCGACGACTGGCGGCTCGGCGCGCTCGCGCGCGAGGCGGCGGTCACGCGCCTGGATGGGCTTGGCTACCGCGCCAGCGCCAGCGAGTTGCCGCGCGCGCTCGCCGACACGGTGCGCCGCGGCGGCGCGGTCGACACCGGCATGAGCAGCGTGCGCCTGGACGCGCGCTTCGCGCGCGAGCTCGGCCGATGGATGCGCAGCCAGCGGCTCGATGGCGTACTGGTGCTGCGCACGCTGCCACGCGCGCTCGCGGCCGGTGCGCCCGCGCAAGGCGGCCATGGCATCGCGCCACGTGGCCAGGCCAGCGTCGCCTATGCCAACCTCGCGCCGCTGCTGCTCAGCAACGCCGCTGCGCCGACCATCGTCGCGGCGCCTAGCTGCCTCGTGACCGCGACGCTCGAGCGTGAGCAACTGGCCAACCCGCGCACGCTGGCCGACCTCGCACCGGTCGCCCCGGTACTGGAACAGGTGCTGCGCAGCGCGGTCGACGGCGCGCTGATCCGCGCCGAGGTGATGCCCGGCACCGCCGCGTGCGAATGAAGGGCGCCGCGCGGCGCGCGAGGCCGCCAGCCGGCTCCGGACGCGCGCATCGATGAGTGCGACTGCCGCGTTCGGCCTGGTCCTGGCCATGCTCGCGGTCGGCAAGCTGCTGGCGCTGCGCCGGATCGTGCCCGCCAACGCCGCCGACACGCTCAATCTCGTGGTCCTGTACGTGTGCCTGCCCGCTGCGATCCTGCTGTACGCGCCCCGGCTCGAGTTCACACCCGGGCTGCTCGGCCTGCTCGCGGTGCCGTGGACGCTGTTGCTGCTGAGCACGCTGGGCACGCTCGTGCTCGCGCGCGTGCTGCAGCTGTCGCGCGCGGTGACCGCGGTGCTGCTGCTGCTGATCCCGCTGGGCAACACCTCGTTCCTCGGCTTCGCGCTCATGCCCGCCCTGGCCGGCGAGGGTGCGCTGCGCTACGCGGTGGTGTACGACCAGTTCGGCAGCTTCATCATGCTGTCCACGTTCGGGCTGGTCACGCTCGGCCTGTACGGTGGACAGCGACCGGGCGTGGGCGCGATCGTGCGCCGCATCGTGACCTTCGTGCCGTTCATCGCGCTGGTCGTCGCCCTCACGCTCATGCCGCGCGCATACCCCGCGTACGTGGCCCAACCGCTGCGCCTGCTCGCCGACAGCCTGTTGCCGCTGGTGGCGCTGGCCAGCGGCATGCAGCTGCGCCTGCGCCTGCCGCGCCACCATCACCTGCCGCTCGCCTGTGGCCTGGCGGCCAAGCTCGTGCTGTTGCCGCTGCTCGCACTGGGACTGGCCAGCCTGTACGGGTTGCACGGTGAAGTGCGCGATGCGGCGGTCTACGAAAGCGCGATGCCGCCGATGATCACCGCGGGCGCCTTGTTGTCGCTGGCCGGGCTCGAAGCCGAGCTCGCCGCGGCGATGGTCGGCTTCGGCCTCGTCGCCTCGATGGCGACACTGCCGCTGTGGCACTGGCTGCTGGCCGGCTGAGGGCCGGGCTTCCTTCACGCGCAGCGCGAGCCTTGCCGCGCAGGCACGCGAGAGCCGCTCCGCGCGCGGCGCGCGGACGCCGCGGATCCGGTGCTGGCGTATGCTGTGGCGTTGCCGACACCCCGGAGCCGCCCATGCTGCGCACCTTGGTTGCCACGCTGCTGCTCGCCGCCGCCTGCGGCGCCCATGCCGGCGACCGCATCACCGGCAAGGCCTTTGCGACGCGTTCGGAAGTGCTCGCGCGGCACGGCATGGTCGCGACCTCGCATCCGCTGGCCACCCAGGTCGGGCTGGACGTGCTCAAGGCGGGCGGCACCGCAGTCGACGCCGCGATCGCGGCCAACGCCGCGCTCGGCCTCATGGAGCCGGTCTCCAACGGCATCGGCGGCGATCTGTTCGCGCTGGTGTGGGATGCCAGGACCCGCAAGCTGCATGGCTACAACGGCTCGGGCCGCTCGCCGCGCTCGCTCACGCTGGAGTGGTTCCGGCAGCACGGCTATCGCGAAATCCCGCCGCTGGGCCCGCTGCCGGTGAGCGTGCCCGGCGCGGTCGACGGCTGGTTCGCGCTGCACAAGCGCTTCGGCAAGCTGCCGATGCGGCGCCTGCTCGCACCGACCATCGCCTACGCGCGCGAGGGCTTCCCGGTCACCGAGCTCATCGCCCACTACTGGGCCCTGTCGGTGCCCAAACTCGCGCCGTTCCCCGGCTTCACCGAACAGTTCACGCTCGACGGCAGGGCCCCGGCCAAGGGTGAGCTGTGGCGCAACCCCAACCTCGCCAACACGCTGCAGGCGATCGCCGATGGCGGGCGCGATGCGTTCTACAAGGGCCGGATCGCGCGCGTGATCGCCGACTACTTCAAGGCCCACGACGGCTTCCTGTCCTACGCGGACCTGGCCAGTCACCAGGGCGAGTGGGTCGAGCCGATCTCGACCCGCTACCGCGGCTGCGAGGTGTGGGAACTGCCGCCCAACGGTCAGGGCCTGGCCGCGCTGCAGATGCTCAACATCCTCGAAGGCTATGACTTTTCCAGGATCCCGTTCGGCAGTGCCGAACACGTGCACCTGTTCGTCGAGGCCAAGAAGCTCGCCTTCGAGGACCGCGCGCGCTTCTATGCCGATCCCGCCTTCGCCCAGGCGCCGCTGCCGATGCTGCTGTCCAAGGACTACGCCGCCAAGCGGCGCGCGCTCATCGGCAGCAACGCCGCGCGCAAGGTCGAGCCGGGCCAGGCCAACCTCGGCGGCGACACGATCTACCTCACCACCGCCGACCGCTGGGGCAACATGGTGTCGCTGATCCAGTCCAACTACCGCGGCATGGGCTCGGGCATGGCCCCGCCGGGGCTCGGCTTCATCCTGCAGGACCGCGGCCAGATGTTCGTGCTGCAGGAAGGCCACGCCAACACCTACGCGCCGGGCAAGCGGCCGTTCCACACCATCATCCCCGCGTTCGTGACCAGGGACGGCGCGCCGTGGCTCAGCTTCGGCGTGATGGGCGGGGACATGCAGCCGCAAGGTCATGTGCAGGTCCTCATGAACCTCATCGACTTCGGCATGAACCTGCAGGAAGCCGGCGATGCGCCGCGCATCCAGCACGAGGGCTCGACCTCGCCCGAAGGCCAGGCCACGCCGATGGCCGATGGCGGCTGGGTCGACCTGGAGTCGGGCTTCGACTACGACACCGTGCGCGGCCTCATGCGCAAGGGGCACTCGGTGCGCTTTGCCGACGGCCCCTATGGCGGCTACCAGGCGATCGCGCGCGACCCGGCCACGGGCGCCTACATCGGCGCATCCGAGTCGCGCAAGGACGGCCAGGCCGCCGGCTACTGAGCGGGCGCCGGCGCCGGCGAGCGGCAGGTGGCCCTGCGCGCACGGGCGCGAGGCCGGCGCGCCTGCCTCGCGGCAGCGCAGCCGGCGCGGACGCGCGGCACGCGGCCGTGGCGCGCGGCGCTGCGGGTGGTCAAGCGCTGCCCGCGGTGTACGCTGCGCGGCAATTTGCACACCGGCGGAGGCGACATGCTCAAGGTACTGGTAGCAAGTTCCAAGGGCGGCGCGGGCAAGAGCACGCTCGCGACCAACCTGGCTGCCCAGTTCGCGGTCAGCGGCCACAACACCGTGCTGGTCGATGCCGACCGCCAGGGTTCGAGCCTGCACTGGAGCGAGCGCCGCGCCGCCCTTGAGCATCCCGTGCTCGGCATCGCGGCGCTGCGCCGCGACTGGACCCGGCAGTTGCCTGCCGACGCCGGGCGCGTGGTCATCGACACCGCCGCGGGCATCCGCGCCAGCGAGGTCGAGGACTGGCTCGAACAGGTCGACGTGATGCTGGTGCCGATCCTGCCCTCGGCGATCGACCTGGAAGCGACCACGCCGTTCCTGGCCGAGGTGGCCGAGCTGGCGCGCGTGAAGAAGGGCAAGACCGCGGTCGGCCTGGTCGCCAACCGGCTCAAGCCCTGGACCAATGCCTCGCAGGC
Organism: Lysobacterales bacterium; assembly: GCA_014338185.1. Taxonomy (GTDB): domain Bacteria; phylum Pseudomonadota; class Gammaproteobacteria; order Xanthomonadales; family Rhodanobacteraceae; genus Dokdonella_A. Next base: position 799 of record QUBV01000042.1, on the reverse strand, counting down.
GGCCGTGGCGGAAATGCAGCAGCTGCCGTTCCCGCTGCTCGCCCAGGTGCGCGATACCCAGGGCTACGTGCTCGCGCACGCGCTGGGCAAGAGCATCTTCGACTACCACTCCGAGCAGGTGCGCTCGCACCAGGAAGACTGGGGCAAGCTGCTGCGCTGGCTGCGCAAGCAGGCCTGAACCGCGGCCGGACCCGTCGAACCGGCCGCGCCTCCACTGGCGCCGGCAGCGGCGCCGGCGCTGCCCATGCGCGATCCGCAGGCCGCGCCGGACCCGGGCGCGACACCGGGGTTTGCAGGCGTTCACGCGGCTTTGCCCGATCTTTGCACGACCGCGGTCAGCCGCGGCGGCCTTGCCGCGTTCCATGCGGGCAAGGCCATCCCGGCCCCAACCCGGAGATCGAACATGCTGCGCAATCCACGTTTCCTCATCCTCGGCAGCCTCGCTGCCGCCTGCGTGCTCGGCGCCACGCTCGCGACCGCGGCCGACGCCGCGACCACCGCGCCGGCCGCCGGCCCGCACCGCCAGCAACTACTGGAACAGCTCGACGGCAACCACGACGGCCAGGTCAGCCGCGCCGAGTACCAGCGCTGGCTCGACGGCCGCTTCGCCAGGCTCGACGGCAATGGCGACGGCGTGGTGGATGCCGCCGAAATCGCCAACTCGCCGGCCGCACGCGAGCGCGCACAGCGCCGTGCCGAGCGCTTCGTGCGCCGCTTCGCCAGGGGCGGCAGCGCACAAGTGACCAAGGGCGACTTCGAGGCGGTGCACATGCAGCGCTTCGACCGGATCGGCAATGGC
>QUBV01000041.1 GCA_014338185.1 Lysobacterales bacterium | reverse complement strand
GAAGTTGAACTTCAGGCTCGTGAAGAATCCCGCCCAGGGACCCCAGGTGACCCAGAACAGCGCGGCAAGACCCCACGCGTAAATGATGCGGCGGTCCACCAGCGGTTCCAGCACGGAAGCCGAGAGCTTCTCGTCGTGGCCTGCAGCCGCGCCGGAATGAACTTCGATAGCCCCTGCCATGTTTGCGTCCTGTGTCAGCGGAACAGAATTGAAGGGCGGGTTTCGCGCCGGGCGCGAAACCCGCTTGCAGCCTTGAGGTTCAGGCCATCTTGTCGAGGTCGACGGCGAACTCGACCTGCGCCGCAATGAGCTCAAGGAACTCGCGCCCAATCGTTATCAGGTGCTGGGCCTGATCCGCGGGCAGGGCAGCCTGCGCCGCGAGTTCGTGGAGGACCGGCGCGTCGATGCGCAGGCGCCCGCCGACGGGGCGGTGGCCCGGCGCACGTTCGAGCAGGTCCTCAACAATGGCCAGCCCTTCAACGACACGCTCAGGCCCTCGGACTTGCGCACCGGCGACATGCTGTATGTGGAAGGCACCGCGATCGCGGTCGCGCACCGTGACGGTGTCACGCTCCGGCGTTACTGGCTGGTCGGCACCATCGATCTCAACCAGGATGGACTCGTGCGCGAGGCGGACAACCGCTATCGCGTCGCGCGCGACACCATTCGCTGACATCCTGCGCGCACAGCGGCCGTGCACGCCGCGCGCACGGTGCCGGCGTGGCCGGCACCGTGCGCAGCCTCACACCGAGGTCTCGATGCGCCGGCGGCGGGCCCAGATCGCGGCGCCGATCAGCGCCACGCCGACCACGACCCCGAGCCACAGGCCTGGCGATGTCGCGGTATCGAGCATGCGTGCCGGGTGCAGCAGGCCGCCGTCATCGAGCGCCTGCGGATTGGGCAGCCACTGGCGCAGGCCTCCGGCGTCGGCGCTCAGCCAGCTGCCCGGCATCACGCTCAGCAGCAGGCGCCCGGCCATGTGGGCGAGGTCGAGCAGGCCGCCGAAATGCGGCGCCCCGAGCACGCCGAGCCACCAGTTCGCGAACACCGCGAGCAACGGCACCATCACCGCCCACAGGAACGGCTTGCTGCGCGACCACGCCGACCAGAACAGCAGCCAGCCGATCGTGGGCAGCGCCCACAGCGCATCCAGCGGCACCGTCAGCAGCAGGCGCCACAGCGTGCGCAGCGGGTGCGAGGCGGCCAGCGCCGGCAACACATTGAGCCCGTGCAGGGCCAGCCAGGCGCTCACCAGCACCACGAACACCAGGTAGGCGAGCGTGGATACCACCAGCGCGACCAGCGGTGCCAGCAGCATCGCCGACAGCACCTTGGACACCACCGTGGCTGCATCCGACACCGGCAGCGACTTCCAGAACAGCACGCTGCGGTCGCGACGGTCGTCATACAGTGCGCCGAGCAGGTAGAAGAACAGCACGAAGAACAAGGCGATGCAGGGAATCGCCGCGAACATGACCTGGGTGACGTCGAACGCATATCCCGCATGGGCGTAGTCCTGGGCGCTGATCGCGGCGCGCACCGCGCCCAGCGACATGCCGCCCAGCTGCACACCGACACGGGCGCGGAACACCTCGGCGCTGATCATGCCCAAGAGGCTCAGGCCGAGGATCACGCCACACACCCATACCGGCGTCCACAGGAAGCCGCCACGATGTTCCCAGTACTCGCGTTTGACGAGAATGGACAGGTTGTTCATGCGTAGGTCCCCTTCATGGTGGCCACGAACAGGTCGGCGACACTGGGCTTGTGCAGTTCGCCGAGCTCGGCCAGGCGCGTCCGGTCGACACCGTCGAACAGGAAGATCGACTTGCCGAACACCTGACGCTCGTTGAGTGGGGCAAGCGCACGCGCCGCATCGGCGCGGTCGGGGTTGACCATCACCTCGACGTAGCGCTCGGCCACCTGCTCCATGGTGGCCGCCAGCACGATCCGGCCGCTGCGGATGAACATGAGGTCGGTGAGGATGTGCTCGACTTCCTCGATCTGGTGGGTGGTGACGAGGATGGTCTTGTCGGCGTCGAAGTAGTCACCCAGCAGCGATTCATAGAACGCCTTGCGATAGAGGATGTCGAGGCCGAGCGTGGGCTCGTCGAGCACCAGCAGGCGTGCGTCGATCGCCATCACGAGGGCGAGGTGCAACTGCACGATCATGCCCTTGGACAGCTCGCGCACGCGCATGCGCGGCGCCAGCTTGGTGTGGGCGAGGAAGCCATTGCATTTGTCGCGCGAGAAGCGCGGGTGCACAGCGGCCACGAAGTCGATGGCCTCGCCCACGCGCAACCAGCGCGGCAGCACCGCGACGTCGGCGATGAAACACACGTCCTGCATGAGGCGGGTGCGCTCGCGCCGCGGGTCCACGCCGTTGACGGTGAGTTCGCCGTCGAAATCGGCCAGGCCGAGGATCGCCTTGAGCGCGGTGGTCTTGCCGGCACCGTTGGGGCCGACCAGACCGACGATGCGCCCGGCCTCGATGTCGAAGCTCACGTCATCGAGCGCCTTGGTGTTGCCGTAGGACTTGCTCAGGTGGCGCGCCTGGACTATCGCATTCATGGGTTGGTTTCCTTGCTGGCCTCGGCCAGGAGTTGCTTGAGATCGAGTCCGAGGCGGCTCAGGCGCTCGCGCAGCGCCGGCCACTCGTCGTGCAGGAAGCGATCGCGCTCGGACTTGAGCAGTGCCGCGCGGGCGCCGTCGGTGACATACATGCCCAGGCCGCGGCGCTTTTCCACGAGCGCCTCGTCGACGAGTTCCTGATAGGCCTTGGACACGGTGATCGGGTTGATCTGGAACTCACCGGCCACCTGGCGCACCGACGGCAACGGATCGCCAGGCTTGAGGACGCCGTCGAGGATCATCGCCACCACGCGATCGCGCAGCTGGCGATAGATCGGCGTCGAATCGTTCCAGGTGATGCTCATTGCCATCATTCCTCGATCGAGGCACTCAGCGGCTTGGCAAACGAATAGTAGGGCATGACCAGCGCGGTTCCGGCAGCACGGCGCACCAGCGTGCCCGCCGCGCTGGCCGACACCGCGCGCAGCGGCGGCAGCACCGAAGCGTCGGCGTCTGCCACTTCAGTTGCGCTGTCGGCCCGCACCGTCACCGTCGCCAGCATGACCGGCGCCTGGGCCGCCGCGGCAGTGGTCGGCTGGGTGGCTGGAACCGCCAGCGACTCGAGGCGGACCGGGTGGGTCGCGTTCATCTCCAGCGCAATCGCGCCGAGGGTGAGGCCGGTGCCGGCCAGGGCGGCCAAGACCAGGATCGTGCGCAGCACGTGGCTGGGCAGTCGTGAGGCGGTGTGGAGAAAATCGTGGTAGCGGTGGGTCGGGCTCATCGTCGTCTCCTTGGTTGCTCGATGAAGTAGTGGTGTAGCGAACTATAACACCAGAAAACCCAATGTCAACACGCGCGGCGCATGACTGATGGCAGGGGGGAGTGGCCACCGGCGTCGGACCGCGGTGGCGTGGGGGAGAGCGCGCCTGTGCCGCAGCCGTGGCCTGGACGCGGAGACGCCGCGCCAGCCAATTGTCGCGGTTGCGTGGTGCCGGTTAGAGTTCGTCCCTTGCCACGCCGATTGTGCTTCCGCTTGGCTTGCGCTTGGCACGTCCCAGTCCGTTGTCACGTCCCCGAGGAGCCGACCATGTCACCTGCCGCATCGCCACCGCCGCTCAACCCCTATGCCGCACCGACCGCACGCGTGCAGGAAGTCGTCGCCGATGATTCCCTGGAACTGGCCGAGCGCGTGGTCCGCCTGGGTGCCTACCTGCTCGATGCGGCGGTGATCGCGATCCCGGCGATCCTCATCGCGGTGCTGGTGCCGGCAATGGCCGGGGCCACCTCGGACGGCGACACGCCGGGTCTGGGTGCGGGCGGCACCATCGTGCTGACGGTGTTCGGGTTGTACGCGCTGGGGGTCGTGGTGCTCAACCTGATCTGGTTGCACCGCTATGGCCAGACCATCGGCAAGCGCCTGCTCAAGGTGCGCATCGTGCGCACCAACGGCGAGCGCTGCTCGTTGCTGCGCATCATCTTCGCGCGCTATGTGCCGGTGGGCCTGCTCGGCGCGATTCCCTTCATCGGCTGGCTGTTTTCGCTCGCCGATCCGCTGCTCATCTTCCGCGAGGACCGGCGTTGCCTGCACGACCTCATCGCCGACACGATGGTCGTGAAAACCGCCGCCTGACCGGCGGCAGCCCATGATCGACACGCTGGCCGTCGTCGAGACGCCCGAAGGCATCGCCTTGCAATTGCGCAGCGCAGGCGCGCTGCCGCGCGCCTGCGCCTGGGCACTCGACTTGATGCTTCGCTTCGCGCTCATGTTTGTGGCGAGCATCGTGCTGGGCATGCTCGGCAGCAGCGGCATCGGCCTGTTCCTGCTGGTGCTGTTCGCGGTGTCGTGGCTGTACCCGGTGTTGTTCGAGGTGTTGCGCAACGGACAGACCCCGGGAAAGCGCGTGATGAAGCTGCGCGTGGTCAACGCCAATGGCACACCGGTGACGTGGTTGGCCTCGATCGTGCGCAATCTCCTGCGCGTGGTGGACGTGTTGCCGCTGTGCTACGGCTTCGGGCTGGTGGCGAGCCTGTGCGACGCCCAAGGACGCCGCATCGGTGATCTCGTCGCGCGAACCCTGGTGGTGTACGTCGAGTCGCCGCTGCGTGCGGCCGCGATGCCGGCCACGCCGGCCGTGGCGCCACCAGCGGGCCTGTTGCCGGCCGAACGCGCCGCGCTGGTCGAATTCGCCGAACGCAGCGCGCGCCTGACACCCGAGCGCCAGCAGGAACTGGCCGACCTGCTTGCTGGCCTCACCCATGCGCGCGGGGCCGTGGCGGTGCAGCGCCTGCATGGCATGGCGACCGCGTGCGTGGGACGGGCATGAAGCAGGAGGCGTTCCAGGCGCGTTACGAACCCGAGTGGCACCGGTTCGAACGTTGGCTCGATGCGCGCGAGGCCACCAAGCGCGCGCAGCGCATGCAGGCGGATGCGATCATGCCCGCGAGCGAGTTCGCGCTCGCGCTGCGCCGCCTGTGTCAACAGCTCGCGCTGGCGGAACGACGTGACTACAGCGCGCAGCTCATTGCCCACCTGCGTGGCCTCGCGCAGCGTGGCCACCTGGAGCTGTACCAGCCGCGCCCGCCGCGCCTGCGCGTGGTCGTGGATTTCTTCGCGGCAACGTTCCCGCGGCTGGTGCGCGCGCAGTGGCGTTGCATGGCCGTGGCCGCGCTGCTGCTGTTCCTGCCACTGGCCGCCGTGGTGGCACTGCTGCAGGTGCATCCCGAGCTCGTCCACTCGTTGTTCGACCCGATGCAGCTGGCGCAGTTCGAACGCATGTATGACCCGGCGCTCCACGCCGAGCGGCTCGGGCGTGATGAGGGCAGCGACCTGCGCATGTTCGGCTACTACATCTACAACAACGTCAGCATCGGCTTCCGCACCTTCGCCAGCGGCCTGCTCGCCTGTATCGGCGCGGTGTTCGTGCTCGTGTTCAACGGCGTCATCATCGGTGCGGTGGCCGGCCATCTCACCGCGATCGGCCATGGCGGCCCGTTCTGGAGTTTCGTCGCCGGCCACTCCGCGCCCGAACTGCTGGCGATCGTGATCAGCGGCGGCGCGGGCCTGCACATCGGCATGGCCTTGCTTGCGCCGGGGCGGCGCTCGCGTGCACGTGCATTGGGCGAGGCGGGCGTGGTCGGCGCCAAGCTCGTGCTCGGCGTGTTCGCGATGCTGGTCGGCGCCGCGTTCATCGAGGCGTACTGGTCATCGATCGCATGGGTGCCGGCTTGGGTCAAGCACGCGGTTGGACTGGGATTGTGGCTGCTCATCGGGCTGTGGTTGTGGCGCGGCGGGCGTGGCTCGGCGGCGCCGGAGGTCGTGCCCGATGCGCGTGGATGACCTGGGCATCAGCCTGCGGGCGCGCACCGCGTGGGAGGCCACCGATCTTGGCCTGGCACTGGTGCGCGCCAACGCCGCGCGCGTGTTTGGCGCGTGGTTCGCGCTCACGCTGCCGGCGTGGCTGCTGGCCAACCTGCTGTGCGGCCTGCTGGGCGCGCTGACGTTGGCGCCGTTCCTCATGTGGTGGCTCAAGCCCGTGTTCGACCGCAGCGTGCTGTTCGTGATCTCGCGCAGCGTGTTCGGCCAGGCGCCGGGCCTGCGCGAGACGCTGGCGGCGCAGCGCCACTGGGGCTGGCGCGCGGTGGTGCCGTGGCTGCTGTGGCGGCGCCTGCATCCCGCACGGGCGCTGCTGCTGCCGATCGACCTGCTCGAGGGCGTGCGTGGCGAACAGCGGCGCGAACGCGCATCCGTGCTCGGGCGCGGCGATGGCGCCACCGCGGGCCTGCTCACGTTCATCGGCGTGAATCTCGAGGCGATGCTGTACTTTTCCTACCTCGCGCTCGCGCTCATGTTCGTTCCCGTCGAGTTTCTCGACCCTTCGCTCCGGGCGATGTTCCAGACCCTGTTCTTCGATCCTCCCGTGTGGGCGCAGGTGCTGCTCAACCTGGCCCTGTGGCTGGCCACCAGTGTGGTCGAGCCGTTCTACGTCGGGGCCGGTTTCGGCCTGTACCTCAACCGTCGCATGCAACTGGAAGCCTGGGACATCGAGCTGGCGTTCCGGCGCATGGCCGCGCGGCTGGCCGGCAGCGCGGCGGCGCTGCTGCTCGCGTGCGCGTTGGGCACGCTGGGGGCACCGCCGGCGCACGCGGACGACGCCACGCAAGCGGCCGCCGAGGCCACCACGCCCCCAGAAGCAGCCGAAGGCGGCCGGCGCACGCTCGAGCAGTGGCTTGGCGATACCTGGCGCGACGATGCCGCGCCCTTCGATGCCGCGGTGCGTGAGGCCTATGCGGGAGACGACCTGCGCCGCACGCGCCGCGAACTGCGCTGGCAGGCGCGTGATTCGGCCAAGTCGGATGAACCGGGTGAGCCGCCGGAGTGGGCGATGGCGATCGGGCGGGCACTCGGCTTCCTGTTCGAGTACGGGTTGTGGATCCTTGCCGCGGTCGCGCTCGCGCTCGTCGCGGTCCACTGGCGACGCTGGTTGCCGCCGCTCGCGGAGCGGCTGCGCGCATCGCCCGGTGCCGCGCTGCCCACCGAGCACGACATCGAGGCCGAGCAGCCGCTGCCGCCCGACATCGTGGCTGCGGTGCGCGAACGGGTGGCGGCCGGGCGCATGCGCGATGCGCTCGCGCTGCTGTATCGCGCGGCGGTGGCGCGGCTGGTGCAGGTGCAGGGCGCGCCGTTGCCACCCGGTGCCACCGAGGCGCAGTGCCTGCGCCACGCGCGTGCACTGGGCGACACCGGATATGCGCAACTGTTCGGCCGCATCGTGGGTGTGTGGCAGGCGGCGGCCTACGCGCAGCGCCCGCCCGGCCCTGCCGTGGTCGAGGACCTGCTGCGCCAGTGGCAGCAACCCGCGTCCACCGCGGAGGCGCCATGAACGCGCGCGCCACGTCCTGGATCATCGCTGCGATCGTCACGCTGCTCGGGCTCGTGCTCGCGGTGTGGTGGTACCTCAGGTACGAGCGGGTCGAGGTCGAGATGCCCGCGCCACTGCAGGGCGAGGCTGCCTACAATTCCTTGTATGCGCTGCAGAAGGTCCTGGTCGCGCGCGGTTACGGGGTCACCTCGCACGCTTACCTCAACCTGCGCGGGCTGGCCCTGGGGCCGCACGACACGCTGGTGCTGGGTGGTGACGTGCGCACGCTCGGCAGCGCACAGGTCGACCAGTTGCTGGACTGGCTCGAGGGTGGTGGCGCCTTGCTGTTCGGCCTGCCCGCGGGCGCGCCCGATCGTCCCGGCGACCTGATCGAGCAACTCGGGCTGGTGCTGCACGATGACATCCAGTGCGTGCGCTTGCGCGCAGCTGCGGCCAAGGCGCCCGGCGCCAAGGCCGAGCGACCGGGATACTGTTTCGCCAGCACCTTCTCGCTCGCGGACGCCGAGGCCGATGCCGATGCGTTCGAGGTGCTCGCCGGTGACGGGCCCGAGGGCTACTTCCTCGGCCGCGCGGCGTGGGGTGAGGGCGTGTGGTCGGCGCTGGGCGATCTCGACTTCCTGCGCAACGACCAGCTCGACCAGGACAGCAATGCCGAACTGGGCTGGCAGGTACTGGCACCCTTGCTGCGGGGTGGTCGCGTCCATCTCGTCTATGCCACCGACGTACCCGCGCTGCACGTGCTGCTGGTGCGCCACGGCTGGCCGGTGCTGCTGCCGGCGCTGCTCGCGCTGCTGGCCTGGCTGTGGCTGCGCGCGCGCCGCTTCGGCCCGTTGCTGCCCACGCCCGAGGCCGGCCGTCGTGCGCTGTGCGAGCATATCGATGCGGCGGGCGAGTTCGTGTTCCGCAACCACAAGGCCAGCGCGTTGTATGCGCCGCTGCGGCGCGCCTTCGACATGCGTCTGCAGCGCGAGGATCCGCAGCTGGCGGCGCTGGAGGGCGAGGAACTCATCGCGGTGCTGGCCACGCGCACGGGCGTGCCGGCCACGCGCGTGCGCACGGCCCTGCAACCCACCGACATCAACGATCCCAACGTGTTCCAAACGGCCGTGCAGTTCCTGGCCGGGTGGAGACTGCGGTGAGCACCGCCATGCCAGACCTTCATCGCGCGGCCACCGGCCGCGCTCCAATCGGGATGCCCCCACATGAATGAGCCGTCTCCTTCCACCGCCCCCGCGCCGCCTGCGCTGACCGGTGCCGCGCTGGCCGAGCGCTGCGCGCGGATCCGCGCGCAGATCGGCCATGCCTTCGTCGGCCAGGGCGAGGTGCTCGACCAACTGCTCATCGCGCTGCTGGCCGGCGGCCACGTGCTGATCGAGGGCGCGCCCGGGCTGGGCAAGACCCTGCTGGTGCGCGCGCTCGCGGCGGCCCTCGACTGCAGCTACGCGCGCGTGCAGTTCACGCCCGACCTCATGCCCAGCGACGTGAGCGGACATGCGTTCTACGACCCCAAGAGCGAGAGCTTCCGCATCCGCCGGGGTCCGGTGTTCACCAACCTGTTGCTGGCCGACGAGATCAACCGCGCGCCGGCCAAGACCCAGGCGGCGTTGCTGGAGGCGATGCAGGAACTGCAGGTCACGATCGAGTCGCGCAGCTTCGCCCTCGAACCACCGTTCCTGACGATCGCGACCCAGAACCCGATCGAGCAGGAAGGCACCTATCCCTTGCCCGAGGCACAGCTCGATCGCTTCCTGCTCAAGATCAACATGCCTTATCCACCGCATGCCGAGGAAGTGCGCATGGTGGCGAGCGTGAGCGCGGGCCGCAGCGCCAACGATTTCGACCTCTCGCGCGTGCGCGCGGTGGCGCGACCGGCCGACATCCTGGCGATGCAGGCGGGCACCGCGAGCGTACGCGTCGATCCGGTGGTGCTCGATTACGCGGTGCGCATCGTGCGGGCGACGCGCGAGTGGCCCGGCCTGGCGATGGGCGCGGGGCCGCGTGGTTCGCTGGCGCTGGTACGCGCGGCGCGCGCCCAGGCGGCGATCGACGGGCGTGATTTCGCCACCCCCGACGACGTGCGCGCGATCGCCAAGCCGGCGTTGCGTCATCGCCTGAGCCTCGCGCCCGAGATGCAGATCGAGGGACGGCGCATCGACGATGTGCTCGAAGCGCTGCTGGCCAAGGTCGAAGCGCCGCGCCAGTGACGCCCGCGCCTGCACTCGTGGTGGCACTGCTGGCGCTGGCGGGGCTGGGCCTGCCGGTGGCGCTGGGCTGGCTGCCCGCGGGGGCGCTCGTGGTCTTTGCGCTCGGGCTGCTGGTGGTGGCCTGGCTCGATGCACTGCAACTGCGCCGCCTGCCCACGCCGCGCGTGAGCCGCGAGGTGGCGTCGACCGTGCCGGTCGGGCTGGAGCGCGAGGTGGCGCTGCGCCTGCGCCATGATGCGGCGACGCCGCTGCGGGTCGACGTGCACGACCTGCATCCGGGGGCGTGGCCGGTGTGCATGCTGCCGCAACGCGTGAGCGTGGCGCCGCAGCGCGAGCTGCGCCTGAGCTACAGGCTGACACCGGCCGAGCGCGGCCGTTTCGAGTTCGGCGGATGCATGCTGCGCCTGCATTCGCCGCTGCGCCTGTGGTGGCAGCAGCGGTGCGCGGCGGCAAGCCAGACGCTGCACGTGTATCCGAACTTCGCGCCGCTGGCCAAGCTCGCGCTGGTCGGCGCCGAGCAGGCCTCGCGCGTGATCGGCGCGCACCTCAAGCGACGGCGCGGCGAAGGCACCGAGTTCCAGCAGCTGCGCGAGTACCGGCTCGGCGATTCGATGCGGCAGGTCGACTGGAAGGCGACCCAGCGCATGCGCAAGCTCATCTCGCGCGAATACCAGGACGAGCGCAATCAGCAGGTCATGCTGCTGCTCGATACCGGCCGGCGCCTGCTGGCGCGGGATGGCCTGCTGTCGCACTTCGACCACGTGCTCAATGCCGCGTTGATGGTGGCCTGGATCGCACTGCGCCAGGGCGATGCGGTCGGCCTGCTCGCGGCGGGTGGCGACGGCCGCTTCGTGGCGCCACGGCGCGGGCTGGCCACGATCGACGTGCTGCTCAACGCATTGTTCGACCTCAAGCCCAGCGCGGTGGCCACCGACTACCTCGACGCGGTGGCGACGTTGGCCGCGCGCCAGCCGCGACGCTGCCTCGTGCTGTTGCTGACCAACGCGCGCGACGAGGATGTCGAGGACCTGCTTGCGGCGGTGCGCCAGCTGCAGCGCCGCCACCTGGTGTGCGTGGCTAGCCTGCGCGAGGACGTGGTCGCACAGGGCCTGCAGCGGCCGGTGCGCGACCTCGACGATGCGGTTCACCTCGGCGCGATGGCGCAGTACATCGAGCAACGCGAGCGCGTGCATGCGGCGCTGCGCGCGCAGCGTGCCGACGTGCTCGACGTGACCTGTGCACAATTGCCGGCGGCGCTGGTCAGCCATTACCTGGCGATGAAGCGCTCGGCGCGACTTTGATGACACGGGAGCAGGCAATGAGCGATTGGTTCTATTCCGACCCGCAGTTCCAGCAGCAGGGGCCGTTGTCGGCGCAGGCGCTGGTCGCGCTGTGCCGAGAGGGGCGCGTCGACGGGCAGACGCTGGTGTGGCGCGAGGGCCTGCCAGGCTGGTTGCCGCTGGCGCAGGTGGCCGCCGAACTGGGGCTGGTGGTGGTGGCCGCGGGGCCCGTGCCTGCGTCGCCTGCCGCGGCCACGGCCGGGCGCATTCCCGGCATTGCGGCGCGGGCGCCGGGTGCGGGCGGTGGATCGGGATCGTCCAGGACCGCCGTGTGGGTCATCGTCGGCGCAGCCATCTTCGTGTTCGGCATCGCGGTGCTCGGGATCCTCGCCGCGATCGCGATTCCCGCCTACCACGACTACCGCATGCGCGCGCAAGTCGCGCAGGCGGTAGTCGCGGGCCAGGCGTTGCAGCCCGCGGTGGAGGCCTGGAGCCAGGCCAACGGCACCTGCCCGCGCAACGGTGATGGCGACATCGGCGCGGCCGAATCCTATGCCGGGCCGGCGGTCGCCTCGATCGAGGTGGGTCCGATCGACGATGTGGATGGCGAGTGCGGCATCCTGGTATGGCTTGCCGACCAGCCTTCCGGGCTGAAGGACAAGTACCTGCAGTGGGCACTCGATACCGATGGCCAATGGCATGTGTCCAGCGACCTTGCGCGACGCCATCTGCCGGCCGCGCTGCGCGACGCACTGGAGTGAACCGCCTGGACCGCTGAGGGACCCGGGCGACCGGCGTGCCACGGGCGCTGGAACCTTGCGCCCGCCCTGCGGTCACAGCGGCTCGCATCGGACGGGAAGGGCGGTGGCGCCGGCGACCGGTGTGGCCATCGGCCTGACCGGACTCGCCCGCGCGGCGTTGCCAACGGCGGGTGCGATGTTCACAATACGCGGTCCCGCATACGCGGCCGCGCGCAGACGGGCGTGACGCCCCCCGGGCAGTGTCCGGCAATTCCACCTTTCAGGAGCAAACATGACGCGTTTCATGCACAAGACCCTTGTGGCCGCACTGGCGGCGACCTTCGCCGTTGGCGCGATCGCGCAGGAACCGGCCAAGGCCGATGCCGCCAAGAAGGCGGAGCCGACGGTCAAGGTCGACAAGCACAGCATCAGCACGATGATCGGCATGGACATCGGCCGCGGCCTCACCCAGATCAAGGACGACATCGACGTCAAGGTCGTCGAGCAGGCGCTGGAAGCCACGCTCAAGGGTGAGAAGACCTCGCTCACGCAGGAACAAGCACTGCAGGTGCGCCAGGAATTCATGAAGCAGATGCAGGCCAAGCGCGTTGCCGAGCAGAAGGTCGCGGCCGAGAAGAACAAGAAGGAAGGCGAAGCCTTCCTTGCCGCCAACAAGTCCAAGGCCGGCGTCAAGACCACCGCTTCGGGCCTGCAGTACCTGGTCGAGAAGCAGGGCAGCGGCGCCAAGCCGAAGGAGACCGACACGGTCAAGGTCAACTACCTGGGCACCAAGATCGACGGCGAGAAGTTCGACAGTTCCTACGATCGCGGCCAGCCGGCCACGTTCCCGCTCAATGGCGTGATCAAGGGTTGGAGCGAAGGCCTGCAGCTCATGCCGGTCGGCTCCAAGTACAAGCTGTTCGTGCCGTCCGAGCTGGCCTATGGCGAGCATGGCCCGGGCCAGATCGGCCCGAATGCGACGCTGATCTTCGAAGTCGAACTGCTCGACATCGAAAAGCCGGCCGCCGCTGCGCCGGCTGCCAAGCCCGCCGCCAAGCCCGCCGCCAAGGTCGAGCCGGTCAAGAAGTAGGACCCGATCGCCTGGCTCGATGCGAAAGGCGTACCGGTTGCGGTGCGCCTTTCGTGTTTGTGGGACGGCGGTCGGCATGATGCGCGGGTGGATCCGCGCGATGGAGTCACGCAAGGGGGCGGCATGCGCATATCGATCTTCGGAACCGGTTATGTCGGGCTCGTCACCGGAACCTGCCTGGCCGAGGTAGGCAACCATGTGATGTGCGTGGATGTCGACGCCGCCAAGATCGCGGGTCTCGAACGCGGCCACGTGCCGATCTACGAGCCCGGGCTGGAGCCGCTGGTGCGCGCCAACCACGCCAGTGGCCAGTTGCGATTCAGCACCGATGCCGCCGCCGCGATCGGGCATGCGCAGGTCATCTTCATCGCGGTCGGCACACCGCCCGAGGAGGATGGCAGTGCCGACCTGTCCCATGTGCTCGCGGTGGCGCGCACGATCGGCATGCACCTGCAGCGGCCCGCGGTAATCGTCAACAAGTCGACGGTGCCGGTGGGAACCGCCGACGCGGTGCGCACGACGATCGCGCGTGAACTCGCCCGGCGCGGCGCGCAGGTCGAGTTCCAGGTGGTGTCCAACCCCGAGTTCCTCAAGGAAGGCGCCGCGGTACAGGATTGCCTGCGTCCCGACCGCATCGTCATCGGCGCCGATGACGCAGATGCGGTCGAGCTCTTGCGCAGCCTGTACGCGCCATTCAACCGCAACCATGAGCGCATCGTGCTTATGGATGTGCGTTCGGCCGAACTGACCAAGTACGCGGCCAACGCGATGCTCGCGACCAAGATCAGCTTCATGAACGAGATTGCCAACATCGCCGAGCAGGTCGGCGCCGACGTCGAGCACGTGCGCCGCGGTATCGGCTCGGACCCGCGCATCGGCTACCACTTCATCTATCCCGGCGCGGGCTACGGCGGTTCGTGCTTCCCCAAGGACGTCAAGGCGCTGGCCCACACCGCGCGCGAGCACGGCTACGAGGCGCGCCTGCTCGGTGCGGTCGAGGCCGTGAATGCGGCGCAGAAGGACAAGTTGTTCACGTTGCTGCAGCGACATTTTCCCGGCGGGTTGCGCGGCAAGGTGATCGCGCTGTGGGGACTGGCGTTCAAGCCCAATACCGATGACATGCGCGAGGCACCCAGTCGCGTGCTCATGCAGGCGCTGTGGCAGGCCGGCGCGGTCGTGCGCGCCTTCGATCCCGAAGCACAGGCCGAGACACGCCGCCTGTACGGTGATCGCGCCGACCTGGTGCTGTGCGGGCAGCCTTATGAGGCGCTGGCCGGCGCCGACGCGCTGGTGGTCGTGACCGAGTGGAAGGCGTTCCGCAGTCCCGACTTCGAGCGCATCCGCGCCAGTCTGCGCACGCCGGTACTGTTCGACGGCCGCAACATCTTCGAACCGGCTGCCGTCGAGGCCGCCGGCATCGCCTACTACGGCATCGGCCGTGGTCGCAGCGTGCTCGATCCGGTGGCGCCGGTTTGAGCCGCCCCGGCTGTCTTTCGCCCGGACAGCCCGCTAACATCGCCCGTTTTCGACCGGGAAGCAGCGCGCGATGGAACAGAAACGGGCATTGATCACGGGCATCACGGGACAGGACGGCGCCTACCTCGCCGAACTGTTGCTGGCCAAGGGCTACGAGGTGCATGGGCTGCGCCGGCGCTCGTCCTCGTTCAACAGCGAGCGCATCGACCATCTGCACCACGAACTCGACGACACGCGCGCGGGCGTGCACCTGCACTATGGCGACCTCACCGACTCGCTGAGCATCCTGCGCGTGGTGCAGCAGGTCAGGCCCGACGAAATCTACAACCTTGCCGCGCAAAGCCACGTCGCGGTGTCGTTCGAGGAACCCGAGTACACCGCCAATGCCGACGGCATCGGTACGCTGCGCGTGCTGGAAGCGATCCGCAGCCTCGGCCTGGGCGATCGCTGCCGCTTCTACCAGGCCTCGACGTCGGAACTGTACGGCCTCGTGCGCGAGGTGCCGCAGCGCGAGACCACGCCATTCCATCCGCGCTCGCCCTACGGCGTGGCCAAGCTGTACGGCTATTGGATCACGGTCAACTACCGCGAGGCCTACGGCATCTACGGCTGCAACGGCATCCTGTTCAACCATGAATCGCCGATCCGCGGCGAGACCTTCGTCACGCGCAAGATCACGCGCGGGCTCGCGCGCATCGCCTGCGGTCTGCAGCATGGCCTGTATCTGGGCAACCTCGATGCCCGCCGCGACTGGGGCCACGCGCGCGATTTCGTCGAGGCGCAGTGGCTGATCCTGCAGCAGGACCAGCCCACCGATTACGTGATCGCGACCGGCATCCAGCATTCGGTGCGCGAGTTCGTGCTGCTTGCCGCGCGCGAGATGGGGATCGAGCTTGCGTTCGAGGGCAGTGGCGCCGACGAGCGCGCGGTGGTGGCCAGCGTGCAGCGCGACGGGCTCGCACCCAAGGTGGGCGACGTGGTGGTGCGGGTCCATCCGCAGTACTACCGGCCGGCCGAGGTGGAAACGCTGCTGGGCGACCCGAGCCAGGCGCGCGAGCGGCTGGGCTGGACGCCGAGGACGAGCTTCGCCGAACTCGTGCGCGAGATGGCCGCGGCCGACCTCGCGCTGGCGCGGCACGAGGCCAGCGGTGCCATCGGTGCCCGCCACGGCCGCCACCTCATCGAAACCCTGGGCGGCTGAACGCGATGGCGGCGAGCCTGGAGCAGCGCCTGACCGAACTCGAGGTGCGCCTGTCGTTCCTCGACGACACGGTGGGCGTGCTCAACGATACGGTGGCCGCCCATGACCGCCAGTTGCTTGCGCTGCGCAACACGCTGGAATCGCTGCGTGTCGACCTGCAGGCGCTGCGCGGTTCACTCGCGCAGGCCGCGCAGGACGAGCCGCCACCGCCGCACTATTGAGCGCTGGTCCCTGGCCACGCCCGCACGGCTGGCCGGGGCAGGCAGGCCTGGCATGGATGATCCGCCACGGTCGCACTTTTCAAGGGTCATGGCTGGCGGCACACTTTGTTCCGGGGATGCCCTTCCGCTTGGTCTGCATCATTGGCCACCATGTCCGATTCACTGCGCGATCAGCTGCTCAAGGCCGGATTCAAGCCGGCAGCCAAGACCGAGGCCAAGCCACGGCCACCACGGGCGCCGGCGGCCGCTCGTGGCAAGGCGCCGCCTGCGGGCAGACCGACGCCGGGCGACAAGCGCGGCAAGGCCGAGCGCGGCGAAATCGACCTGGCCAAGGCCTGGGCCCTGCGCAGCAAGGACGAGCGCGAAGCACGCGAGCGTGAGCAGCGCGAGGCCGAGGCGCGCGCGCGGGAAAAGCGCGAGCGCAAGCTCAAGCTTGCCGCGCTGCTCGGTGGCAAGGGCCAGAACGCGGCCGATGCCGACATCCCGCGCCATTTCCCCCACCACAACAAGATCCGGCGCGTCTATGTCACCGCCGAGCAGTTGCCGCGCCTCAATGGCGGGGAACTGGCCGTGGTGCAACTGGCGGGGCGCTACCTGCTGGTGAGCCGCGAGCAGGCGCTCGCGGCGCAGGCGATCGATGCGGACAGCCTCGTGCTGTTGTGCGACCCGCATGCCGAGCCGGAGGATGACGTGCCCGCCGACCTGGTCTGGTGACCTGGCCAGACCGTTGCGGCGACCCTGCTGCGAGGAGACAGTGATGAAGCGCATGTTCGCGTTGCTTGCCTTGGGCGTCCCACTCGCGGCCGGGGCGTTGCCGTTGCCGCAGTTCCCTGCCGGCGCCGAGTGGACGCGCGACGTGAGCCAGGCGCCGCTCGCGGCGGATTCGGCATCGATGCTTGCAACCTTGCAGGGCCTTGGGGGCTGGGGCGCCGGTGATGAGCTGCGCATCGATTTCACGATGTACGTGCTGCACGCCACGCCCGCAACGCCTACGCTGCCGGTGGCGGCGGGTGGCTGGGAGCCCGATTGCGAGGTGGGATTCCAGTTCCCGTTGCCCGCAGGCGGCGCGGTGGAGGGCGAAGACGGCTACCGCTGCACCAGCGGCGGCGACTGCCACCTGCTGGTGGTGCAGGGCAACACGCTGTACGAGGCCTATGGCGCCGACGTGCCCGGCGGCGTGGTGGATACCGGATGCGCCGTGCGTTGGGACCTCACCCGCCGCTATCCGCGCCAAGGGCGCGGCGAGCAGTGCACCAGCACCGACGCAGCCGGTTTTCCGGTCGCGCCGCTGCTGTTCAACGCCGACGAGGTGGCCGCGGCGGTGGCGGTCCATGGCGACATTGGCCATGCGATCCGCTTCATCCTGCCCAATGCGCGCATGGCCGCGGGCGTGTACGTGCACCCGGCCACCCATGCTGGTGCGCCGAGCGGACCGGCGACGACCTTGCCGTACGGATCGCGGCTGCGGCTGCGGGCAGATTTCGACATCAGCCAGTACAACCCTGCGGCCCAGGTGTTGCTGCGCACGCTCAAGAAGTACGGCATGCTGCTCGCCGATGGCGGCAACATCGCACTCACGGGCGAGTCGGATCGCTACACCACGGCCAAGTGGGCCGATTTGGGCATCGACGAACACGTGTTCGCCGACGGTACGCCCAGTCCCAAGGTCACCGATTTCGAGGTGATCGAAACCGGCGCTCGCATCGACCTGACCTATGACTGCGTGCGCGTGGCGGACGATTTCATCTTCATCGACGGCTACGGCTACTGAGAGCGGCCAGCGCCGGCCGCGGAGCCTGCGGGCGGGCGAGAAGGGCGAGGCGTCCGACCTGCGGGCCGCAGGCGCTCAGAAGCTCATGAAGTAGCCGCCGTTGACCGGAATGTTGGCACCCGTGATGTAGCCGGCGGCATCGTCGGCGAGGAAGCCGACCGTGCGTGCGATCTCGCTTGGCTGGCCGAGCCGGCCGACCGGGATCGAGGCGATGATCTGGTTGCGGATGTCCTCGGGCACCGCGCGCACCATCGGCGTGTCGCAGTAGCCGGGCGAGATGCTGTTGACGGTGACGCCCTTCCTGGCCACTTCGCGCGCGAGCGCCATCGTGAATCCGTGCACGCCGGCCTTGGCGGCCGAGTAGTTGGTCTGGCCGAACTGGCCGGTCTGGCCATTGACCGAGGAGATGTTGACGATGCGGCCGAAGCCCTGCGCGGTCATGCCATCGACCACGAGCCGGCACATGTTGAAGATGCCGCCGAGGTTGATGCGCAGCACATCGTCCCACTGCGCGCCGTCCATCTTGCGCAGGCTGGTGTCGCGGGTGATGCCGGCGGAGTTGACGAGGATCGAGATCGTGCCCTGTTGCTCGCCCACGCGCTTGACCAGGCTGGCGCAGGACTCGCGGTCGGCCACGTCCAGTGGCTCGAACCGGATCGCCTCGCCGAATTCGGCGATCTCGCTGCGGAACTGCTCGATGCGCTCGCTGCGCGCGGCCAAGTCGGCCGCCACCACGCGGCGACCGCTGCGTGCGAGTTCCTTGCAGATTTCGGTGCCGAGTCCGCCGATACCGCCGGTGACGAGGGCGATGCGATCGTTCATGGGTGTCCTCTTGCGCAATCAGGTGCGCGCAGGTCACGCGCGCGGCGCCGCGGCACCGCCACCACGTGACCCGCGGCCGGGGTCAGGATTTGGAGTCTTTCTTGGCCTGCTCGGTGGCGCCGGCGGTACCGCCGCGCATGCTGCTCGCCGCGGCGCTCAGGAAGCCCTGTTGCAGAGACTTCCACATGTCCATGTTGCGCTCGGTGAGGTCGTTGAGCATCGACCACGGACCCTGGCCGAGCATGTTGTTGAGCTGGCTGCGGAACTGCTGCTGCTGGTCGAGGAACACCTGCAGGCTGCGCTCGAGGTAGGCGCCCATGAAGCCCTGCATCGAGTCACCGTAGAAACGGATGATCTGCGACAGCAGTTTGCTCGTGAACATGGGTTGGCCGCGTTCCTCGTACTCGGCGATGATCTGCAGCAGTACCGAGCGCGTGAGGTCTTCGCCGGTCTTGGCGTCGCGTACCTCGAACTCCTCGTTGTCGAGCACGAGCTGGCGGATCTCCTCAAGCGTGATGTAGCTCGAGATCTCGGTGTCGTAGAGGCGGCGATTGGGGTATTTCTTGATCGTGCGGGGCGTAGTCATGCGCCCAAGCTAGCAGAATGTGATGCGGCGCACCAGTTTGCGGTCGCGCCGCGCCGAGGCCGCCCGTGGGCGGGGCAAGCCGAGGCGGCGCGCCGTGGCGATCGCGGGCGCAGCATGCGCGGGTGCCTGCGCGGTGTCATGGGTCGGCCGCCGCGCGTGGACCGACACCCGTTCCGTCCTTTGCAGGGACGGCACGATGCGCTCGGACCCGCACGCGGACCGCGGCGCGATGCGGGCGCAGCCCGTTCGCCATCCCTGTCTCACCTGGTAGCGCACGCATCCGGCGCCGGAGGGCGCCGGATAGGCGCGACATCGCAAGCAGGCGTCCCTGCGGCGCAGCCCGTTCGCCATCCCTGTCTCACCTGGTAGCGCACGCATCCGGCGCCGGAGGGCGCCGGATAGGCGCGGCATCGCAAGCAGGCATCCGTGCGGCGCAGCCCGTTCGACATCCCTGTCTCACCTGGTAGCGCACGCATCCGGCGCCGGAGGGCGCCGGATAGGCGCGACATCGCAAGCAGGCATCCGTGCGGCGCAGCCCGTTCGACATCCCTGTCTCACCTGGTAGCGCACGCATCCGGCGCCGGAGGGCGCCGGATAGGCGCGTGCGCTACCAACCCATGTATTGGCCGCCGTTGATCGCGAGGTTGGCACCCGTGATCCAGCGTGCGCGTTCGTCGGTGAAGAAGCCGACCGCGAACGCGATCTCGTCGGGATCGCCCAGGCGCCCGACCGGGATCTGCGCGACGATCTTGTTGCGCACGTCCTCGGGCACCGCCATCACCATGTCGGTGCCGACGTAGCCGGGCGACACCGTGTTGACGGTGATCCCGAACTTGGCGTTCTCCTGCGCCAGCGAGATCGTGAAGCCATGCATGCCGGCCTTGGCCGCCGCGTAGTTGGCCTGACCGTACTGGCCCTTCTGGCCGTTGATCGAGCTGATCTGCACGATGCGGCCCCACTTGCGCTCGCGCATGCCGTCGATGACCGGGCGGGTGACGTTGAAGCAGGAGCCGAGGTTGGTGTTGATCACGTCCTGCCACTGCTGCGCACTCATCTTGTGGAAGGTGGTGTCGCGCGTGATGCCGGCATTGTTGATGAGGATTTCCACCGGGCCGAGCCGCTGCTCGACCTCGTGCACCATGGCCGCGGCGGCGTCGGCGCTGGCCACGTCGCCCTTGACGATGGTGAAGTCGAAACCTTCCTTCTGCTGCGCTTCCAGCCATGCCTTGGCCTTGGCCTCGTCACGGTAATTGGTGGCGACCTTGTGGCCGAGCGAGGCCAGATGCCTGCAAATTGCCGTACCGATGCCGCCGGTACCTCCGGTAACGAGGGCGACGCGTGCCGTCATGATGAACTCCTGTTGGGAAAAGATCCGGTGCCTGGCGGCACCAGCAAGGTGATTGTGCGCATCCATTGTGCGGATGCATTACGCGCTGCGGCAATCGTCGGGCGCGCGTGATGCGGGAATGCGTTCAGCATCGAACGTGCGCAGCGCATGTGCGAGCACGTCGGCGACCGATCCGGCCGAGGCCACCTGCTGACCGAGCACGCGCAATGCCGCACGCAGCGCAGGCAACGGCGCGCCGGCCTCGACCGGCCGTGCATCCTCGTGCTTGCTCAGCTTGCGTCCCTGTGCATCGAGCACCAGCGGCAAGTGGGCGTAGCTGGGTTGGGGCAGGCCGAGCAGGCGCTGCAGCAGGAGCTGGCGCGGCGTGGAGTCGAGCAGATCCGCGCCGCGCACCACCTCGGTGATGCCTTGGGCGGCGTCGTCGACCACCACCGCGAGCTGGTAGGCGCAGGCGCCGTCGGCGCGCCAGATCACGAAATCGCCGACCGCGGTCGCCAGTTGCTGTCGGTACGGACCGCAGATGCGGTCATCGAAACCGAGACAGGCCTCGCCCACCCGCAAGCGCCAGGCCGGTTCGCGCGGCCCCGGCCGCGCCACGCAGGTGGGCGGGTGGATCCCGCCCAGCGGCTCCAGGTCGCCGCGGCTGCACCAGCAGCGGTAGGCGTGGCCCGCATCGGCCAGGCGCTGCAGCGCGGCGCGGTACAGCCCGGTGCGCGTGCTCTGGCGCACGACCGGCGCATCCGGATGCAGGCCGAACGCGGCCAGCGTGGCGATGATATGCCGGGTCGCCGAGGCGACTTCGCGTTCGCGGTCCAGGTCCTCGATGCGGACGAGCCAGCGGCCGCCCGCGGCGTGCGCGAACAGCCAGCTGCCGAGCGCGGCCACCAGCGAGCCCAGGTGCAGGCGACCGCTCGGCGAGGGGGCGAAGCGACCGCAAGGACGGGCGTTCATCGGCCTGCGGTCCACGGCGCAGCGAGGCCCACGCATGGGCGCGATTCAGGCTGGGCCTTGAAAGCGGGGCCGTCGCGCCCTATGGGTGGTTCGTGCGCGCATTTCGCGTACGATCCCCACTCGTGCCGCAACCTGGTGCCGGAGTCCTGCATGCTGCGTATCGTACTGTTCCTGTTGACCAACCTCGCCGTGATGGCGCTGCTCACCCTCGTCGTCAAGCTCACCGGGCTGGACGTGTATGCGTACCGGCACGGCGGCATCAACTTCCAGGGCCTGCTGGTGATGTCCGCGGTGCTGGGCATGGGCGGCTCGTTCATTTCGCTGGCGATGTCCAAGTTCGTCGCCAAGATGTCGACTGGCGCGCAGGTCATCACCCAGCCGCGCAACGCCACCGAGCAGTGGCTGCTCGACACCGTGCGCCGCCACGCCGACAAGGCGGGCATCGGCATGCCCGAGGTGGCGATCTACGATGCCCCCGAGATGAACGCATTCGCGACCGGCATGAGCAGGAACAGCTCGCTCGTGGCCGTGAGCACGGGGCTGTTGCAGAGCATGGAGCGCAGCGAGGTCGATGCGGTGCTCGGCCATGAGATCAGCCACGTGGCCAATGGTGACATGGTGACGATGACCCTGCTGCAGGGCGTGCTCAACACCTTCGTGATCTTCCTGGCGCGCGTGATCGGTACGTTGGTGGACCGCGCGATCAGCGGCAATCGCGAGGGCGGTGCCGGCTTTGCCTATTTCGGCATCGTGCTGGTGCTGCAACTGGTGCTCGGGCTGTTCGCCTCGCTCATCGTGATGGCGTTCTCGCGCTGGCGCGAATTCCGCGCCGATGCGGGCGGCGCGCAACTGGCCGGGCGTGGCGCGATGATCGCGGCGCTGCAGCGCCTGGCCGGCAACCACGGCGAGAACAGCCTGCCCAAGGCGCTGGCCGCGTTCGGCGTGTCGGGTGCCGGCGGCGTGAGCCGCCTGTTCATGAGCCATCCGCCGCTCGAAGAGCGCATCGCGGCGCTGCGCGCGGCGCAGTGAGCGCGAGGGCCACGGGCCGGCCGCCTTGCGGCCGGCCCGGATCCCTCAGGCCGCGTGGCTGAGGACCTTTTCCGGCTCCTGCAGGAAGTTGCCCTGCACGAAGTTGACGCCGCAGCCGAACAGGATCGACATGCTCGCGGCATCCTCGACGAACTCGGCCACCGTGAGCTTGCCCATCTGGTGGGCCTGGTTGCAGATCTCCTTGACCTTTTCCTGGTTGTCCTTCTGCTTGGGCAGGTCGGCCATGAAGTGGCGGTCGATCTTGAGGTAGCGCGCGGGCACGTGCTTGAGCAGCTGGAACGAGTTGAGTCCCGCGCCGAACTGCTCAAGGGCGAAATTGCAGTGGATCTGCTCGAGCGCGCGTGCGAACGCGTGCACCTGCTTGAGACTGGTCACCACCTTGCTTTCGGGCATCTCGAACACGAGCGAGTCGCCGCGCTGGCGTTCGCTCTTGAGCTGCTGGGCGATCCACGACACCAGCGTCTGGTCCTCCAGCGATTGCGGCGTGAGCTTGATGAAGAACGTGGTGCGGTGGCCCGCGCGCTCGCGTTCGGCGATCGCATGGATCGCCTTGGCGATCACCCAGCGGTCGATCGCCGGCATGCGCCCGCTGCGCTCGGCGATGGGCAGGAAATGGCCGGGCAGGATCTCGCCATTGGGGCCGTTCATGCGCAGCAGGATTTCGAAGAAGTCGCCGCCGCCTTCCGCGCCGTGCAGCGCAATGATCGGCTGGTAATACAGCACGAAGCCGTTGTTGGCCAGCGCATCGTCGATGGCCTTGAGCCACTGCTGCGCGCGGGCGACCGCGGCCTTGTCCTGCGCCGACGGGTCATGGATCTGGGCGCGGTTGCCGCCGTCGGTCTGGGCCTGGCGCAGCGCGGCCGCTGCGTCGTTCATGAGGCCGGTGGCATTGGCGTTCTTCTCGCCCAGCAGCACGCCGCCGAGGCTTGCGGTGAGGCCCACCGATTTCTTGCCGATTTCGAAGATGTGTTCGGCGAAGGCACTGCGCAGGCTTTCGGCGAACTGGGTCACCGCGGCGGCATCGCGCTGGCGCAGCAGGACCGCGAACAGGTGGTCGCCGACGCGGCCGGCGATGTCACCCTCGCGCAGCGCCTTGCGCAGCAGCGCGGCGATGTCGCCAAGCAGCAGGTCGGCGCTGCCGATGCCGATGTTGTCGAGCACCGCGCGGAAGCCATCGGGTTCGATGAGCAACAGCGCCTGGTCGAGCGTGCCGTTGGCGGCGAGGCCGCAGGCGGTCTCGATCTCGCCAAGCATGTGGGTGCGGTTGAACAGGTCGGTGACCAGGTCCTTGCTGCGCAATTCATCGAGCTTGCCGTGCAGGTCCGGGTCGTCGGTCTGCAGGCGGAAGGTGATCTGCTGGCACGGCTCGCCCTCGAAGCTGGCCGCGGCGAACTCCATCGCCGCGTCGAAGGTGGCGCCGTCGGCGCGCTGGGCCTTGAGATTGAGCCGTTGCGGCGGTTTTTCGCCCTTGGACAGGCGCTTGAGCAGCGCCTTGAAGTCCTCGGTGTCGGGCGCGGCGATCATGTCGAGGATCGACATGCCCTCGATGTCCTCGAACGTCTCGTAGCCGAACATTTCCAGGTAGGCGCGGTTGGCGCGCACGTGCATACCCTCGTGCACGAACGCGATCGGGTCGCGCGAAGAGTCGAGCAGTGCATCCGCACGGCGTTCGGACTCGCGCAGCGACGCCTCCAGCTTGCGCACGCTGCGGCGCGTGACGAGCGCCTCGTATTCGCGCCGCACGATGATCTGCACGTGCTCATGCGAGCTGCGCAGCATCGCCGCGCGTGCGCCGTCCTGGAATGCCTTGACCACCGCGGCGTCGTTGAGCTGCGCCGCCGTGACGATCAGGGCGCTGTCGCGTCCGCGCCGCTCGCTGATCTCGCGGATCTGCGCGATGCCCAGCGAGGTGCGGTCGAGGGACACCACCACGAGGTCGGGCGCGTGGGCAGGCTGCGCGAAGGCCTCCTCCAGCTCGGCTTCGTTGCTGGCACGTGTGGGTCGCACCGCCACGCCACCGTTGCGCAGGATGCTGATGATCTGCTCGGCGCTTTCCACCGAGTCGTCGATGAGCAGGAGTTTGATGATGGTGTCGGACTTGGTCATGGCGGCTGCGTCAGGTCTCCATTGTCCCGGGTCGCCATGCGGCGACGCGGGCGTTCGCAGGGTGCACGAGGCCGGCATTCCGGCCGGCAGGCGTCGGCGTGTGCGAGCACGATCCGGCGCCTGGATGGATATTTACTCGATTCCGGCACATTGCGCCATGGCCACGCGATGCCCGACCGGGGTCTTGCAGGGTGCTCCGGCCACCTCGCGCACGAGTCGCGGCACGAGGTAGCCGGGCAAGGTCCGGCGCAGGCCATCGGCCAGCGCGAGCGCGCGGATCTCGTCGACCTCGAAATGGGCGGTGCCCTGCACGCGGTCGAGCAGGTGCAGGTAGTAGGGCAGCACGCCGGCGGCGAACAGACGCTCGGACAGCGCGGCGAGCGCCGCCACGCTGTCGTTGATCCCGCGCAGCAGCACCGACTGGTTGAGCAGGCTCACACCGGCCTCGCGCAGCGCCGCACAGGCGTGCTCGACACCCGCATCGATTTCGTTGGGGTGGTTGGCATGCACCACCAGCACGCGCTGCAGCGGCAGGTGCGCGAGCCAGTGGACGAATTCGTGGTCGATCCGTTCGGGCAGCACGACCGGCAGGCGCGAATGGATGCGCAGGCGCCGGACATGCGGGATCCGTGCGAGTGCCTCGCCCAGTTCCGCCAACTTGGCCGTGGCCAGCGACAGCGGGTCGCCACCGGACAGGATCACTTCGCCGATCGAGGCGTCCTCGCGCAGGTAGGCCAGCGCGGCCTCCCAGTGGTGGGCCGCCGCGGTTTCCTCGGCGTAGGGAAAGTGCCGCCGGAAGCAGTAGCGACAGTTGATCGCGCACGAGCCGGTGGCGATGAGCAGCGCGCGGCCCTGGTACTTGTGCAGCACGCCATGGGCGGCGCGCGCGCCCAGGTCGCCGACCGCGTCGCGGCTGAACCCGGGCACCTCGCCCAGTTCGGCCGCCTGCGGCAGCACCTGCAGCAGCAGCGGATCGCGCGGGTCGCCCTTGCGCATGCGTGCGATGAAACCGCGCGGCACACGCAGTGCGAAGCCGGCGTCAGCCGGGGCGAGCAGGTCGCCGGCGTGTGCCGACAGGCCCAGCAACGCGAGCAGCTCGCGCGGGTCGGTCACGGCCTCGCGCCACGCCTGCTGCCAGCGCGGCGGCTGCGCGAGCGGCCGTTTAGCAGGTATCATGCCGGGATCACTTTCGCGGATTCGACGGTGCGGACCGGCCATTCTAGCGGTCGCCACGGCGTCGCGTGACCCCATTACCAAAATTCACGTCAGGAGCAGCGCATGGCCAGTTACGGCATGAACGATGTCAAGAACGGTCAGAAAATCATCGTCGACGGCTACCCGTGCACGATCGTCGACACCGAGTACGTCAAGCCGGGCAAGGGGCAGGCGTTCACGCGCGTGCGGTACCGCAACCTCAAGACCGGGCGCACCCAGGAAATGACCATGAAGTCGACCGACTCGGTCGACGCGGCCGACGTGATGGACACCGACATGGAGTTCCTGTACTCCGACGGCGAGTTCTGGCATTTCATGGACCCGACCAGCCACGAGCAGATCGCGGCCGACAAGGCCGCGATGGCCGACGCGGCGCAGTGGCTCAAGGGCAACGAGGTCTGCATCATGACGCTGTGGAACGGCGCGCCGCTGACCGTGACCCCGCCGATCTTCGTCGAACTGGAGATCACCGAGACCGACCCGGGCGTGCGTGGCGACACCTCCGGCGGCGGTGGCAAGCCGGCCAAGCTCGAGACCGGTGCGGTGGTGCGCGTGCCGCTGTTCGTGGCCCAAGGCGAGACGATCAAGGTCGATACGCGCACCGGCGAGTACATGTCGCGCGTCAAGTGAGTCCGCGCCGCAGCCGCGACCGTGCGCGGGCGCAGCGCGACCCGCGCGCCGCCTGCATCCTCCCCGTTTCCGCCCAGGCCCACCGCCGCCCATGTCCCCGATCGACCTCCTGATCCAGCCGCGCTGGCTCGTCCCGATCGAGCCGGCCGGGGTCGTGCTCGAAGGCCATGCGGTCGCGGTCGATGCCGACCGCATCGTGGCCGTGCTGCCGCTCGCCGAGGCCCGCAGCCGCTACGCGCCACGCGCCACGGTGGAGCTGGCACAGCACGCGCTCATCCCCGGCCTGGTCAACGCCCATACCCACAATCCGATGAGTCTCATGCGCGGGCTGGCCGACGACCTGCCGCTCATGCAGTGGCTCAAGGAGCACATCTGGCCGGCCGAAGCGCGCGCGATGAGCGCGCAGTACGTGCGCGACGGCATCGAGCTGGCGGTGGCCGAGATGGTGCGTGGCGGCACCACCTGCTGCAACGAGAACTATTTCTTTCCCGATGTGCAGGCCGCGACCTACCGCCGCCTCGGCTTCCGCGCGATGGTCGGCCTGCCGTTCGTCGAGTTCCCGACCGCGTGGGCCGCAAGTCGCGACGAGTATTTCGACAAGGGCCTGGCGGTGCACGACGAGTTCCGCGGCGAGGCGCTGGTCGGCACCAGCCTCGCGCCCCATGCGCCCTATACGGTGTCCGACGACAGCTTCCGCCGCATCCGCGTGCTGTCCGACCAACTCGACCTGCCCGTGCACCTGCACCTGCACGAAACCGCGCAGGAGGTCGAGGAATCGCGCCACGAGCATGGCCAGCGGCCGTTCGCGCGCATGCAGGCGCTGGGCCTGGTCAACGACCACCTCATCGCGGTGCACATGACCCAACTGAGCGACGGCGAGATCGCCGCCTGTGCCGACGCCGGAGTGTCGGTCGTGCACTGCGTCGAATCCAACCTCAAGCTCGCCTCGGGGTTCTGCCCCGCGCAGCGGCTGCTCGACGCGGGCGTCAACCTCGCCATCGGCACCGACGGCTGCGCCAGCAACAACGACCTCGACATGATCGGCGAGATGCGCACGGCCGCCTTGGTGGCCAAGGCGGTCGCGGGCGACGCCCGCGCCCTCGATGCGATGCGCGTGCTGCGGGCGGCCACGCTCGGTGGCGCCCGCGCGCTGGGCTGGGAGGCGCGCATCGGCAGCATCGAAGCTGGCAAGCAGGCCGATCTCGCCGCGATCCGGCTCGATGCGCTGGAGACCCAGCCGCTGTACGACGTGGTGTCGCAGATCGTCTATGCCGCGGGCCGCCACCAGGTCAGTGACGTGTGGATCGCCGGCCGGCGCAAGCTGCGCGAGCGCGTGCTGGTCGAGCAGGATGCCGACGAACTCGTGGCCAAGGCACGCCAGTGGCAGACCCGGCTGCGCGCATGAGCTGCGGCCGCCGGCCGCCGGCCCCGGCGCGCGCACGTGCCGCCGGACGCGGCTGATGCTCGCGCGCACGCCCCGTGTGGTGCTGTTCGACCTGGACGGCACGCTGATCGACTCGGCACCCGATCTCGTCGCCGCGGTGCAGGCGCTGTGCCGCGAACTGGGCGCGCCCGAGCCTGATGCCGATGGCGTGCGGCGGGTGGTTTCGGCCGGTGGCCGCGCGATGCTGCGCCAGGGCCTGCCCGGCGCCGACGATGCCATGATCGACCAGTGGCTGCCGCGCTTCCTCGACCTGTACTCGGTGGCGATGACGCGCCACACCTGCCTGTACCCAGGCATCGTCGAATCCCTCGCCGCGCTCGCCGCCCACGACATCACCTGGGGCATCGTCACCAACAAGCCCGGATGGCTGGCACGACCGCTGCTCGCGCAGTTGCCGCTGCTCGCCGCCAGTCGCGTGCTGGTGGCGGGCGACACACTGCCGCTGCGCAAGCCCGATCCCGCGCCGGTGCTGCACGCCTGCGCTGCGCTGGGCATCGCGCCCGCGCAGGCGGTCATGATCGGCGACGACCTGCGCGACGTGCAGGCGGGCCGCGCCGCCGGTACGACCACGCTGGTCGCGGGCTGGGGATACCTGGACGGCGAGCCACCCGAGCGTTGGGGCGCCGATGGCACCGTCGCCACCCCGCTGGACCTGCCGCGCGCACTGGGCCTGCGGTCGTGACGGCGCCGCCCGATCCGGACAGCCTCGCCAGCCTGCGAGCCAAGTGGAGCCAGGCCCGACCCGAACTCGACATCGCGCTGCGCTTCATCGCGCCCCCGCAACGCGTGGTCGCGGAGGCCATGGCCTGCCTCGGGCTGGAACTGGAGCAGGCCGCCTTCGAACTGCACGACGTCGAGCCCGCACTGATCAAGCTGCAGTGGTGGGCGCAGGAACTCATCGCTGCCGGCCATGGCCAGGCCAGCCACCCGCTCGCCTGCGCGCTGGCGGCGCAGCCGGGTTTCGCCGCAGTCGCGCCCGCGCAGTGGCAGGCGCTGGTGGAGGGTGCGCTGCGCCAGCGCGACGATGCGCCGGCGCCGACCGCAGTGGCCCTGCTGGACGGTCATGCCGCGTTGCAGGCGCCGCTGGCACAGATCCAGGTGCGCCTGGGCGCGCCGCTGGATGCGCCTGCGCTCGGCCGTGCGCGCATACTCGCGCGCGCGCTGCGCGAGCTCGCGCGACTGCACGAGACACTCGCCGACGGGCGCCTGCCGCTGCCGCTGGACCTGCTCGCGCGCCATCGCCTCGCGCGTGGCGATCTGGCGCAGGCGACGCCGCGGCGGCGCGCCGCGGTGCGGGACTGGCTGGCTGAACTGGCCACCGGCCTG
>QUBV01000040.1 GCA_014338185.1 Lysobacterales bacterium | reverse complement strand
GGGCTTGGCGGGAGCCGGCGTCGCCGCCGGCGTGGGCGGCGCGGCCGCCGGCTTGGCCGGCGTCGCAGGCGCCGCGGCCACGGCGGTACGCGCGGGTGCAGCCGCGGGCGCCGTGATCGGCGGATCCAGCAGCACGGTGTATTCGCGCAGCATGCGGCCCTTGGGCCAGTTCGCCTCGATGAGGAAATCCAGATAGGTCGACCGTACCGGCTCCCTGCTGGTCACGCGGATCACGACCTGACCCTGAGCATCCTTGCCGACCGAGAACTCGAGCGGCACGCCCAGGTTGCTGCGGCTGATGCCGAGGCGGTCGAAGTCTTCCTGGTCGGCCAGGCTCACGAGCAGGCCTTCGGCCTCACCCGCACTGCCCTGGATGACCGGAATCTCGGCCTGCAACGGCTGGTTGAGCTTGGAGGTGACGCGCACGGGACCGAGCCCGAGCGCCATCACGTTGGTACCGGTCAGCGCGAGCGCGATCGCCAGCGACAGTTGCAACGGTCGTTTCATCTGAACGTGCTCCCCACAGCGTCATTGGCCCGCTTTTCGGGCTTTCTCGAAACGACCTTATAACACAATCGTAACTATCCATAATAGATACGATTTCGCGGAAATCGCATCGATCACCGCCCAGGTCGCCCCCTGCGCGCCGGCACCCACCGGCGCGCGCAAGTGATTGAAGCACAACTGCGACGGCCACGCGTGGGGCACGTGGCACCGGGCAGGAACGCGCCGGCGCCGCGCGCTACAGGTGGTCGCGGATGAGCAGTTCGGCGATCTGCACCGCGTTGAGCGCCGCGCCCTTGCGGATGTTGTCCGACACCACCCACAGGTCCAGACCGCGCGGATGGGAGATGTCCTCGCGGATGCGCCCGACATAGACCGGGTCCTTGCCGGCCACGTCGCCCACCGGCGTGGGATAGCCGCCGGCCTTGCGCTCGTCCATGAGCACCACGCCTTCGGCCGCGGCGAGCAGTTCGCGCGCGCGTTCGACGCCGAGCTTGTCGCGCGTCTCGATGTGCACGGCCTCGGAGTGGCCGTAGAACACCGGCACGCGCACCGCGGTGGGGTTTACCTGGATCGAGGCGTCTTCGAGGATCTTGCGCGTCTCCCACACCATCTTCATCTCTTCCTTGGTGTAGCCGTTGGGCTGGAACTCATCGATGTGCGGGATCACGTTGAACGCGATCTGCTTGGGAAACTTGGCCGGCTCGACCTCCTGGAAATTGAGCAGCGCCGCGGTCTGCCTGCCCAGTTCCTCCAGCCCCGAACGCCCGGCGCCCGACACCGACTGGTAGGTCGCCACGTTGATGCGCTCGATGCCGGCCTCGCGATGCAGCGGCGCCAGCGCAACCAGCATGCCCATGGTCGAGCAGTTGGGATTGGCGATGATGCCGCGCGTGGTGTACTGCGCGATCGCGTGCGGATTGACTTCCGACACCACCAGCGGGATGTCGTCCTGGTAGCGGAACTCGGAGGTGTTGTCGATCACCACCGCGCCGGCCGCCGCGGCGCGCGGCGCGTGTTCGCGACTGACCGAACCCCCGGCCGAGAAGAACGCGATGTCCACGCCGTTGAAGTCGTAGTCGGCCAGGTTGCGCACCGTCACCGGTTTGCCCGCGAACTCCACCGTCGCGCCGGCCGAGCGCTCGCTCGCCAGTGGCACCAGCTCGGAGATCGGAAACTTGCGCTGTTCAAGGATCGCCAGCAGCGTCTCGCCGACGGCGCCGGTGGCGCCGACCATCGCAACCTTGTAACGGGTGTTGTTGCTCATCGGGTGGGTTCTTGGTGGGGGAAAGTGGCTGCCGCCGCCAGCACGACGGGGTTGAGCAGGTTGGGCGGACGTCCCGCGTGCGGACCATGGCCGAACCACGCCAGCACGTTGTCGACCGCGACCGCGGTCATCGCGCGACGCGTGCCGATCGTGGCGCTGGCGATGTGCGGGCTGAGCAGCACGTTGTCCAGCGCGAGCAGGTCGGCGTGCACGCGCGGTTCGCCCTCGAACACGTCGAGGCCGGCCGCGGCCAGACGGCCTTCGCGCAATGCCGCCGCGAGCGCCGCATCATCGACCACGCCGCCGCGCGCGACGTTGACGAGCACGGCCTGCGCCTTCATGCAGGCCAGTTCCGCGGCACCGATGGCATGGCGCGTCTGCGGCGTGAGCGGCAGCGCGAGCACGAGGAAGTCACTGTCGCGCAGCAGCGCGGACTTGTCCACCGCGCGCGCGTTG
This sequence comes from Lysobacterales bacterium, assembly GCA_014338185.1. Classification (GTDB taxonomy): domain Bacteria; phylum Pseudomonadota; class Gammaproteobacteria; order Xanthomonadales; family Rhodanobacteraceae; genus Dokdonella_A. The sequence continues at coordinate 26,708 of QUBV01000040.1, read as the reverse complement.
CACTCGTGCTCGACCGCGACCGGCAGGCGCGTGCGGTTGTGGTAGAGCACGTCCATGCCGAACCCGCGCGCGCGGCGCGCGATCGCCTGGCCGATGCGGCCCATGCCCAGGATGCCGAGCGTGCGCCCGCGCACGTCCATGCCGAGCCAGGCCTTGAACTCGGTGGACTGCCAGTGTCCCGCGCGCAGCCAGCGCTCGGCCGCGCCGACGCGGCGCGCGGCGCCCAGCAGCAGCGCCCAGGCGAAATCGGCCACGCTCTCGTTGAGCACGTCGGCGGTGTTGGTCGCGGCGATGCCCGCGGCGCTGAGCGCGGCCAGGTCGAGGTTGTCATGGCCCACCGCGAGGTTGGCGACGATGCGCAGGCGCCGTGCGCCGGCGATCTCGGCCGCACCGATGCGCTCCTTGAGGCCGACGATCGCGGCGTCGCAGTCGGCCAGCCGCGCTGCCAGTTCGGCCGCGCTGAACTTGCGCTCGGCCGGCTCGCTGCCGACCTCGCAGTACGGCTGCAGCCGCGCCAACACATCCGGATAGGTGGGGCGTGAGACCCACACGCGCGGACGTTCAGTCATCGACCTGGCTTGCCATGCTGCGGCCCCGGGGGAATGCGCGGCGCCACCGCCCCCACGTCACCGCACTGCGCGCGATGGCGCAGCGCGTGGTCCATCAGCACCAGCGCCAGCATCGCCTCGGCGATGGGCGTGGCACGGATGCCGACGCAGGGATCGTGACGACCCTTGGTCACCACCTCCACCGGTTCCCCGGCCAGGTTCACGCTGCGACCGGGCACGAGGATGCTGGAGGTGGGCTTGAATGCGAGCGAGGCCACCACGGCCTGCCCGCTGCTGATGCCGCCAAGGATGCCACCAGCGTGGTTGGACGTAAAGCCGTCCAAACACATTTCGTCACGATGTTCACTGCCGCGCTGCCCGACCACCGCGAAACCATCGCCGATCTCCACACCCTTGACCGCGTTGATCGACATGAGGGCGGCGGCGAGATCGCCGTCGAGCTTGCCGTAGATCGGCTCACCCCAGCCCGGCGGCACGCCTTCGGCCACCACGGTCACGCGCGCGCCGATCGAATCTCCACTCTTGCGCAGGTCGTTGATGTACTGCTCCAGCGCGGGCACCTGCGTGGCACAGGGCCAGAAGAACGCGTTGGACTCGACCACGTCCCAGTCGAACGAGTCGGGCGTGATCGGGCCGATCTGGGCCAGGCAGCCGCGCACGCGCACGCCGTGGTGCCGGGCGAGCCACTTCTTGGCGATGACCGCGGCCGCGACCCGCATCGTGGTTTCGCGCGCCGAGGAGCGGCCCCCGCCACGCGGGTCGCGGATGCCGTACTTCTGCCAGTAGGTGTAGTCGGCGTGGCCGGGGCGGAAGGTCCGGGCGATGTCGGCGTAGTCCTTGCTGCGCTGGTCGGTGTTGCGGATCAGCAGCGCGATGGGGGTGCCGGTGGTGCGCCCCTCGTACACGCCCGAGAGGATTTCCACCCGGTCGGCCTCGTGGCGCTGCGAGGTGTGGCGGCTGCGGCCGGTGGCGCGCCGCGCGAGGTCGGGCGCGAATTCGTCCGCATCCAGCTCGAGGCCGGGTGGGCAGCCGTCGACGACACAGCCGATCGCCGGGCCGTGGCTCTCGCCGAAGGTGGTGACGGTGAGGAGCTTGCCGAAGGAGTTGGACATGGCTGCAAGGACTCGGGACGGGATCAGCGCTGGCCTGGCTGTGGCGTGGCCGCCGCGTCAGGAGCGTGCCTGCGCGGCGGCGCGGATCGCCGGTGCATGGGCGATGAGGTCGCGCCGATCGAGCAGGAACACACCCATCTGGCCGACGTCGAACTCGATCCAGTTGAACGGCACCTGCGGCAGCAACCGGACCAGCGCGCGCTCGCTCTCGCCCACCTCGACGATGAGCACGCCGTCTTCGCTCAAGTGCTCGGGCGCCTGGGCGAGGATGCGCAGCGCGAAATCGAGCCCATCGTCGCCCGCGGCGAGGCCGAGCCTGGGCTCGTGGCTGTATTCGGCCGGCAGCGCCGCGAATTCCTGCTCGGTCACGTACGGCGGGTTGCTCACGATGAGGTCGTAGCGACGCCCGGCCAGTCCCTCGAACAGATCCGAGGCGATCACTTCCACGCGATCTGCGACATCCTGGAACTCGACGTTCTCGCGCGCCAGTTCCAGTGCCTCGGCGCTGATGTCGGCCAGGTCCACGCGCCAGTCGGGATTGTGCGCGGCCATCGCGATGCCGATGCAGCCCGAGCCGGTGCACAGGTCGAGCGCGCGTTCGACGTGCCGCTCGTCGAGCCATGGCGAGAAGCCGCCCTGGATCAACTCGGCGATGGGTGAGCGCGGCACCAGCGCGCGCGCGTCGGACTTGAACTTGAGCCCCGCGAACCAGGCCTCGCCCGTGAGGTAGGCTACGGGCCGGTGTTCGTCCACGCGCCGGTCGATGAGCTCGAGCACGCTGCGCTTCTCCACCGCGGTCAGTCGTGCGTTGCCATAGGCGGGCGACAGGTCATGCGGCAGGTGCAGCGCGTGCAGCACCAGGTGGGTCGCCTCGTCGATCGCGTTGTCGTAGCTGTGGCCGAAGCTGAGGCCGGCCGCGCCGAAGCGGCTGGCGCCGTAGCGGATGAAATCCACGATCGTGGCAAGTTCCTCGGTCATCACGCGATCCGCTGCTGGGGTGGCCGCCGAGTATAAACGGCCATGGTGCACGCCTGCCGGACGCGCGCGGGCTCGCCTATACTGGCCGGATGAATATTGCCCGCTCGACCGGCCGCATCCCGGCCAATTGGCTCATCCTCCTCGCCGCGCTCGCCGCCGGACTCGGACTGTGGCTCGGCGCCAACCTGCGCCCCTCCGCGCCGCCGTCGCTGCTGCCGCCGCTGCAGGCCGGCGTGGCGTTTCCGCAGGCGCGCGAAGTGCCCGCCTTCGAACTCGACCGCGCCGATGGCGGCAAGCTCACGCTGGCCGACTGGCGCGGGCGCTGGAGCCTGGTGTTCTTCGGCTACACCAACTGCCCCGACGTGTGCCCGACCACGCTCGCGAGCTTCGGCCAGGCGTGGAAGAAGCTCGACCCGGCCAGTCGCGACAAGCTGCGCTTCGACTTCATCTCGGTCGATCCCGCGCGTGACACGCCCGGGCAGATCGCGCGCTACGTCAAGCATTTCGGCGCGGACTTCGTCGGTGCCAGCGGCAGTGAGGAACAGCTGGCCGCGCTCACCCGGGCGCTGGGCGTGATGTATGCGCGCCAGGACGGCAGCGACGGCGCCTACGCGGTCGACCACAGCGCCTCGGTGCTCATCATCGATCCCGATGCGCGCGAAGTCGGCCTGCTGCGGCCCCCGTTCGACGCAGCGCAGATCGCAGCCGACCTGCAGACGCTCGCGCGGAGCCGTTGATGCGCGCCGCCGTTGCGGTGCAGTACCTGCTGCCGCACCGCCTGCTGTCGCGGCTGGTGCTGTGGGGCGCACGCTGCCGCTGGCGGCCATGGAAGGACTTCCTGATCCGGCGCGTGGTGGCGGCCTACGACGTGGACCTGGGCGAAGCCGCGCTCAGCGACCCGCGGGCGTACCCGAACTTCGCCGCGTTCTTCACGCGCGCGCTCAAGCCCGGCGCCCGGCCGCTGCCGTCGGCGCAGGGGGCGATCGCCTGCCCGGCCGACGGGCGCATCAGCCAGGCCGGCGCGATCGTCGATGGCCGCATCTTCCAGGCCAAGGGACACCAGTTCAGCGCGGCCGAGTTGCTCGGTGATGCGGCGGCCGCCACGGCCTACGCCGCGGGCCGGTTCCTCACCGTGTACCTGTCGCCGCGTGATTACCACCGCGTGCACATGCCGCTCGATGGCGAACTGCTTTCGACCGTCCACATCCCGGGGCGGCTGTTCAGCGTGGCGCCGTTCGCGGTGGCGGCGGTGCCACGCCTGTTCGCGCGCAACGAGCGCCTCGTATGCCATTTCCGTGGCGCACACGGCCCGTTCGCCGTGGTCATGGTCGGCGCGATGCTGGTGTCGGGCATCGAGACCGTGTGGGGTGGGGTGGAGGTACCGCCCTACGCCAGCCGAACGCGCGCACGCGACTGGAGCGGGCGTGGCCTCCACCTCGCGCGCGGCGATGAACTGGGGCGCTTCAACATGGGTTCGACCGTGATCGTGCTGCTGCCGGCAGACGCGCCCATGCTGGCGCCGCTGGCGCCGGAACAGCCGGTCCGGGTCGGACAGAACCTCGCCAACGTGACGGAGGTCGCGAAACCGGGGCAAGATTCCTGAGTTTTGCGCTTCCAAGATGGCGCGCGAGCAGTCACAATATGACACAGCTTGGCATGTTGTGACGCAACAACAGGCTTGGCACCACGTTTCGGCAAGGTCGCGGCCATCGGGTCGCAATCGCAAGCATCAGGGGGAATATCCATCATGGCCATCGTCACCCGTGTCATCGCATTGAGCCGCGCCATCCAGCTGCGCCGGCAACTGCGCGAGGTCAATCGCGCACTGGAAATGCTGCCACCCAACATCCGCCGCCAGCTCGCCGCGATTGCCGTGCGCGAGTTCAACGCCGCGGCCCACAGCGAGTTTCCGCATCTGTACGGCACGCCGCGCGAGGACAAGTACCGGCCGTGGGGAGCGGGCACCGATGTCGCACTCGAGCGCCTGCAGTCGGAAAACCTCCAGGTGCGCCTGCGCGGCATCGCGCTGTGGCTCGCCGTGGCCTATCACGAGACCAAGGACACCCCCTATTCCGAACAGCAGGAAGTTCACCGGCAGGTCTTGCGCGCGATGCGCTCGCTCAAGGAGAGCGTGCCGGCCGACCAGATCAAGGAATGGATGAACGCAGGCGTCGAAGAAGCCGCCTGAGCACCTGCTCCAGCGTCACCCTTGCATGCGCCCGCCTCGAGCGGGCGCTTTTTTTTCCGCGCCCCGGCATCCGGTCGCAGGGCGCGCAGGCTTGCGCTCACGATGCAATGCCGCCCCGCACGCTCGCGGCATCGTGCCCGCGCGCCCAGGCAAGTGCGACGGGTCACGCCCGCTCACTCATGACCTTGCGCCGCGCCAACACGCCACGCGCGCCTCAGTGCGCGCAGGCCGGCAGCTTGAGGCGCTGGCCTGCCTTGATCGGATAGTGCGGCGCCCGCAACGCGTTGTAGTCGGCGATGTCGCGCATGCTGCAGCGTGCGGTCTTGCGCGCGATAGCGGCCACGGTGTCGCCCTTGCGCACCACGTACACGCGCGCACCGGCACCCGCCGCGCCGCTGCGCGCGATGCGCGGGCGCATGCCGGCGGGCGGCTCGGGCAGCGCGGCCGCGTGCAGCTGGCTGGCGAGCTGCTGCCAGCGCCCCTGCACGCAGTTGCGCGCGTACACCGCGCCGAGCTGCTGCGGCACCACCAGCGAGCTGCCTGCCGGGATCGACTGCTGCGGATCAAGCTGTGGATTGAGGTTGCGCAGGGTGCGGAACCAGCCGTCGGCCGCGCCACCCTGCTGTCCGAGGCAGATCGTGAGCTCGGCGATCGAAGCCGGCTGCTGCAGCGTGATGCTGCCCGGCTGCATCGTGATCTGCGGCCACTCCAGGTTGTAGCGCTCCGGGTGCAAGAACAGCCAGGCCGCGGCCAGCACCATCGGCACGTATTCACGGGTTTCCGGCGACACGCCGTAGTAGATCTGCGGGTTCCAGAAGCTGAGCGCGGCCTCGCCGCGGCCGGCGCGGCGCTGCATCGCACCCTCACCGCCGTTGTAGGCGCCGATCACGAGTTCGAGGTTGTTGTTGAAGATCGCCAGTTGCTCATTGATGTAGGCGGCGTTGGCACGCGCCGACAGGCGCGGGTCGAAGCGCTGGTCGAAGCCGTCCACGGTACGCAGGCCAAAGCGCAGGCCGGTCGCGTACATGAATTGCAGCGGCCCCGAAGCGCCCGAGCGCGACACCGCATGCACCTTGCCGCCCGATTCCTTGGCCAGCATCCCGAACAGCAGCGCTTCGGGCAGCCCCGCCTTGTCGTACTCGGGCACCATCTGCCAGCGCAGGTACTGGTAGTTGGTGTACGCGGCCATGAGGTTGGGGCGGTACTGCGTGAGCCACTCCTCCAGCGCGACCTGCACCGGTGCGTTCATCTCGATCAGCTCGCTCAGCTCGCGTCCCTTGAGCAGCGTGACGCTGCGCCCGAGCTCGGGCAGCGCGCCCGCGAGCGGCCCGCCCTCACCGGCCTGCGTCACGCCAGCGTCCGCATCGGTGTCGTCCTCACCGCGGGAATCGGCCGGTCCGCGCCGCAGCAGCGCATCGAAACCCGCCACGAACCGCTGCGCGTCGCATCCGCGCGTGTCGATGCAGGTGCTCGCGGCATCGCGCAGCTCGTCCAGCGCGGCGTCGAGCTCGACCCGCCCACGCGCGTCCTCGCCCGTGCGCAGCAATTCCAGTCCGTTCGCGTAGCGCAGGGTGCTGCTGTCCAGTCGTGCGTACAGCGCGGTGGCGGCATCCTCCGGTGCCGCCTGCGCGACGCGCGGCGCGCGTGCCGCCGGGCCGGCACAGCCGGCGAGCAACCCCACGACCACGCACCAGCCAATCCGCCGCACAAGCCGCATCACCACTTCCCGTTCGTCCGAACCGATACCCGACGCGCCACGTTAGCGGCGCCACCAGGCTGCGGCAAGCCCGTCCCGGCAAGCGCCGCATCACCGTTACAATCATCGCTCCACACCCGCCGTGCACCGGAGCCCGATTGTGACCGACATCCTCATCGGCAAGAGCGACAAGGACATCTACCTGCTGCCACGCTACGCCAACCGCCACGGCATGGTCGCGGGCGCCACCGGAACCGGCAAGACGGTGTCGCTCATGGTGCTGACCGAGGGCCTGTCCAAGCTCGGCGTGCCGGTGTTCCTCGCCGACGTCAAGGGCGACATCGCAGGCCTGTCGCAGGCCGGCGTGATGAGCGACAAGCTCAAGGCGCGCATCGACAAGCTCGGCCTGGACTGGACACCCAACGCCAATCCGACCGTGTTCTGGGACATCTATGGCAACAGTGGCCATCCGATCCGCACCACCGTGTCGGAAATGGGCCCGACCCTGCTCGCGCGCCTGTTCGAGCTCAACGACACCCAGTCCGGCGTGCTCGAGATCGTGTTCAAGGCGGCCGACGACGAAGGCTTGCTGCTGCTCGACCTCAAGGACCTGCGGGCACTGCTGGGCTGGGCCAGTGAGCATGCCAAGGAACTGTCACAGGCCTATGGCCTGGTCTCGCCCGCCTCGATCGCGGCCATCCAGCGCGCACTGCTGTCGCTGGAACAGGCCGGCGGCGATGCGTTCTTCGGCGAGCCCGCGCTCGACCTCGCCGATTTCATGCGCCAGGACATGTCCGGGCGCGGCATCGTCAACATCTTGGCCGCGGACCAGCTCATCCTCAAGCCCAGGCTGTACACCACCTTCCTGCTGTGGCTGCTGTCGGAGCTGTTCGAGCGCCTGCCCGAAGTGGGCGACCTCGACCAGCCCAAGCTCGTGTTCTTCTTCGACGAGGCCCACCTGCTGTTCGACGACGCGCCGCCCGCGCTGCGCCAGCGCGTCGAGCAGGTGGTGCGCCTGATCCGCTCCAAGGGCGTGGGCGTGTACTTCTGCTCGCAGAATCCCGATGACGTGCCCGACGCGATCCTCGGCCAGCTCGGCAACCGCATCCAGCACGCGCTGCGCGCCTACACCCCGCGCGACCAGAAGGCGGTCAAGGCGGCCGCGGAAACCTTCGCCCCCAACCCGGCCATCGACGTGGTGCAGGCGATCAGCCAGCTCGCGGTGGGCGAGGCGCTGGTCTCGACGCTGCAGCAGGGCGGCATCCCGCTGCCGGTCGAGCGCGCATTGATCGCCTCGCCGGGCTGCCGGCTGGGCACGATCACGGACCAGGAGCGCGCCCTCATCCGCTCGCGCTCGCCGATCGGCGGCAAGTACGACACGCCCATCGATCGCGAGTCGGCCTTCGAGAAACTCAGTCAGCGTGCGACCGCGGATAGCGCCGCCGAGGCGGCCACGCCACCGGCCAAGGGCAAGGCGCGTACCGAATCGGCCGGAGACGGCGGCTGGGCCCAGGCGGCCAAGGACATGGTGTTCGGCACCAAGCGCCGCCAGGGCATGGTCGAGACGTTCGCCAAGTCGACCGTGCGCAATATGGCCGGTCAGCTCAGCCGCTCGCTGCTGCGCGGCATCCTCGGGTCGCTCAAGCGTTGATGCAGGCGGCGCCGCGCCCGCCTTGCGCCGCGCGAGACCGGACCGCATCGGCCACGGGTGGTCCGTCATGAGCCGCTGGCGCGCTGCCGCTGCGCCCTCGACCGCCATCATCACGGCGGACGGCCATGCGCGGCTCAAGGCCGAGCTGGATGAGCTGTGGCGCAGGCGCCGCCCCGAGGTCGTGCGCGCGCTCGCGGCCGCAGCCGCCGAAGGCGACCGCTCGGAGAATGCGGAGTACACCTATCGCAAGAAGCAACTCGGCGAGATCGACCGCCGCGTGCGCTACCTGAGCAAACGGCTGCAGGAACTGCGCGTGGTCGACGTGCAGCCCCGCGACCGCGCCGCGGTGTACTTCGGCGCGTGGATCACGATCGAGGACGAACACGGCAGCCACCATACCTACCGCATCGTCGGTCCCGACGAGACCGATGCGTCACAGGGCTGGATCAGCGTCGACTCGCCGCTCGCGCGCGCGGCGCTGGGCAAGCGTGTCGACGAGGAGTTCGAGGCGCAGCTGCCCGAAGGACCGGTCGGTTTCGCCCTCGTCGCGGTGCGTTATGCGCCGTGATGCAGCGGACGGCAGGCCCTTGCGGGACGACTGCGCGCACCAATGAAAATGGCGGCCGATGGCCGCCATTTTGCCACTCATCCGTCAGCGTGTTCAGCGCGTGATCGGCAGATACACGCGGAAGGTGCGCTGGTCGTCGGCCACGCCCGGATCGGACACATCCTCGTCCCACGGCCGGTTCAACCCACTCTCGCTGAAGCGGTAGCCATGGGTCTCGGCGTAGGCCTTGTGGTTGAGGCGCACCAGTGGCAACTGCGCGGCGCTGCCGGTGTACTCGGTGTACAGGGCCACGCCCTGGTACCACAGTACGGCCCGCACATCCGGGTCGACCACGAGCAAGCCCTTCTTGTCGCGGTCACCCGCGACCAGCGGCTGGTCGGAGGCGCCCCCTTCGGCATCCTCGGGCGGCGGCACCGGCGCATCGATGGTGTAGGACTTGCCGTCGAGCGTGAAGCTCGCCTGCGATACCGGCACCGCGACCGCGAAGGTGTAGTTCTCGTCACCCCATTCGGTGGTGATCGTCATCATCGCGCCGGTCTGCGTCAGGCCGGTCTTCTTGAGCACGGCATCGATCTTCTCGCGCGCGGCCTCGGTCGCGTCGGCGACTTCGTCGAGCGAGCGCGGCGCCTGCGTGTTGACCAGCAGCAGCGGCTTGGCGGTGATGTCCACCACCGAGATGTCCTGGTTGGTGTAGTCGGTGTTGGGAAAGCCGGCCATCATCGCGGCCAGGCTGGCCAGCGTGCCCTGCACCACCGCCGAGGGATCGCCGTTGATGTACAGGCCGCCAAAGCGCCACAGCAGGTTCCAGCCGTAGTCGACGTCATAGGCCTCGGTCACATACACGGTGCGCCCCTTGGGCGAGGGCGTGATCGTGATCGTGTAGGTCTTGTTGGTGCCGATCCAGTCGTTTTCCAGCGCCATCGTCACATCGCTGTCCTGCGTGCTCTTGACGATGGTGAGGCTGCCATTGCCCACCTTGGGCACGTTGCTGGTCCAGCTGACCTTGGCGTTGACGCCGGCTTCGGGGCCGCTGAGCGTGGTCTGCAGGGCCGGATCGAAGGCGCGCAAACCCGTGTATTGCTGGAAGCGGCGGAAGCCGTTGATCGTGTCGTAAACCTGACGCGTCGGGCTTGGCATCTCGACGCGACGCTCGACATGGCCATGGTCGGGCAGCACGAGCGCGACCAGCACGGCCAGCACCAGCACGATCAGCAGGGCAACCAGCATTTCGAAGATACGCAACATCCGAGGATTCTCCAGGACTGACGTTGACCGCGCCGCGAGATGTCGAACCGGGCCATGCTCCGGATCCGCGCACCCTTCCCCACGCGCAAACAGGCTCCGCTCCGGCGAAGCGAAAGGCCGATGGTACCGGGTTTTCGCCCACCCGCGCTACGCTCGCCCCCGCGTCGACCCACGGACCGCCCTGCGGCGCGGCCCGCCGGCCCCGTGGGCCGCGCCGCCAGTCAGACGATGCCCAGCTCGAAGGCCTTGAGCACGGCGCGCGTGCGGTCGCGCACGCCGAGCTTGGACAGGATGTTGGAGACGTGGTTCTTGACCGTGCCCTCGGCCACGCCCAGTGAATTGGCGATCTCCTTGTTGCTGTAGCCGCCCGCCATGAGGCGCAGGATCTCGGTCTCGCGCTCGGTCAGGGGATCGGGGCGGTCCAGGCTGGTGAAATCGTTGTGCATGCGCTCCAGCCCCGACAGCAGGCGCTGGGTCACCACCGGCGACACCAGCGAGCCGCCGCCGGCCACGGTCTTGACCGCATCGACGAGCTGATCGAGCGAGACGTCCTTGAGCAGGTAGCCGCGCGCGCCGGCCTTGAGCCCGGCCAGCACGAGCTGGTCGTCATCGAAGGTGGTGAGGATGATGGTCGGCGGCAGCTGCGCGCGGCCGGCCAGCGCATTGAGCACGTCCAATCCCGACATGCCCGGCATGCGCATGTCCAGCAGCACCACGTCGGGCCGCACCTGCGGGATCGTCTCGACCGCCTGTGCACCATCGGCCGCTTCGGCCACCACGCGGATCGAATCGGACAGTTCCAGCAACGAACGAATGCCCTGGCGCACCAGGGTTTGGTCGTCGACCAGGCAGACTTTGATCATGGAACACCCTCCAGCGGCAGCACGATGTCGAGCGCAAAACCGCGCCCGGCCCCGGCATCGATATCAACCCGCCCCCCGAACTGCGCGAGGCGCTCGCGCATGCCGGCCAGGCCATTGCCCTGCACCAGCTCGCTGGCGCCGCGCCCGTCATCGCGCGCGTGGATCGTCACTTGGCGGCGCGCGTCGCAATCGAACGCGAGCCACAGGTTGCGTGCCTGGGCATGGCGCGCGGTGTTGGTGATAATTTCCTGCGCACAGCGCAGCAGCACCTGGGCGCGGCGCGGATCGTCCACGCCCAGCTGCGGCGGCAGCTGCAGGTGGATGGCAAGGCCGGGCACGCCCTCGACGAGGTCGCGCAACGCCTGGGTGAGATCAATGGTGTCACCCTCGCGCAACTGGCTGACGACCTCGCGCACATCGCCGAGCAGCAGCTTGGCCACCGACTGTGCCTGCAGGATGTGCGTCTGTGCCTGGCCCTGCACAAGGTGGCTGGCAACCTCGAGGTTGAGGCTCAGCGCGGTCAGGTGGTGGCCGACGAGGTCGTGCAGTTCGCGCGAGATGCGCATGCGTTCGCCGAGCCGGCTCGACTCGGCAAGCAGCGCGCGCGTCGCACGCAGCTCGGAATTGAGGCGGCGCTGCTCCTCGCGCGCCTCGACCTGCTGCTTGGTGACGAGCGCGGTCACGAACGCGAGCACGATGAAACCCGAATACAGGCTCGACTGCAGGAACGCATCGCTGAGGCTGAACGCCGGTTCGCGGATGCTGGCGAATACCGGCACCAGCGAGAAGTTCTGCAGCACCATCCAGGCGATGCCCACGCGCAACGGCAGCAACCATGGCAATACCACCGCGACCACCGCGAGCAGCAACGCGGAAATGCCGCTCTGGCTGAACCAGCCGATCGCCACGGCCATGAGGTTGAGCACCACCAGCAGCGCGATCTGCACACCGCGCCGCAGCGGCGAGCGCCCGCGCGCATCCAGGTCGCGCGTGAGATACCAGTAGACGATGCCGAACAGCAGGTAGCAGCCGAGCCAGCCGTGCACGTAGCTCGCGGGCAACTGCTTGGCGGCGAGGTCCTCGACCACGGTGGAGTAGCGCAGGAACGGCGTGCCCACGCTCGCATACTGGAACAACCCCGCATAACGCAAGAGCTGGATGTGGTTGAACTGCGACCAAGCCATGGCGCCATCATAGGGGCGCGGCCGGCTGCGCAACCCTGTCCGAAGTCACTGCGATGCTGCGATCGCAACACGACGCGCGGCGCCCTGTTCTTGCGATCGACCCATGCGATAATCGCGGATGCGGCCTGGCGCCACCGGCACCGTCACGCCGCCTTGCAATGGAGCACATCATGGCAGTACGCATCCGCGACGTCGGCCCGCACGACCTGGACCCGATCCTGGCACTCAACAACGCCGCCGGCCCGACGATCCTGCCGCTCAGCGCAGATGCGCTGCACAGGTTGCACGACCAGGCCTGCTATTTCCGCGCTGCCGAGGTCGATGGCCACCTCGCCGGCTTCCTGCTCGCGCTCGACCAGGACGCCGATTACGACAGCGCCAACTTTCGCTGGTTCCGGCAGCGTTACGCCCAGTTCGTGTACATCGACCGCATCGTGATCGCCAAGCCCTATCGCCGCCTCGGCCTCGGGCGCGTGTTCTACGCCGACGTGATCAGCTACGCCGAGACCCATTCGCCCGAGATCACCTGCGAGGTGTTTCTCGAACCGCGCAACGACGTCGCGCTGCTGTTCCATGGCAGCTTCGGCTTCCAGGAAGTGGGCCAGCAGGTCATGCCCGACAACGGCCGGCGCGTGGCGCTGCTGGCCAAGACGCTGTGCAGCTACCCGTTCGTGCGCGACACCTACCTGCAAGGCGGCGCCGGGCAACTGCCCGACCTGCCGTGGCTGCGCGAACGCAAGCACGCCGCCATCGCCACGCGCGCGGCGGGTGGCGCGTGAGCGCACGCGAGGCGGCCGGCGCGCCGCTCGATCTCGAACCCGTGGCCGAAATCAAGTTCGGCCAGGTCGGCATTGCCAACCTCAAGCTCCGCAAGCTCGATCCGGAGGCGCTGGAGGCCGAGTTGCGGGCCAAGGTGAATGGTGCCGAGAAGCTGTTCCGTCACGCGCCCGTGGTGCTCGACCTGAGCCACCTGCCACAGTTGCCGGCGACCGCGATGGTGCGCACGCTGCTCGCGCGCATCCACAGCGCCGGCATGCTGCCGGTGGGTCTGTCCTACGGCACCAGCGAGAACGAGGCCATCGCGCGCGAACTGGACGTGCCCGTGATCGCCAAGTTCCGTGCCGCCTACGAGCGTGCCGCACCGGCCGCGACGCCAGCGCCCGAACCGCCACCCGCGGCGCCGGCCGCACCCGCGCCCGTGGTCGCCTCCGCCGATGCCTGCGGCCAGATCCACGACAAGCCCGTGCGCTCGGGCCAGCAGGTCTATGCCCGCGGCCGCGATCTCGTGGTGACCGCGCTGGTCGGCAACGGCGCCGAAGTGATCGCCGACGGTTCGATCCACATCTACGGCGCACTGCGTGGTCGGGCGCTGGCGGGTGCCCAGGGCGACGGCCGCGCGCGCATCTTCTGCCACGAGTTCCACGCTGAACTGATATCCATCGCGGGCCAGTACCGCGTGTTCGAGGACATCCCCGCCGAACTGCGCGGCCAATCCGTGCAGGCGTGGCTGGATGGCGACAAGCTGTTGCTGAAGAAGCTGTGAGACGGGATTCGCCCATGCGCCAGTGGCCTCGCAACCGCGTCGCGATTCGCCGCTGCGCCGACCGAAACCCGCTTCCCCCTCCACGCTCCACAGGAGAACTCCATTGAGCGAAGTCATCGTAGTCACCTCCGGCAAGGGCGGCGTCGGCAAGACCACCACCAGCGCCTCGCTCGCGGTCGGGCTGGCCAGGCGCGGCAAGAAGGTCGCAGTGATCGACTTTGATGTCGGCCTGCGCAATCTCGACCTCATCATGGGCTGCGAGCGGCGCGTGGTGTACGACTTCGTCAACGTGATCCAGGGCGAGTGCACGCTCAAGCAGGCGCTCATCAAGGACAAGCGCATCGACTCGTTGTTCGTGCTCGCGGCCTCGCAGACGCGCGACAAGGATGCGCTCACCAAGGAAGGCGTCGAACGCGTGCTCAAGGAACTGGACGAGGATGGCTTCGACTACGTGTTGTGCGACTCGCCGGCCGGCATCGAGAAGGGCGCGGCGCTCGCGATGTACTTCGCCGACCGTGCGGTGGTGGTGGTCAATCCGGAAGTCTCCAGCGTGCGCGATTCAGACCGCATCCTCGGCCTGCTCGCGAGCAAGACGCGCCGCGCCGAGCAGGGTGGCGCCGGCGTCGAACAGCACCTGCTGCTCACGCGCTACAACCCCGAGCGCGTCGCCAGCGGCGACATGATGGGCATCAACGACGTCAAGGACATCCTCGGCATCGATGTCATCGGCGTGATCCCCGAATCGGAAGGCGTGCTCACCGCATCCAACGCCGGCGTGCCGGTGATCCTCGACGAAGCATCGGCGGCCGGACAAGCCTACGCCGACGCGGTGGCGCGGCTGTGCGGCGAAACGCTGCCGATGCGCTTCACGGAAGCGCCGCGCAAGGGCTTCTTTTCCCGCATGTTCGGAGGCTGAACCATGGGCCTGTTCGACCTGTTCCGCTCCCGTCCGAAGAACACCGCGTCGATCGCGGCCGAGCGCCTGCGCATCATCGTCATGCAGGAACGCAAGGCCGACGGCCGTGGCGGCCACGACTATCTGCCGACCCTGCGGCGCGAGATCCTCGAAGTCATCCGCAAGTACGTCAACGTCGACCCCGACGCGATCGACATCCAGATCACGCGCGCCGGCGAGGGTGAGGTGCTGGAACTGTCGGTGAACTTGCCCGACAAGCCGGCCGACGGCGCCGATGCGCCCAGCGACGAGGCGTGAACGCGACCGTCACCGCCCCCGTCCTGCTGCTGCGTGACATCGGCTTCGCGCCTGCGCGCACGCTGCTCGCACGCTTCGCGCTGGAACTGGTCGAAGTGGCCGATGACGCGCCGATCCCCGGCAGCTACTGGGGCGAGGCCGAAGCCGGCGTGATCGCCTCGCGCGTGTACGCGCGTGCCGACACGCCCGTGCACTCGTTGCTGCACGAGGCCTGCCACCTCATCGTGATCCCGCCGGCGCGCCGCGCGCTCGTGCACACCGACGCGTCCGACTCGCAGATCGAGGAGGACGCCACCTGCTACCTGCAGATCGTGCTGGCCGGCCACCTGCCCGGCGTCGGCCGCGAGCGGCTCATGGCCGACATGGACGCGTGGGGCTACTCGTTCCGGCTCGGCTCGGCTCGGGCATGGTTCGAGCGTGACGCCGAGGATGCGCGCGCATTCCTGCATGCCCAGGGCCTGCCGCTCGATTGACCGCACGCAGCGGCGCCGGCTCCGGCTAGAATGCGCTGGCCCCCGAGTCCGGAATCGTGCCCATGCAACGCTGGATCAAACTGCCCGACGGTCGTTTCGTCGACGCCAACCGCATCGCCTACATCGGCAAGACCGAGACCTTCGCGCACATCGATGAAAACGGCACCGACATGGGCGTGGCCTACTCGGTCAACATCGGCACCGGCGTCGAGCGTGACAGCCAGCTCACCGTGATCGGCACGCGCGAGGAAGTGCTGGCCCTGCTGCGCGCCCTGCTCGGACGCGGCGAGGCGCCACCGGCCGGCTGAAGTCGGCGCAGCTGCTGCATTTGCAGTCCATCGACCGTGGCCGGCTCCCGGGCCAGCACGCGGACAGCCGGTTCACCGCGCCGCGTCCGCACGGGCGGTGGGCGCAGGGGCCGCGCCACATGCGCACCGCTGTGGCCGCCCGCGGGTCGGCGGGCGCCGACCCACCCGCGCTACCAGCGTCGTACCACCACGAGGTAGGCACGCCAGCAGCCCAGTCCGAGCACCGTAACGATCGTGGCGGCGACCACCAGCCGCAAAGGACTGGCCGACAGCAGCGGCGCGAGCACACCCGCGATGAGCGCGCTGATGAGCAGGCTCACGAACGCCTGCACCGACGAGGCCGCGCCACGGTGGTGCGGGAAGCGGTCCAACAGCAGCAACGTCAGGGTCGGGAAGCTCATGCCGATGCCGATCGCATGCAGGCCGATCGGCAACACCGACCACGGCACGCGCGGCTGCGGCAGCAGCCAGTTGACCGCCAGGTTGAGCGCGCACGCCGCCACCATGATGGTGTAGCCCGCGCGCACCGTGGCCGCGGCCGTGAGCTTGCCGGCCACGCGCCCGGACACGAACGCACCGAGCATCATGCCGCTGATCGCGGGCACGAACAGCCAGGCGAAATGCTGCGCGTCGAGCTTGAGCATGTCGAGCACGAACACCGGCGCCGAGGAGATGTACACCCACAGCGCGTTGAAGTTGAACGAACCCGACAGCACCAGCGGAAAGAACGCGCGGTCGCCCACGATCGCGCGATAGGTGCGCGCGAGTTCGCGCAATGACAGCGCCACGCGCCGCTGCGGTGGATGGGTTTCGGGCAGCCAGACCAGGCAGGCCAGGCACAGCGCGAGCGCAAAGGCCGCCAGCAACACGAAGATCATAGGCCAGTGCGCCACGGCCACCACCCAGCCACCCACGATCGGTGCGATCGCGGGCGCGATGCCGAAGATCATCGACACCGAGGCCATCAGGCGCTGCGCCTCGGCACCGTCGAACACGTCGCGGATCACCGCACGGCCCACGATGATGCCGGCGCCGGCCGAAATGCCCTGCACGGCGCGGAACAGCAACAACACCTCGAGCGTGCGCGCCATCGCGCAGCCGAGCGAGGCGAGCATGAACACGAGTACGCCGGCGACGATCACGCGCCGGCGACCCAGTGCATCGGACAGCGGCCCGTGCAGCAACGACATGAGCGCATAGGGCACCATGTAGGCGCTGATCGATTGCTGCATCTCGAAGGCGCTCGCATCGAGGTCGGCTTCGAGCGCCGGGAACGCCGGGAAGATCGTATCGATCGCGAACGGACCGAACATCGCCAGCGCCGCGAGCAGCGGCGCCAGCACGCGCCGCCTTGGCTGCGGCGCGGGGATCGCAACGACGTGGGTCATCCACGCAGGGCCATGCCGGCACCACCCGCGGCCGCGGTGCGGCGCGCGCGGCGGACCGGCTCAGATCTCATCGATGATCGCGGCGCGGCGCTTGTCATACTCTTCCTGGGTGATGACCTTGCGTTCATGCAACTCATCGAGTTGACGCAGGCGCTGCATGATGCGCGCAATGGGAGACTCGGGTGGGGCGGTCGGCGCCGGCTTGCCCGCAGCCTGGACGCGCCTGGGCGCCTGCACCACGGGCGGCGCGGCGGCCGGCGGAGGTGCGCCTTCGCTCTGGAATGAATCCGCCCACAGCTTGCGGAACCCCGGATCGGATGCGACCTGCGCGAGCGCCGCGTCGACGGCGCCGGCGAGTGCCTCGTTCACGTTGACCGCGCTGCGGCTGCGACCGTAGTGCTGCATGCCGCCCTGGGCGCTGCCACGCGCGACCTCGTACCCGGCCTGGTTGAACAAGGCCCAGTCGAGGCGCACGCTGCCGACGTAGGTGGTGCCGATCGCATGCGCCTGCGCATCGACCGCCAACCCGCTGTAGCGCAGGCGCAGGCTGCCGTGCCCAGGGCCGTCATCGGTCAGGCCCCAACCGGCCAACGTGTGCTGCGCCACCGCCTGCACGAAGGGCGTCACCGGGTTGTCGGCAAGGACCGCGAACAGGACCTCGCCGTCGCTGCTGGCATGGCCGATGTTGGCACCCGCACCCGGGCCACGCGCGTCTTCGACGCGCAGCTCGAGGTTGCGCGCGGCCGCGCCCTTCCTTTGCGCTTCGTTTCGCGCCGCGCCCTTGACTGCGGCTGGCGGCTTGAGCGTGACCTGCAGCGGATCGCGATTGCGGGCGGCCTGTGCCGCCGTGCATGCCACCAGTGCCGCCAACCAGATCCCTCGATGCCACCGCGGCCTCATGTCCACTCCTGCTGCAGTCCGCCCGCGAATGTAGCATGCCCGGCGCCTCCACCCTGCGGCGCGAGCGGCGCCGCATGCGCGGGCGGGGCCATCCACCCGCGATGGGGGGCGGGGCCGCGCCTCGACGTGCGCCACCGCGCCGGCTGCCGCGCCCTCTCCCGCTTGCAATCCGTCGGCGCGTTGCCATATCGCAGGCATGGCCGCGACGAGCGCCCGTGACCGCATCGAACAGCTGCTTGCGCAGGCGGGCGTATGCGTCGACGGAACCGAGGCCAGCGACATCCAGGTGCACGATCCCAGGCTGTACGAGCGCGTGCTCGCCCACGGCTCGTTGGGCCTGGGCGAGTCCTACATGGATGGTGCGTGGGACGCCGACGACCTCGACGGCTTCCTGTTCAAGCTGCTCGCTGCGCGCCTGGACCAATCGCTGCACACCTTCGACGACCTGCTGCTGCACCTGAAGGCGCGCATGGTCAACATGCAGCGCGGCCAGCGCGCGTGGGTGGTGGGCGAGCGCCACTACGACCTGGGCAACGACCTGTACCAGGCGATGCTCGGCAAACGCCTGGTCTACAGCTGTGGCTACTGGAAGGATGCGCGCGACCTCGATTCCGCACAGGAGGCCAAGCTCGCGCTGGTGTGCGCCAAGCTCGGCCTCGCCCCGGGCATGCGCGTGCTCGACATCGGCTGTGGCTGGGGCGAGGCGCTCGAGTACGCGGCGCGCCATCACGGCGTGAGCGGCGTCGGCATTACCGTATCGCATGAGCAGGCGCAGTACGCGCGCGGCTTGTGCGCGGGCCTGCCCATCGAGATCCGCACCCAGGACTATCGCGAGCTCGACGAGCGCTTCGATCGCGTGCTGTCGATCGGCATGTTCGAGCACGTCGGCGTCAAGAACTACCCGGGCTACTTCGAGGTGGCACGACGCTGCACGGCTGACGACGGCCTGTTCCTGCTGCACTGCATCGGCTCCAATGTCTCCACCGACCGCACCGATCCGTGGATCGAGAAGTACATCTTCCCCAACTCGATGCTGCCCTCGGCCGCACAGATCACGCGTGCCAGCGAGGGCCAGTTCGTGATCGAGGACTGGCACAACTTCGGTGCCGACTACGACCGCACGCTGCTGGCCTGGCGCGCCAACTTCGACGCGGCCTGGCCGCGCCTGGCGCTGCGCTATGACGAGCGCTTCCGGCGCATGTGGCGGTTTTACCTGTCGGCCTCGGCCGCCACGTTCCGCGCGCGCCGCGACCAGCTCTGGCAACTCGTGCTCAGTCCGCATGGCGTGTGCGGCGGCTACCGCGCGCCTCGTTGAGCCGGCCAGGCCGGTCACACCCGCGCCTGCGGCCGCCGCTGGGCATCCGCCTGCCGGTGATGCGCTATGCTGCGCGCGCCGGAACGGCCGATCAGGTTCGGAGGGGCGGCCGCAGTGAACGACGAGCAAGCACCACTCACGCAATGGCTGCGTGCCGCCGGCAGCGGTGATCCCGAGGCAGGCAATCGAGCCTATGCGGCGATCTACGCCGAACTGCGCGCGATCGCGGCGCGCCAGCTCGGCCGCGCCAACGGCAGCGCCACCCTGACCCCGACCGCACTGGTCAACGAGGCGTTCATCAAGCTCACCCACAGCCAACTCGATGGTCTCAATGACCGCCGCCACTTCTTCAATCTCGCCGCGCGCGCGATGCGCCAGACCGTGATCGACCACGCGCGCGCACGCCTGGCCGAGAAGCGTGGCGGCGACCTGCTGCGCACCGAGCTCGACGATGGCGTGCCCGACCTGCATGCTGATGCCGAGCAGGCACTGGCGCTGGACCAGGCCCTGGCGGTGCTGGAAAGCCAGGACCAGGCCCTGGCCGAGGTGTTCGCGCTGCGCACGTTCGCGGGCCTGTCGGCGCAACAGATCGCCGACCTGCACGGCGTCACCGAGCGCACCGTGCAGCGCAACCTGAGCCTGGCGCGCGGCTATCTCCGCCTCGCCCTCGATGGGGCCGGCTGAAGCCGGCGCGATCATGGCTGAACCGGACCGGCAACCGCTGTTTCCGCCCGCGCGCTGGCGCCAACTGCGCGAGTTGCTCGACCGTCTTGACGCGCTGGATACCACCGCGCGCGAACAGGAGCTGGCGCAGGCCGCCACCACCGACCTCGCGCTCGCCGATGCGGCACGCGCACTGCTCGATGGCGGCGCCGAGGTCGACACCCGCCAAGCCGCGATCGCCCGCCTGCGCGATGCGCACGACGCCACCAGCCTGATCGGCAGCAACATCGGCCCGTTCCGCCTGCTGCGCAAGCTCGGCGAGGGCGGCATGGGAACGGTCTACCTCGCGGTGCGCCGCGACGTCGATTTTGAGCAGTGCGTGGCGCTCAAGCTGCTCGATGGCGATGCCACGCGCATGGCACGCATCGCCGCGCGCGAACGGCGCATCCTTGCCAGCCTGCGCCACCCCAACATCACCGCGTTCGTCGACGCAGGCGTGCACGGGGATCGCGCCTGGCTCGCCATGGAGTTCGTCGACGGGTCGCCGTTGCTCGACTGGTGCCGTGCCCAGGCGCTCGACGTGCGCGCTCGCGTCACGCTGTTCGATCAGGTGTGCGCCGCGGTCGCCCACGCCCATGCCCAGCTCGTGGTGCACCGTGACCTCAAGCCCTCCAATGTGCTGGTGGGCGCCGACGGCACCGTCAAGCTGCTCGATTTCGGCATCGCGCTGGCACTGGAGACCAGTGACGAACAGGCTCCGGCCACGCGCATGTTCACGCCAGAGTACGCCGCCCCCGAGCAACTGCGCGGCGAGGCCATCGGTACCGCGACCGACATCCATGCGCTGGGCCTGCTGCTGTACGAACTCGTCAGCGGCACGCGTCTGGCCACGCTGGATCATGGTCGCGAGGACTGGACCACCAAGGAACTCGCGCAGCGCGCAGGGACTTCCACTGCGAACCAGCCGGCCGCCCTGCCATCGGCCACGGCGCGGCTGTTGCGTGGCGATCTGGGTCGCATCATCGCCCATGCGCTCGCACCCAGGCCGGAGCGTCGCTACGGCACGGTTGCACAGCTGCGCGCCGACCTGCGCCGCTGGCTCGAACTGCGCCCACTGTCGATCGCGCGCCCCGGGCTGGGCTACGTGGCCGCCCGTTTCGTGCGCCGCAATCGCGCGCTCACGGCCATCATCTGCGTCGCCCTGATCGCGCTGCTGGCGACCACGGCGATCGCGCTGCAGCAGGCACATGCCGCGCGGCAGGCCGCACGACGCGCCGAGCAGGCCAAGAACTTCCTCGCGGGCCTGCTCACCGACGCCGATCCGTTCAGCGCCAAACGCAGCAACCAGAGCAAGATCGAACTGCTGGTCGACGCGGGCAAGCGCCTGGAAAAGGAGATGCCCGATGCGCCGGACGATCGCGTCGAGCTGCGCAGGATCATCGCCAGCGCTTTGATGCGGCTGGACGAACCCGCCGCCGCGCGTGACCTGCAGCAACTGAGCGTCGACGAATTGCGCCGCGCCTATGGCGCCAACGCGCCGCAGGTGGGTGCCGCCTTGCAACTGCTCGCGATCGCGACCGAGCACGCAGGCGACATCGACACCGCGCGCGCGCAGGCGGCGCAAGGCTACGCCTTGCTCGAGCATGCGGGCGATCGCTGGGCACGCTCGCGCATCTCGGCCTTGACCGCGATGGCCAAGCTCGCCAACCGCAAGGACGACTACGCCCAGGCCCAACGCTGGCACGAGGCGGCCATGCGCGAACGCATCCGCATGGCCGGGCCGCAGTCACCCGACGTTGCGATGGACCTCATGAACCTGGCGGGCGATGCGCTGTACCAGGAACGCTTCGCCGATGCCGAGGCACTGGCGCTGCGCGCACGCGACATGCTGACCCGCACCGCGGGCAGCGACCACGCCCGCATGATCTTCGTCGGCAACCTGCTCGGCCTCGCCTATCTGTACAACGGCCACTTCGAGGCGGCCGAGCAGACCTTCACCGCTGCGCTGGCGCAGGCGGAGCGCACCCTGCCCCCCGGCACCGAGATCCGCACCACGCTCACCTCGTCGCTTGCCTACACGCGCTTGCTGATGGGCGACAGCAAGGGGGCACTCGCGCTGGTGGCGCCGCTGCGGCAGGCGCTGGTGGCCGAAGGGCGCGAGGTGTCGCCGGCGCTCGAACTCACCCTTGGGCGCGCCCAGCTGCAAGCCGGCCAGGCCGGCGCGGCGGCGACCCTCGCACGCGCATACGCGAGCTGGACCGCCGCGCGCTCGCGGGTCGCGACCGCACCGAAGTTCGCGGCCGCGGCCCGGGCCGCCATGGGCGCCGCACTGGCACGTGAAGGTGACACCGCCGCAGGCCTCGCGGCGACGCGCGGCGCACGCGCGGACCTGCTGGCGAGCGGAAACGGTGACAGCGTATTCATGGCCCAGGTGGACCTGTACCACGCCGATGCGCTGGCTGCCGCTGGCGACGCCGCCGCTGCACGGCAGGCGCGCGGGCAGGCGTTGGCCCTGTACCAGCGCAAGCTCGGGATGACCCATCCACAGACCGTCGAGTTACTGAACCGCTTGGACGCGCCGCTCGACTGATCCGGTTCGCCACGGCCACCCGCAACGAATCTCCCCGCGGCCGGGCCGGAAACGGCACCACCTGCCGGATGTACAAGCGGCAGGTGGTGCCGAGCACGCATTGTGCGTCCGCGGGGTCAGGCGGGGGGATTGCCAAAACGGTTCGCGCCCGGCGTGCCGGCGACGAACCCATTGAACACCAGGGCAACGAGGCCACCCACCACCGGCACGAGGCCGACCAGGATCCACCACGCCGACTTGTCGACATCGTGCCAACGCTTGGCGCAGATCGCCAGACTCGGCCACAGCACCAGCAGCGAGGCCAGCATCATCGCGCTCGATGCGATGCCGCCACCCTGCGCGGCCGCGGACGGATCCCCCACGGTGGCCGCATTGAACAGCGACATCCCGACCCAAGCGAACAGTGCACCAAACAGCACCGTCACCGCCAGCACGAAATACCAGTACGGTGCCCGGCCGATGCGGCCCTCGAACGAAAACAGCAACTGTGTCCAGCTCATCACACACCCTCCGTCGTTGATGGAACCCATGGTGGAGCCGCCGGGAGGCAGCGCGGCTGCCGCGGCGTGACTGCAGTCAATCCAGTGAATTGGAAGTCGATTCCTTTTCCAGCTTCCATGCCCCGCCCTCGCGCAGCATCGATACCGTGCTCTTGACCTCATTGCCGTCGCCATCCTTGCCGCGGTACTCGAGCGTGGCGCGATCGCCCTTGCTGTTGCCCTTGACGTATTTCGGCTCGCGCAGGGCCTGGCCCTGGATGAACTCGAACATCATCTTGAAGTCGGGGTCATTGCGATGCGCCAGCAACTGCCCGGCCCGCGCCTTGGTCATGGTGGCGGCCAGTGCGTCGATATCGCCTTTGCGCAAGGCCGCCAGGTGGGCGAGGTAGGCCTTGCCCTGCGCGCCGCCATCGGCGGGCAAGGGCGCTCCCAGGTCTGGCGCAGCGGGAAGGTCAAGCGCGAACGTGAGGTCGTAATAGCGCCCGCTCTTCTTTTCCGACTCGTCGTTGCTGTGGAAACTGCCCTCGACGCGCTTGTCGTCATTGCGCTTGAGCGTGAGCGTGTACCAGCCGCTGCCGCTTTGCGTGCCGATGCGGTCACCGATGCGCGTGTTGACGTTCTGCACGCTGCCGTCGGCTTCCAGATTCAGATCGACGCGGGTCGCCCCGTGCAACTGTTCATCGATCGCATCGTCGCGATTGCTCGCATCGCGCACCGCGGCTGCGTCGATCGCACGATCGGTGAACACGATGCGCGTGATCTGCTTGTCCTTGTCGAACGGGTCGGGCGTGCGATAGGCGTAGGCATGCGCGAGCGCAGTGGCTTGGCCGTCGTGGTACACGGTGCCGGAGCCTGCGGCCAGGACCATTCCGGGCGCCAGCGCAAGCAGCAGCGGCAGCAGTGGGTGGATGCGTTTCATGGAACCTCCTCCTCATGGTGGCGACGCGACGGTCGGCGGCAGCGCCGGCGCTCCTGGATGCAAACCACTCCGGCGCGGCAAACCGAACAGGTCCCGTCAATGCAGGAAACGGAATCCGGCGCGATTACTGACACGGTGCCGCCACGCGCCAGCCACCGTCGCGGCTGCGGCAGTGGCTACCTGAGTGGCGGCCGTTCCGGCACAATGACCGGCTGCCATCCGGTCGCTGTGCCGACTGCTTGTTTTTGCTGGATTTTCTGATGAACCTGCAGACCAACCACGAACAGATCCCGCTCAAGGACTACGCCGAGCGCGCGTATCTCGACTATTCGATGTACGTGGTGCTCGACCGCGCCCTGCCGTTCATCGGCGATGGCCTCAAGCCGGTGCAGCGGCGCATCGTCTACGCGATGAGCGAGCTCGGCCTGGACGCCGCGGCCAAGCCCAAGAAGTCGGCGCGCACGGTCGGCGACGTGATCGGCAAGTTCCATCCGCACGGCGACTCGGCCTGCTACGAGGCCATGGTGCTGATGGCACAGCCGTTTTCGTATCGCTATCCGCTCATCGACGGTCAGGGCAACTTCGGCTCGCAGGACGACCCCAAGTCGTTTGCGGCGATGCGCTACACCGAATCACGACTCACGCCGATGGCGCAATTGCTGCTCGAAGAGGTGGCCCAGGGTACGGTCGAGTGGACGCCCAATTTCGACGGCACGCTCAAGGAACCGTCATGGCTGCCCGCGCGCGTGCCGCACGTGCTGCTCAATGGCTCCACGGGCATCGCCGTGGGCATGGCGACCGACATCCCGCCGCACAACCTGCGCGAAGTCGCCAGCGCCTGCATCCGCCTGCTCGACGAGCCCGAGGCCAGCATCGCCCAGCTGTGCGAGCACGTGCGCGGCCCGGATTTCCCCACCGCGGCCGAAATCATCACGCCCGCCGGTGAACTGGCCGCGCTGTACGCCACCGGCACCGGTTCGGTGCGCGCCCGCGCGGTGTGGCGGCGCGAGGACGGCAACGTGGTCGTCACCGCGTTGCCGTGGCAGGTGTCGCCGTCCAAGGTCATCGAGCAGATCGCGGCGCAGATGCGCGCCAAGAAGCTGCCGATGCTGGAGGACATCCGCGACGAATCCGATCACGAGAACCCGATCCGCATCGTGCTGATCCCGCGTTCCAGCCGGGTCGACCTCGACGAGATGATGCAGCACCTGGACGCGACCACCGATCTCGAGAAGAGCTACCGCGTCAACCTCAACATGATCGGCCTGGACGGCAAGCCCCAGGTCAAGAACCTCAAGCAGATCCTCGCCGAATGGCTGCGCTTCCGCGCCGATACGGTCACGCGCCGCCTGCAGCACCGGCTGGCGCGTGTGGAACGTCGCCTGCACCTGCTCGAAGGCCTGCACATCACCTACCTGAACCTGGACGAGGTGATCCGCATCATCCGCCACGAGGACGAGCCGCGGCCCGCGCTCATCGCGCGCTTCGCGCTGAGTCAGGAACAGGTCGACTACATCCTCGAAACCCGCCTGCGCCAGCTCGCGCGGCTGGAGGAGATGAAGATCAACGCCGAACGCGACGAACTGGAGGAAGAACGCGCGCGCATCAACGTGATCCTCGGCTCCAAGGCGCGGCTCAAGACCCTGCTCAAGGATGAGTTGCGCAAGGATGCGGACAAGTTCGGCGATCCACGCCGCTCACCGCTGGTCGCGCGCGCCGCGGCGCAGGCACTCGATGAAACCGCACTGGTGGCCAGTGAGCCGATCACCGTGATCCTGTCGCACAAGGGCTGGGTACGCGCGGCCAAGGGCCACGAGGTGGACGCGCGTGAGCTGGGCTACCGCGAGGGCGACGCCTACCTGGCCAGCGCGCGCGGCCGCACCACCCACAACGTCGCGTTCCTGGATTCCAGCGGCCGCAGCTATTCCGCGCCCGCGCACACCCTGCCCTCGGCGCGCGGCAACGGCGAGCCACTGACCGGCCGCTTCAGCCTGCCGCCGGAGGCGCGGTTCGAGGCGCTCGCGATCGGCGAGCCTGCCAGCAAGCTCGTGCTCGCCACCGATTTCGGCCACGGCTTCGTCACCAGCTTCGAGACGCTCATCGCCAACAAGAAGGCCGGCAAGCAGATCGTGACGCTCGATGCGCAGGCGCACGTGCTCGCGCCCGCGGCGGTCGCCGACAGCGCGCGCGATCGCATCGTGGTGGCGACCAATGCCGGACACCTGCTCATGTTCTCGGTGGCGGAACTGCCCGAGCTCGACAAGGGTGGCAAGGGCAACAAGCTCATCGATATCCCCAAGGCGCGCCTCGCCGCGGGTGAGCGCGTCGCCGGCATCGCCGTGGTGAGCGAGGGCAGCGGCGAGGTCACGCTCCACGCGGGCCAGCGCAAGCTCACCCTGCGCTGGAATGACCTGGTCGAGTACGGCGGCAACCGCGCCACGCGCGGCGCCCTGCTGCCGCGTGGCCTGCAACGCGTCGAACGCATCGAAACCACCGGCTGACAGCCGCCTCGGGCACTCGCGGCTGCGCGTGCGATGGCGGCTTCGTCGCCGCGCTTGCGCGCCAGCGGCATGCGCTGGGCGTGGCATGTGCGCCGCCACACGCGGTGACCGCAGCGTCGAACGGGATTCGGGCTGCACCCGTTCCCGGTACGCGGTTGCATCATCTTGGCTCCACCCGCGCGCGATGGCGGCACGACCTGCGGGTGCGGCAGGGTGACCACTCCGGGCATCCGGCACGAACCAAAAAAAACGGCCCCGTTGCCGGGGCCGTCGAAGTGTGCGCAGGGGTGGACGATTACGGGATCGTGATCGCCGCGCCGGTGCGGTCGTAGGCGTACTCC
>QUBV01000039.1 GCA_014338185.1 Lysobacterales bacterium | reverse complement strand
CCCCGAGCGCGATGGCTGCGCGGCACCCGGGCGCGTTCAGCGCAGCGCGCGCGCTGCGCCGGCCAATGCGGGCGGCGTGAAGGGCAGTGCCGCGACCGCCGTGCGCGCGGCTGCGACCGCAGCGCCGGCATCCGCGGCATGGCTGCGCGTGTGGCACTGCGCCCGCGTGAGCAACAGCCAGGCCCGGTCGATGCCCGCGGTGGCACCTGCGCGCGCGAGCGCGGGTTCGGCCAGCGCCAGCGCGGGCAGTGCGCTCGCGCAGTCGCCACTGGCCGCTGCCGCGCGTGCCGCGATGAGGCGCAACTTGCCCAATCGTGGGTGACCGGCTGCGAACGTCGTCACGCCCGCGGCCAGCGCGGCGTCGGCTGCAGCGCGCGCCGCGGCGGTCCGGCCCTGCAACAGCAAGGCGGCCGCGAGCGCACCCTGCGCGGCGAGCGTGTCCTGGTGGGTTGGGCCGAGTGCCTGCGCGAGCAGCGCGTGCGCCGCGCGCAGTTCGCCGATCCCCGCGTCGACCTCGCCGCTCTCGGCCAGCGTGCTGCCCAGTCCGAGCCGCGCGATCCCGACCAGATAGTGGTCGGCGCCGAGCGCGGCCGTGGCGACCTCGATCGCACTGCGCGCATCGCGTGTGGCTGCGGCGTAGTCGCCGGATGCACGCTCGGTGCTGGACAGGTTGTTGAGCATCGTGGCCACGGTGGGGTGATGGTTGCCATAGGCCGCGCGCGCGACCTCGAGTGCATCGGCGAAGCGTGCGGTGGCGCTGGCGAGGTCACCCTGATCGAGCGCGATCAGGGCCAGCGAGTTGAGCCCGCTCGCGACCGCGGGATGCGCCGGGCCGAGCACTTCGCGCTGCAATGCGACGGCCTGCCCGATCTGCTGCGCGGCACCGGCCGCATCGCCGCGGCGGCGCAGGGCCGCGCCGAGGTTGAACTGGCTGTCGGCGACGTCGGGATGGCGTGCGCCCAGCAACGTCCGGCGCGTGGCCAGCGCCTGTTCGAACAGCGTGCTTGCGGCCACTGCATCGCCCTGCTGCAGCAGCACCACGCCAAGGTCGTGTTCGACCGCGGCGGTTTTCGTGTGCAGTTCGCCATCGTGCGCGCGGCGCTGGGCGAGCACCGCGCGCAGCAGTGTCGCCGCGCCATCGAGGTCGCCGCTGCGGAAGCGCAGGCCACCGAGCGCGGCACGCGCGCGCAGGCCGACTTCGCTGCCGTCGCGGTCGTTGGCCAGCACGCTGTCGAGCAGTGCGCGCGCCGGTTCGAGCTGGCCGTGCTCGGACAGGACCTCGGCCAGGCGCAGCTGGATGTCGTCGCGCTGCGCGGGCGTGGTGGCTTCGGCTGCGGCGGTACGCAGCGCCTGCAGCGCCTCGTCGTAGCGGCCCTGCGCGGCGAGGATGCGACCCTGCTCGACAAGTGCTGCGGTGCGCACCGGGCTGCCCTTGGCATGGTCGAGCGCGCGCTGCGCCAACGTCGCGGCACGCTCGTAGTCGCCCAGCTGGCGGTAGGCGCCGGCCAGCGCGGTGGCCAGCTCGGCTTCGAGCGCGGGTTGCTCGGCCAGCGTCTCGTCGAGGCGGGCCGCACCGCGGTCGAGCAATTCGCGCGCCGACACCTGGCGTCCCTTGCTCTCGTCCGGGGTCACGCCGTCGAACAGGCTCAGCACGAAGTCACGCGCCGCGCTCGCGCGCGCGGCCTCCAGCTGCGCCGCGCGCGCCTGCCACAGCGTGGCGGCGAGGCCGCCGAGGATCGTGAGCAGGAACGCGGCGCCGAGCGTGAGGCCGAGCCGATGGCGGCGCACGAAGCGCCTGAAGCGGTAGGCGCGCGAGTCGGGCCGCGCCCGCAGCGGATGACCGAGCCGGTGTCGCTCCAGCTCGGCCATGAGCTCGGCCGCGCCGGCGTAGCGCTGCGCCGGATCGGGCTGCAGGGCCTTGGCGATGATGAGTTCGAGGTCGCCGCTGATGAGCCGCCGCAGCGCCCGCGGCGTGCTCGCGCGGGCCTGCGCGACCGTGGCCGCGTTCGCGCGCGTCAAGGCCTGGGCCGGCATCGCCAGGCTGCCATCGGCATGCCAGCGCGGCAGCGCGCCGGTGAGTAGCTCGTGCAGGATCACGCCCAGCGCGTACACATCGGTCGCGGTGGTGATCGCCGTGCCGCTGCGCTGCTCGGGCGCGGCGTACACGGGCGTGAGCCAGCGCTGCGCGGTGCGTGTGGCGGCGTCGCCATCCTCGGCCAGTAGCTTGGCGATGCCGAAGTCGAGCAGTTTGAGCTCGCCATCGGCGCGCACGAGGATGTTGGGCGGCTTGAGATCGCGATGCACGACGAGGTTGCGGTGGGCATGGTCGACCGTGGCGCAGACCTGCGCGAACAGGCGCAGGCGCGCCGCGACATCCAGACCGTGCGCGTCGCAGTGCCGGGTCAGCGGCACCCCGTCGACGTATTCGAGCGCGAACCATGGCACGCCGGCGTCGGTGAAGCCGCCGTCGAGCAGGCGCGCGATGTGCGGGTGGTCGAGGCGGGCGAGGATCGCGCGCTCGTGCACGAAGCGCGTGCGCTCGGCGGCCTCGTGCAGGCCGAAGCGCAGGATCTTGATCGCGACCTGCTGCTGGTAGCTGCCATCGGCGCGATGGGCGAGGAACACGCTGGCCATGCCGCCGGCACCGATCGCGCGATCCACGTGCCAGGGCCCGAGGCGGCCGCCTTCGAGCCCGGGCTCGATCCCGACCAGGCTCGCGGCATAGGCGCCGCCGCCGGCGTCGAGCCGGTGGTCGCGGAGGGTGTCGGCCAGCAGGATGCGCAGCGCCTCGCGCAGCTCGGGGTCGTCGATCGCTGCGATACAGTCTTCGCGGGCCGCGCCTTGCAGCTCGAAGGCGCGGTCGAACAGCGGGGTGAGTTCGTGCCAGCGCCGCTGCAGCAGGTCGGCGCGCGCGCTCACGCCATCGCCTCGCGCAGGAACGCGCGCGCACGTGCCCAGTCGCGCACCACGCTGCGCGGCACGATGTCGAGCACCGCGGCGGTTTGTTCGACCGACAGGCCCGCGAAGAAGCGCAGCTCGACCACGCGCGACAGGCGGGCATCGAAGGCGGCGAGGCGTTCCAGTGCGCCATCGAGCGACACCAGTTCCGCGGCCGAGTCGTCGATGGCGATCTCCACTTCGTCGAGCTCCAGCCGTTGCTGGTCACCGCCGCGCTTGTGCGCGAGGCGCCGCCGCGCATGGTCCACGAGGATGTTGCGCATCGTCGCGGCAGCATAGGCGTGGAACTGCGCGCGCTCGCGCGGCGCGCCCGCGTCCCCCGCGAGCGCGAGCCAGGCCTCGTGCACCAGCGCGGTGGTGTTGAGCGTGCGTCCGGCGCGTTCGCCGACCAAGTGCCGGCGTGCGAGATCGTGCAGGATCGCATAGGCCTGCGCCACCCATTCGGCATTGTCGGCGGCGCCGGCAACGCCCACGTCTCGTGCACTCATGGGCGCGATGCTAGCGCATGCGCCGGGCGGTGTGCGGCGACGCCCGGGTCGGGTCAGTGCGGTGCGAGCTCGCAGGCCCAGCCCGCGGGCATGCGTGCCGCCCGCAGCGCCTGCCGCAGCTGCTCTCCGGCGGCAGCGCCGGCAAGGCGGTCGGCGGCAGCGTAGAGGATCTGCTCCTCCTTGTGGTTGTGGATCTGCAGCAGCTGGAATAGCTGCCGGCACGGTTCGCGCAGCGCGTCCACGCTGGCGCCAGCGCCACAGGCATCGTCGATCCGGATCATGAGCGGCCACATCAGCCCATGTTCGCGCTTCATCACGAACACCGGCATCGCCAGGCCGGCCTGCTGCAGCGGCGCGAACAGCACGGTTTCCTCGGCATGGATGTGCTCACGCAGCAGCGCCAGTGCCGTGCGCAGTGCGGCCGGGTCGTGGTCATCGCCCGGCAGCGCCGCGAGCGCCGCATCGATGCGCCGGTGCTCGTCGACCAAGTGCTGCGTGGGCGCGGTCATGCGCGTGCCCCGCGCGGGACGCGTGGCGTCGGCAGCCAGGGACCGAGCGCGGCCTCGGCCAGCGCGGGCCAGTCGCGATTGGCGGCGGGGCTGGCCGGGCTCGGATGCGGCAGGTAATGCACTGGCGCGCCCGCACCCAGCAGTGCGCGCGCGCGACCCTGTGCCCAGCGGCCGATGCCGACCACGGCGCTGGGTTCGAGCGCACGCAGCACCCCGGCGAGGGCCCGGTCGCAGGCCAGCGTGAGCTCGACGCTCTCGCGCTTGCCCAGGTGCTCGGGCACGAGGTTGCGCTGCTGGCGGATGAACAGCAGCGGGCAGTAGTTCCAGACGAAGAAGCGCGCGAAGAACGCTTCCGGTGGGCCGAGGCGTCGCTCGGCCCAGCGCCACAGCCGCGCGCCGCTGCCTTCGCTGCGCCGGCAGTCCTTGCCCAGGATCGGGTACTTGCGGTGCTGCACGGGCAGTTCGCGCCCAAGCCGCAGCGGGATGCCGAACCAGTCGCGCACCATCGCCACGTCGCCGAACGGCACGCCGGTCTGCGCCATGCCCCAGGGCCCCGGATTCATGCCCAGCAGCAGCACGCGCCCCCGTGCCACGCCATAGCGCGCCAGGTACTCGCGGTGCGCGGGCCAGGCGTACAGCAGCGGGTTGTACACGTGCGACGGCGTGTGGAAGCGCACGGCCTGCATGTCGCGCGCGAGGCGCCGCGCAATGCGGATGGTGGCGCAGCCGCTCACGGCTACTCGACGGTGACGCTCTTGGCGAGGTTGCGCGGCTGGTCGACATCGGTGCCGCGCAGCACCGCGACGTGGTAGGCGAGGATCTGCAGCGGCACGGTGAACACGGCGGGCGCGATGAAATTGCCACCCGAGGCGACCTTGAGCACCGCGCCACGTCCGGCGACCTGGTCCAGCGGCGCGTCGGTGTCGGCGAACACGAACAGCTCGCCACCGCGCGCGCGCACTTCCTCGAGATTGGACTTGAGCTTTTCCAGCAGCTGGTTGTTCGGTGCGACCGCGATCACGGGCATCTGCGCATCGACCAGCGCGAGCGGGCCGTGTTTGAGTTCGCCGGCGGCATAGGCTTCGGCGTGGATGTAGGAGATTTCCTTGAGCTTGAGCGCGCCCTCGAGTGCGACCGGATAGTGCACGCCGCGTCCGAGGAACAGCGCGTGCTGCTTGGCCACGAAGCGCTCGGCCAGCTGGGCGATCTGCGGTTCCAGAGCGAGTGTCTCGCCCACCACGCGCGGCAGCGTGGCCAGTTCGCGCACGAGTTGCGCGCAGCGTCCCGGATCGACGCCGTTGAGGCGGGCCAGTTCGACCGTGAGCAGCGCGAGCGCCGCGAGCTGGGTGGTGAAGGCCTTGGTCGAGGCCACGCCGATCTCGGGTCCGGCGCGGGTCATGAGCACGAGGTCGGACTCGCGCACGAGGCTCGACTCGGGCACGTTGCAGATCGCGAGCGAGCCGAGGTAGCCGCGCCCGCGCCCGTCGCGCAGCGCCGCCAGCGTGTCGGCGGTTTCGCCCGATTGCGACACCGCAAGGAACAGCGTGCCCGCGGGCACCACCACGTCCCGGTAGCGGTATTCGCTGGCCACCTCGACGCTGCACGGGATGCCGGCGATGCCTTCGAGCCAGTAGCGCGCGACGAGGCCGGCGTGGAAGCTGGTGCCACAGGCCACGATCTGCACATGGCGCACGCGCGACAGCAGGGCGTCGGCGTCTACCCCGAAGATGTTGGGCAGCACGTGGTCGTCGCTGATGCGGCCTTCGAGCGTGTCGGCGAGCGCGCGCGGCTGCTCGAAGATTTCCTTGAGCATGTAGTGGCGATACTCGCCGCGCTCGACCGCATCGGCGCTGAGCTCGCTCGTGCGCACCGCACGCGCCACCGTGCGGCCGGCGCCATCGCACAGCACGTATCTGTCATGGTCGATCTGCACCACGTCGCCCTCGTCCAGGTACACGAAGCGGTTGGTGTGGCGGATCAGCGCCTGCACGTCGGAGCCGAGGAAGTGCTCGTCCTCGCCGATGCCGAGCACCAGCGGGCTGCCGCGGCGCGCGCCGACGATGCGGCCGGGCTCGTCGCGGCTCATCACCGCGATCGCATAGGCCCCCTGCAGGCGTGCGATGGCGCCCAGTACCGCCGTGCGCAGGTCGGCACCGGCCGCGAGCGCGCGGTCGATCAGGTGCGCGACCACCTCGGTGTCGGTCTCCGAGCTGAAGCGGTAGCCCGCGGCCGCCAGCTCCTCACGCAGCGCGGCGTGGTTTTCGATGATGCCGTTGTGCACGAGCGCGACGCGTTCGTGCGACACGTGCGGATGCGCATTGGCGGTGCTCGGCGCGCCATGCGTGGCCCAGCGCGTGTGGGCGATGCCGCTGTGGCCATGCACGGGCGTGCGCGCCTGCAGGGCTTCGAGCTCGCGCACCTTGCCGGCGGCACGGATCCGCGCCAGCACGCCGTCTTCCAGCACGCAGATGCCTGCGGAGTCGTAGCCGCGATATTCCAGCGCCTTGAGCCCGTCGAACAGGGCCGACACGACATCACGGCGTGCCGTGGCAGCAACGATTCCGCACATGGGTGATTCTGGTCCGGGTCGGGGCCGCGCCTGGCGGCCGATCCGCCCGGATGCTAGGAAGTGCGCCTTTCCGCCGACTTTCCGGCCCCATGCGGCGCGCTGCGGGTACCGGCGCCGCGTGGTCCGCGCCGGCGCACCGCCAGTGACCGTACCCGGCCGATGCACGCGGCGCCATGACCGACACCGCGTGTTCAGACCCGATAGTACGTGCGGTACCAGTCGACGAAGCGGTCGATGCCGACCTCGATCGGGGTGGACGGGGCGTAGCCGGTGTCATGGCTGAGCTCGGTCACGTCGGCACAGGTGTCGGGCACGTCGCCCGGCTGCAGCGGCAGCAGGATCTGCTCGGCCTTGCGCCCGAGCCTGGCCTCGAGCACCTCGATGTAGCGCGCCAGCTGCACCGGCTGGTGGTTGCCGATGTTGTAGACGCGATACGGCGCCGCCGACGAACCCGGGTTGGGCTGCAGGGGATCGAATTGCGGATCGCCCGCGGGAACCCGGTCGAGCGTGCGGATCACGCCCTCGACGATGTCGTCGATGTAGGTGAAGTCGCGGGTGTGGTGGCCGTGGTTGAACACCTCGATCGGCTCGCCCGCGAGGATCTTGCGCGTGAACAGGAACAGCGCCATGTCGGGCCGTCCCCACGGGCCGTACACGGTGAAGAAGCGCAGTCCCGTGGTCGGCAGCCGGTACAGGTGGCTGTAGGTGTGCGCCATGAGCTCGTTGGCCTTCTTGGTCGCCGCGTACAGGCTCACCGGATGGTCGACCGCATCGCGCACCGAGAACGGCAGCTTGCGGTTGGCGCCGTACACCGAACTCGACGAGGCATACACCAGGTGCTCGACGCCGCCGTGGCGGCAGGCCTCGAGCACATTGACGAAACCGACGAGGTTGGATTCGACATAGGCCCACGGGTTGGTCAGCGAGTAGCGCACGCCGGCCTGGGCGGCGAGATGGACCACGCGCTGCGGCTGGAACTTCGCGAACGCCTGCGGCAGCGCGTCGCGGTCCTCCAGCGCGTCACGCACGAAGGCAAAGCCCGCGTGTGGGGTCAACCGATCCAGCCGCGCCTGCTTGAGCGCGGGATCGTAGTAGTCGTTGAGGTTGTCATAGCCGAGGACCTCGTCGCCGCGTTCCAGCAGGCGGCCGGCGAGGGTGGATCCGATGAAGCCGGCGGCGCCGGTGATGAGGATGCGCATGGCGTGGTGAGTGACCGGGTCTTGGGGAACACAAGGGCAGCGCGGCAGGTGCCGCGTGACCACCGTGGCCGCGGGCTACAGGCGATCGTCGACCAATTCGCGCGGCAGCACCTGCCTGACGTCGAACAGCACGCAGCCGGGCTTGCCCAGCGCGCGGATGTTCGCGGCGCCCAGTTCGACGAACTGGCGGTGCGCCACCGCGAGGATGATCGCATCGTAGCTGCCCGCAGCGGGTTCGGCGACGAGGTCGAGCCCGTATGCGTCACGGGCCTTGGCCGCGTCGACCCAGGGATCGTGCACGTCGACCACGCAGTGGTAGTCGGCGAACTCGCCCACCACGTCGGTCACGCGCGTGTTGCGCAGGTCCGGGCAGTTCTCCTTGAACGCCAGGCCGAGCACGAGGATCCGCGCATCGACGACCTGGATGCGCCGCTGCACCATGAGCTTGATCACGCGCTGGGCGACATGCCGGCCCATGCCATCGTTGATGCGGCGGCCGGACAGGATCACCTCGGGCTGGTAGCCGATCTGCTGGGCCTTGTGGGTGAGGTAGTACGGATCCACGCCGATGCAGTGGCCGCCGACCAGTCCGGGACGGAACGGCAGGAAGTTCCATTTGGTGCCGGCCGCGGCGAGCACCTCGGCGGTGTCGATGCCGAGTCGGTGGAAGATCAGCGCGAGTTCGTTGATGAGCGCGATGTTGAGGTCGCGCTGGGTGTTCTCGATGACCTTGGCCGCCTCGGCGACG
This sequence comes from Lysobacterales bacterium, assembly GCA_014338185.1. GTDB lineage: Bacteria > Pseudomonadota > Gammaproteobacteria > Xanthomonadales > Rhodanobacteraceae > Dokdonella_A. The sequence goes on along the minus strand of QUBV01000039.1, from coordinate 21,820 downwards.
CGGATGCTGGAAGCCTTGTGGGTGCCCGCGCGCACCACCCGGCGATACAGCGCGTCGACGAAATGGGCAACCTGCGGCGTCGAACCCGAGGTGATCTTGAGGATGGTCTCGAGCCGGTGCTCCCGGTCGCCCGGGTTGATGCGCTCGGGGCTGTAGCCGGCGTAGAAATCGCGGTTGTAGCGCAGCCCCGATTCGCGCTCGACGATCGGCACGCACACTTCCTCGGTCGCACCCGGATACACGGTCGATTCGAACACCACCACCGCGCCGCGGCCGATGGCCTGGCCGACGGTGCGGCTGGCCGCGATGAGCGGCGCCAGGTTGGGGCGCTTGGCATCGTCGATCGGCGTGGGCACCGTCACGATGAACACGTTGCAGGCGTTGAGGTCGGCGCTGCTGGCGCTGTAGCGCAGCTGCGTGGCCGCGCGCAGTTCGTCGCCGGAGACTTCCAGGGTGTGGTCGTGGTGTGCGTGCAATTCGGCGATGCGCCGCGCGTCGATGTCGAAGCCGAGCGTGGGCAGTTCACGCCCGAAGCCGACTGCCAGCGGCAAGCCGACGTAGCCCAGCCCGATCACGGCAACGCGGATCTCGTCGCGACCCGGCAACGCGGCAGCGTCCATTGGGCACTCTCCCTGGCAAGGAGCGGGCGAGTCTAGCAAGCGCGACATCGCCTTGGCATCGGCGTCGGACGCATCAGTCGTCCTTGCCCGGGCGCTTCCAGCCCTCGACCACGCTCTGGCGCGCGCGGGCGACGGTGAGTTCGCCCGCGGGCGCCTCGCGCGTGATGACCGAGCCCGCCGCGATGGTCGCGTCCTTGCCCACGCGCACGGGTGCGACCAGCGCGCTGTTGGAGCCGATGAAGGCGCCGTCCTCGATCGTGGTGGCGTGCTTGCGCGCGCCGTCGTAGTTGCAGGTGATCGTGCCCGCGCCGATGTTGACGTCGGCGCCGACCTGGGTGTCGCCGAGGTAGCTCAGGTGGCCGACTTTGCTGCGCTCGCCGATGCGGGTGTGCTTGGCTTCGACGAAATTGCCCACGTGCGCCGCGGCCGCGATCTCGGTGCCCGGGCGCAGGCGCGCGAACGGGCCGATCTCGCAGGGGCCGTGGGTGACCACGCCGTCGAGGTTGCAATGCGAGTGGATGATGGTGCCGCTGGCGAGGGTCGAGTTGCGGATGCGGCAGTACGGGCCGATGTGCACCTCGTCGCCGATCTCGACCAGCCCTTCGAGGATCACGTCGATGTCGATCTCGACATCACGGCCGATATGCACGTCGCCGCGCAGGTCGAAGCGCATCGGATCGGCGAAGCGCACACCCGCGGCCGCGAGCTGGGTGGCGCGGCTGCGCTGGTGCATGCGTTCGAGCCCGGCCAGCTGCCACGGGTCATTGGCGCCGAACACTTCCTGCGGGCTCGCGCACATCTCGGCCGCGGCCGGCGTGCCTTCCTCGGCCGCCTGTGCGAACACGTCGGTCAGGTACAGCTCCTGCTGGGCGTTGTCGGTGCCGAGGTTGGCCAGCCACACGCGCAGGCGCCGCGCGTCGGCGGCGAGGATGCCGCTGTTGATGCAGGTGATCGCGCGCTGCTCGGCGCTGGCGTCCTTTTCCTCGACGATCGCGCGGATGCGACCGATGCCGTCGCGCACCACGCGGCCATAGCCCCAGGGCGTGTCGAGCTGGGCCACCAGCGCGGCCAGCGGCTCCTCGTGCTCGAGCACGCGCCGCAGCGTCTGCGGCCGCACCAGCGGCACATCGCCATACAGCACGAGCACGCGCGCCTGGTCGGGCACGTTGGGCAGTGCGAGCCGCACCGCATGGCCGGTGCCGCGCTGTTCGGGCTGGTGGGTCCAGGTGATGTCGCCCAGGTCGGTTGCCGCGGCGCGCACCTGCTCGCCCAGATGGCCGTACACCACATGGATGCGCGCAGGCTGCAAGGCGCGCGCGGTGTCCAGCACATGCGCGAGCATCGGCCGCCCGGCCAGCGGCATCAGCACCTTGGCGCGCACCGATTTCATGCGCTTGCCCTCGCCCGCGGCGAGGATGATCACGTGCAACGGAGGAGGGGCCACGAGCGACTCCGGCAAATCAGGGTGTGCGCCCATTCTAGTCGCCGATACGGTGGCGCCGCGCGTGGAAGGTGCCATCCATCGGGCCCATGCCACCGGCCGGGTGAAAACGCCGCCCGGCTCGCATCGGGTCGCAGGTGCGTGGCATGCTCGCGCGGCCATCGCTGCGCTCCCGCCATCGGCCGCATGAATCCGCGCGTTCCGCCCGCCGCCACCACCGCCCCCGCGCCGCTGCAGGCGCAACTGGCGCGCGGCAACGCCTGCCTGGACCGCGGCGCCTGGGCCGAGGCCGAAGCCTGTTTCGCGGCAGCGCTGCGCCTCGCGCCCGGACATCCGCAGCTGCAGCTGTCGCGCGCGCTCGCACTGCAGGGCCTGGGGCGCCTGGGCGAGGCGCTGGTGCTGCTGCGCGAGGCGGCGGCGCGCGCCCCGTGCGATGCGGCGATCGCCAATGTCCTGGGCAGCCTGCTCGGCGAGGCCGGCGAGCTCGATGCCGCGCTGGCGAGCCTGCGGCAGGCCTGTGCGCTGGCGCCGGATTTCGCCGCGGCCTGGTCCAACCTGGGCCAGTGCCACGTGCTGCGCGGCGAGGTCGAGGCGGCGCGGGCGCCGCTGCAGCGCGCACTCGCGCTCGCCCCCGCATCGACGGCGGCGCGGTCCGCGCTGGCCGAGGTGCTCATGATGACCGGCGAGGCGGATGCGGCCGCGGCCGAGTATCGCGAACTGCTGCGGCGCGAGCCGCGTTCGGGCCTGGCCTGGTGGGGCCTGGCCAACCTCAAGTCGGTGCGCCTGGGCGCGGCCGATGTCACGCAGCTGCAGGCCTTGCTGCAACGGGCCGACGTGGCCGCCGATGACCGGCTCGCGGCGCGCTTTGCATTGGCGCGGGCGCTGGACGATGCCGGACGTGACGAGGAGGCATTCGCGGCCTATGTCGCGGCCAACGATGGCGCACGACCGCGCTTTGCGTGGCACGCCGCGGCCTTCGATGCCTGGCTCGCCCAGGTGGTCGCCGCGTTCGATGCGGCGCCCGCGCCGGAAGCCGACGAGTTCGGCCACGAGGTGATCTTCATCGTCGGCCTGCCACGTTCGGCGTCGACCCTGACCGAGCAGATCCTCGCCGCGCACCCGCAGGTCGAGGGCGCGAGTGAACTGGGCGACCTCGGCGCGGTGATCGCGGCCGAATCGCGACGCCGCGGCATGCCCTATCCACAATGGGTCGGTGCGATGGATGCCGCCGGCTGGCGGCGCCTGGGCCAGGACTACCTGCAGCGCACCGCGCGCTGGCGGGCGCGGCGACCGCGCTTCACCGACAAGATGCCGGGCAACTGGGTCCATGCCGCGGCGATCGCCCGCATGCTGCCGGGCGCGCGCATCGTGCATTGCCGGCGCGATGCGCTGGAAACCTGCTGGTCGTGCTACCGCCAGCTGTTCTGGACCGCGCACAACTACAGCTACGACCTGGCCGACCTGGCGGCGTACTGGCGCAGTTGCGATGCCACGATGCGCCACTGGCAGCAGGTGCTGCCTACGCGCATCCGCGAGCAGGTGTACGAGACGCTGCTGGCCGATCCTGAAGCGTACACGCGCGCGCTGCTGGACTTCTGCGGCCTGCCGTTCGACCCGGCCTGCCTGCAGCCGCACCAGGCCACGCGCAGCGTGCGCAGCGCGAGCGCGCTGCAGGTGCGCGAACCGCTGCGGCGTGACACCGCGCGCAGCGCACGTTATGGCGCGCTGCTCGATCCACTGCGGCAGGCGCTCGCGCGCCGGTGAATGCGTCGAGTACGACACGCCGGCACGGCTGGCCGGGCTGGTAGTATCGCGCGCTCGCCCATGACCGGCTCGCGCATGCAGCGTCCGCTTGCCCGCTTCATGCCCATCGCACTCGTGTACGCAGGTCTGGCCGCCTGCGGCGTGGGCTTGCTGCTGCATCGCCTGTGGCTGGACGTGCCGGGCGCGCGGCTGGCCGAGCAGATCGTCATGGCCACGGTGGCCGCGGCGCTCGCCTGGCCGCTGCAACGCCATGGGCGCATGTCCTGGGCCACTGCGCTGGCATGGGTGTGGCTCGCGGCGCTGGCCTGGTTCGCCGGGCTGCCCGCGCTGCTCGCGACCGCGTGGCTCGCCGCCGCCGCCGTGGCGCTGGGCAGCCTGCTGGTGCCGCGCGCAAGCGCGCCGGTGCTCGCGCTTGCGGCCGGACTCGCGCTCATCGGTGGCGGCGTGGGCTGGCTGCTGACCTGGCCCGTGCACCATGCCTGGCTGTACTGGCCGGCCTTGCTGGTGCTGTGCGCGCTGCGCCGGCATGCGTTGCTCGAATGGGCGCGGCGAGCGGCCGAGGGCTGGCGCACGGCGGTGGCGGCCTCGCCACGCGGCGCCGCGTTTGCGCTCATGCTGCTCGGTGTCACCTCGCGCGGAGCGTGGCTGCCGACCCTGCTGTCCGACGATGTGAACTACCACCTCGGGCTGCCGCTGCAGCTGCTGCGCCATGCGCGCTACCTGCCGGACCTGGCCAACCAGATCTGGGCGGCGGCGCCGTGGCTGGGCGATGCCCTGCAGGGCATCGCGGCGGTGCTGGCGCAGGGCGAGGCGCGTGGCCCGCTGGTCCTGCTGTGGCTGTTGATCGCGGCTGCGGCGACCTGGTCGCTGGTGCGCCCACTGGCCAGTGCGCGCATGGCCTGGCTCGCGCTCGCGCTGGTGGTGAGCCTGCCCTTCAGCAGTGGCCTGCTCGGGAGCATGCAGACCGAATTGCCCGCGCTCGGCGTGCTCGCCGCGCTCGCGCTCGCGATCATGCAGCCGCGCCCGGCCGCGCTGCTGATCGCGGTGCTGGCCGGTGCGCTGGTTGCGCTCAAGTTCAGCCACCTGGTCGCCGCACTGGTGATGCTGGCATGGGCCGGGTGGCGGCGCGGGCGCGCCGGTGCGCGCGAACTGGGCGCGGCGGGCGTGGCCTTCGTGTTCGTCGCCGGATCGAGCTACCTGCAGGCGGCACTGCTCAGCGGCAACCCGATGTTCCCGTTGTTCAACCAGTGGTTCCAGTCGCCGCTGCTGGAGCCGCGCCAGCTCGACGACTTGCGCTGGCACGCGGGTCTGTCGCTGGACCTGCCGTGGCGCATCACCTTCCTCACCCACCAGTACTTCGAGGGTTGGCGCGGAGCGTTCGGCTTCGCCCTGGTCGCGCTCGGCGGGGCGTGGCTGCTCGCGTTGCGCGCGCCGCGCACGCGCGGGATCGCGTGGGCCGCGACCGCGGTCATGCTGTTGCCGCTGTTGCCGATGCAGTACGCGCGCTACGCCTATCCCGGGCTCGCGCTGCTGCTGGTGCCGCTGGTGGTGACCTGTGCGACGACGTTGGGCGAGCGCCGCGCGGCGTACGTGCTGGCCGCGCTGTGCCTGCTCGATGCCGCGTTCCTTGCCAATGCCAACTGGACCCAGCACACCCATGCGCTGCGCCTGTTGGTGGTCACGCGCGGCAACATTGCGCAGGTGTACGAACACTATGCACCCGAGCGCGCGCTCATCGCCCGGCTGCGCGCGCGCGACGATGGCGAGTCGATCGTGCTGGCGCTGGATCCGGCCGCACCGGCGATCGCCGAACTGGCCGGACGTGGCCGCAGCGTGGCGTGGTACGCGCCCGGGCTCGAACGCGCGCGCGTCGAGGCCGATGCCGACCCGAGCGGGCAGCGCTGGGTCGAACTCGTGCGCCGGCTGGATGCGCGCTGGTTGCTGCTGCGCGAGGCGGCGTTGACCGCGGCGCAGCGCGCGGCCTTGCAGCGCCTGGCGGCGCACCACGAGGCGAGCGCGGACGTCGCGCAGCTGTGGTCGGTACCGCCGGCGGCCGCGCAATGAGCCTGTTGCGCCAGGGCCGCTGGTACATCGCGATCGGCATCGCGCAGTGGCTGCTCGACTGGGGCGCGCTGGTCGCGCTCAGCCATGCGGGCGTGGCGGTCGCCGTGGCCAACGTGGCCGGGCGCGTCGCCGGCGCTTCACTGGGGTTCTGGCTCAACGGTGCGATCACGTTCGCGCGCGAGGACGCCGCGCCACGCTGGCGCCAGGCCCTGCGCTTTGGCGTGCTGTGGGGCAGCAACACGCTGCTGAGCACGCTCGGCGTGACCTGGGTGGCGACGGCCTTCGGCCTGAGCTGGGCGTGGCTGGCCAAGCCGCTGGTGGAAGGCCTGCTCGCGATCGGCAGCTTCGTTGTCTCGCGCCACTGGGTGTACCGCTGACGCGGCGGGTGCGGCGCTCAGTGCTTGAGCGAACGGCGCAGCTTTTCCAGCGCCTGCAACTGTGCCATCGCCTGCGCGAGCTGTGCCTGCGCCTGCGCCATCTCGATCGCGTCGCTGCGGTTGGCGAGCGCGCGCTCGGCTTCTTCCTTGGCCTTGCGAGCGGCCGACTCGTCGAGGTCCTTGGCGCGGATCGCGGTGTCGGTGAGTACCGTGACCACGCTGGGTTGCACTTCGAGGATGCCGCCGGAAACGTAGAAGAACTGCTCCTCGCCGTTCTCCAGCAGCACGCGCACCTGGCCGGGCTTGAGGCGCGTGATCAGCGGCGCGTGCCGCGGCGCGATGCCGAGCTCACCCATCTCGCCGGTGGCGATGATCATTTGCGCATCGCCGTGGAAGATTTCCTCTTCGGCCGAAACGATGTCGCAGCGGATTGTGCTTGCCATGGTGTGTCCTGCGCTGGAGGTGGGCGGGAGGGCGGTGTGAGCCGTCGGCAGCGGTGCCGCGCGGATCGATCGCGGCACCGTGGTCGCGGGCTCAGGCTGCCTTCTTCTCCATCGTCTTGGCCTTCTCGAAAGCCTCGTCGATGCCGCCGACCATGTAGAACGCCTGCTCGGGCAGGTGGTCGCACTCGCCGTCGACGATCATCTTGAAGCCGCGGATGGTTTCCTTGAGCGACACGTACTTGCCCGGCGTGCCGGTGAACACCTGCGCCACCGTGAACGGCTGCGAGAAGAAGCGCTCGATCTTGCGCGCGCGGTACACGGTGTTGCGGTCGTCCTCGCTGAGCTCGTCCATGCCCAGGATCGCGATGATGTCCTTGAGCTCCTTGTAGCGCTGCAGCGTGCCCTGTACGCGGCGTGCGACTTCGTAGTGCTCCTGGCCGATCACCAGCGGATCGAGCTGGCGGCTGGTCGAGGCCAGCGGGTCCACCGCCGGGTAGATGCCCAGCGAGGCGATGTCGCGCGACAGCGCCACGGTCGAGTCCAGGTGCGCGAAGGTGGTCGCGGGCGAGGGATCGGTGTAGTCGTCGGCGGGCACGTACACGGCCTGGATCGAGGTGATCGAACCGGTCTTGGTCGAGGTGATGCGCTCCTGCAGCACGCCCATTTCCTCGGCCAGCGTGGGCTGGTAACCCACCGCCGAGGGCATGCGGCCGAGCAGCGCCGAGACTTCGGTGCCGGCCAGCGTGTAGCGGTAGATGTTGTCGACGAAGAACAGCACGTCCTTGCCCTTGCCGCTGGCATCCTTCTCGTCGCGGAAGTACTCGGCCATGGTGAGGCCGGTGAGCGCGACGCGCAGGCGGTTGCCTGGCGGCTCGTTCATCTGGCCGTACACCATCGCCACCTTCGACTGGGTCTTGTCGTCGAGCTTGACCACGCCCGCGTCGATCATCTCGTGGTAGAAGTCGTTGCCTTCGCGGGTGCGCTCGCCCACGCCCGCGAACACCGACAGGCCCGCGTGCTGGGTCGCGATGTTGTTGATGAGCTCAAGCATGTTGACGGTCTTGCCCACGCCGGCGCCGCCGAACAGGCCGACCTTGCCACCCTTGGCGAACGGGCAGACCAGGTCGATGACCTTGATGCCGGTCTCCAGCAGTTCGTTGGCCGCCGCCTGCTCGTCGTAGGACGGCGCGGCGCGGTGGATGACCCAGCGCTCCTGCTCGCCGATCGGGCCGGCTTCGTCGATCGGATTGCCGAGCACGTCCATGATGCGGCCGAGCGTGGCCTTGCCGACCGGCACCGCGATGCCCTGGCCGGTGTTGCTGACCACGAGGCCGCGCTTGAGGCCGTCGGTGGAGCCGAGCGCGATCGTGCGCACCACGCCATCGCCGAGCTGCTGCTGCACCTCGAGGGTGATCGGCATGCCTTCGATCTTGAGCGCGTCGTACACCTTCGGCACGGACTCGCGCGGGAACTCGACGTCGACGACGGCGCCGATGATTTGGACGACTTTGCCTTGGCTCATGGAAGTGCTCCGGATGACTCTCTAGATTCGTGCATCGACGCCGCCGCGGCAGCGTCCCGTTTCAACAGTGCGACCACGGAGGGTCGCGTTCATACCGCCGCCGCACCGCCGACGATTTCGGAAATTTCCTGCGTGATCGCGGCCTGGCGCGCCTTGTTGTAGACCAACGTGAGCGAGTCGATCGCCTTGGTCGCGTTGTCCGAGGCGGCCTTCATCGCGACCATGCGCGCGGCATGCTCGCTGGCGAGGTTTTCGAGCACGGCCTGATACACCAGCGACTCGATGTAGCGCGTGAGCACGTGCTCGAGCACGGTCTCGGCATTGGGCTCGTACAGGTAATCCCAGGCGTGCGGGCTGTCGAGGTCGCTCGATGGCGGCAGCGGCAGCAACTGGTCGACCGTGGCGCGCTGGGTCATGGTGTTGACGAAGTCGCTGTAGGCCAGTTGCAGGCGGTCGATGCGGCCCGCGGTGTAGGCGTCGAGCATGACCTTGATCACGCCGATCAGCTCGGCGATCTGTGGCTTCTCGCCCAGGTGGGTGACCGTACCGACCAGATTGACCTTGAGCCGCCGGAAGAACTGCGCGGCCTTCTGGCCGATGCACACGAGGTCGACCTCGACGCCCTGGTCCTGCCATGCGCGCATCTCGCCGACGAGCTTGCGGAACAGGTTGGTGTTGAGGCCGCCGCACAGGCCGCGGTCGGTGGAGATGATTACGTAGCCGACACGCTTGATCGATTCGCGCTCGACCAGGAACGGATGCTTGTACTCGGGATTGGCGTGGGCGAGGTGGCCGATCACCTGGCGCATCATGCGCGCGTACGGACGCGAGGCCTTCATGAGGTCCTGCGCCTTGCGGATCTTCGAGGCCGAGACCATCTCCAGCGCGCGCGTGACCTTGCGCGTGTTGTTGACGCTCTTGATCTTGGTGCGGATTTCTCTTGCGCCTGCCATTGCCTTTCCTGCGGTTCGTTGCGGGCAGAGGAGTCAGGGCCGGGTGGCCGCGCCGGCGCGCGGGCCCGGCCGGGCTTGCCGTTACCAGCTGCCGGTCTTCTTGAATTCCTCGACGCCCTTCTTGAAGGCCGCCTCGATGTCGTTGTTCCAGTCGCCGCTGGCGACGATCTTCTGCATGAGGTCGCCGTAGTTGTGGTGGAAGTGCGCGTGCAGCGCGGCTTCGAACGGCAGCACCTTGGCCAGCGGCAGGTCGTCGAGGTGGCCCTTCTCGGCCGCGTACACCGACAGCGCGAGCTCGGCGATCGACAGCGGCGCGTACTGCTTCTGCTTCATGAGCTCGGTGACGCGCTGGCCGCGTTCGAGCTGGGCGCGGGTGGCCGCATCGAGGTCGGAGGCGAACTGCGCGAACGCGGCCAGTTCGCGGAACTGCGCCAGCGCGAGCTTGACGCCGCCCGACAGCTTCTTGACGATCTTGGTCTGCGCCGCGCCACCCACGCGCGACACCGAGATGCCCGCGTTCACGGCCGGGCGGATGCCGGCGTTGAACAGGTCGGTTTCGAGGAAGATCTGGCCGTCGGTGATCGAGATCACGTTGGTCGGCACGAACGCCGACACGTCACCGGCCTGGGTCTCGATGATCGGCAGCGCGGTGAGCGAGCCGGTCTTGCCCTTGACCGCGCCGTTGGTGAACTTCTCGACGTAGTCCTCGCTCACGCGCGCGGCGCGCTCGAGCAGGCGGCTGTGCAGGTAGAACACGTCGCCCGGATAGGCTTCGCGGCCGGGCGGGCGCTTGAGCAGCAGCGAGATCTGGCGGTAGGCCCAGGCCTGCTTGGTGAGGTCGTCGTAGATGATGAGCGCGTCTTCGCCGCGGTCGCGGAAGTATTCGCCCATCGAGCAGCCGGAGTAGGCGGCGATGTACTGCATCGCGGCCGACTCCGAAGCCGACGCCGCCACGATGATGGTGTGCGCGAGCGCGTCGTTCTCTTCGAGCTTGCGCACCACGTTGGCGATCGACGACTGCTTCTGGCCGATCGCCACGTAGATGCACTTGATGCCCGAATTCTTCTGGTTGATGATCGTGTCGACCGCGAGCGCGGTCTTGCCGGTCTGGCGGTCGCCGATGATGAGCTCGCGCTGGCCGCGGCCGATCGGGATCATCGAGTCGACCGACTTGTAGCCGGTCTGCACCGGCTGGTCGACCGACTTGCGCCAGATCACGCCCGGCGCGACCTTTTCCACCGGCGAGGTCTGCGCGGCGTTGATCGGACCCTTGCCGTCGATCGGGTTGCCCAGTGCATCGACCACGCGCCCGAGCAGTTCGCGGCCGACCGGCACTTCGAGGATGCGGCCGGTGGTCTTGGCGGTGTCGCCTTCGCGCAGGTGCTCGTAGTCACCCAGCACCACCGCGCCGACCGAGTCGCGCTCGAGGTTGAGCGCGAGCGCAAAGGTGTTGCCGGGCAGTTCGATCATCTCGCCCGACATCGCATCGTTCAGGCCGTGGATGCGCACGATGCCGTCGGACACGCTGGTCAGCGTGCCTTCGTTGCGCGCCTCGGCGGACAACTTGAACTTCTCGATGCGGCTCTTGATGAGTTCGCTGATTTCGGACGGATTGATCGTGGTTGCCATGGTCCGCTTCCTTTGTCGTGCGCCGGTATCGCCTGACGCACCCTGTGTGAGTGTTGGGTTGCAGGTACAGGCCCGCGGGCCTGCTTGTCGACGCGGGCGGTCGGGGCGACCGCGCCGGTCAACGGGTCAATGTTTGCTCCAGTCGCGCCAGCCGACCGCGTACCGAGCCGTCGATGACGACATCGCCGGCGTCGATCACCGCGCCGCCGAGCATGCCCGGGTCGAGCGAAGGCTCGAGTTCGATGTCACGGCCGAAGCGGCGCTTGAGCGCATCCTTGAGCTTGGCCGTCTCGGCCTCGCCCAGCGGTGCTGCGGAACGCACGCCCACCTTGAGCACGCGCTCGGCCTCGTTCTTGAGCGCGGTGAACAGCGCGGCGATTTCCGGCAGCACCACGAGGCGGTGGTTGTGCGCGAGCAGGCCGAGGAAGGTCGCGAACTGCGAGTCGGCTGGTTCGCCCTGCGGCGCGACCAGCCGGGCCAGTTCGTCCTGCGCCACGCGCGGATCGCCGATCAGCGCGACCACGCGCGAATCGGCCGCCACCTGCGCGGCGAAGGCAAGCTTGCCGGCCCACTCGCCGAGCGCATCGTGCGCGCGTGCGAGTTCGAACGCGGCGCGCGCGTACGGACGGGCAAAGGTGAGGGCGTCGGACATGTCAGATCTCGGTCACGAGCTGGTCGAGCAGCGACTTGTGCGCATTGGCGTCGATCTCGCGGCGCAGGATCTTCTCGGCGCCGGCCACGGCCAGAGCCGCCACCTTGCCGCGCAGTTCCTCGCGCGCCTTGTGTGCCTGTGCCTCGATGTCGGCCGCCGCGATCGCCTTCTGCTTGGTGGCCTCGACGATCGCATCCTGGCGCGCCTTGTCGATGATCTGCGCGGCCTGCTGCTGCGCCTTGTCGACGATCGAGGTCGCCTCGACGCGGGCCTTCTTGATTTCCTCGGCCACGCGCGCGTCGGCGTCGGCCAGTTCCTTGCGCGCCTTGTCGGCCTGGGACAGGCCTTCGGCAATGCGGTTCTGGCGCTCCTCGATCGCACCGATGATGTGCGGCCAGCCGAACTTCATGACCAGCCACACCACGGCGAAGAACGCCAGGCCCTGGACCACCAGGGTGAGATTGGGATTCATGGCGATGCTCCTGCGGCGACGGCGTGGCCGTCGCCATGCTGCGGGATGGTTACTTGACGCCCAGGGTCGCCAGCAGCGGGTTGGCGAACAGCAGCAACAGCGCGATCGCCACGCCGATCATCGGCACCGCGTCGAGCAGGCCGGCGACGATGAACATCTTGGTCTGCAGCATCGGGGTCAGTTCGGGCTGGCGCGAGGCGCCCTCGATGAACTTGCCGCCGAGGATCGCAAAGCCGATGGCCGTGCCGAGCGCACCCAGGCCGATCAACAGCGCGGCGGCGATGACCGTCATGCTCAGGACGTCGGCAACCTGGGCGATGTTGGCGATGGTTTCCATGTTTTTCTCCGTGGTTCAGTAGTTGGGGTGAGGTGGAAGGAAGCAGTGCGGGGTGGCAGCGCCGCGATGACGCATCAGTGGCTTTCGGCGGCCATGCTCAGGTACACGATCGACAGCACCATGAAGATGAACGCCTGCAGCGTGATGATGAGGATGTGGAACGCGGTCCAGCCGAAATCGGCCACGAACTGGCCGAAGCCGAGGAACCAGGTGGAGGCGTGGGCGATACCCGCACCCAGCGTCATCACCGCGATGAGGATGAAGATGAGCTCGCCCGCATACATGTTGCCGAACAGTCGCAGGCTCAGCGACACCGGCCGCACCGCTTCCTCGATGAGGCGCAGCAGCAGGTTGGCCGGCGACAGCAGCACCTTGCCGAGCGCGCCATGGGCATGGAACGGCGCGGTGAAGAACTCGGCGAAGAACTTGACCACGCCCTTTTCACTCAGGCCCACGTACTGGACCATGAAGAACACCGCCAGGGCCATGCCCAGCGGCGTGTTGAGGTCGGCGGTGGGCACGATGCGCAGGTAGGCATGCGCGGGGTCGTGGCCGGCGAGGCTGTGCGCACCACTCCACAGCCACGGCAGGAAGTCGATCGGCAGCAGGTCGAGGAAGTTCATGAAGAAGATGAGGCCGAACAGGGTCAGCGACATCGGCGCGATGACCTTGCTCTTGCCGTGGAAGGTCTCCTTGACCAGGCCGTCCACGAACAGCACCACCGCCTCCACGATCGACTGCAGCTTGCCCGGTACCCCCGCGGTGGCGCGGCGTGCAAACAGCACGAACAGGCCCAGGAACGTCGCACAGCACAGCAGCGTGAAGATCAGCGTGTCGAGGTTGAGCGTCATGAATGCGCTGTCACCGACCTGCAGCTGCCAATGGTGCAGGTGGTGCTGGATGTAGCCGGTCATGTCGGCGCCGGCAGCGGGTTCATGGGGGGTGGCCATCACGTTACCTGGTTGCTAGCAAGGCGATCCAAAAGGCGAACTGCGCTGCCAAGATCCCCGCGATGAGGCCGGGGAACGGCAATTTCCACACGGCGATGGCGAGATACAGCGTCGCGCACAGCCACATCCACTTGAGCACTTCGGCGGCATAGATCGAGCGCAGCGCACTGCGGCCCGAGCTCACGCCCCGCGCGTACATGCGCAGCGCGAACAAGCCATTGCCAACCGACACCAACACGCCCCCGGCCAGCGTTGCCAATGCATCGCGCCAGCCGAAGCCGACCGCCAGCATGGCGGCCGTGATGCTCGCGGCCAGTTGCAATGCCACGGCGCGCCACGCCACGCTCTTGCCATGAGCGATCGAGTTGCGCACGCGAGGCTCCCGCAGTCGGAGGTGACGGTCGGCGCAACCCTGCGCCCGACCTCTCCAAAAAGGTCTGCGATTCTAGCAAGTCGGCGCCATCGGCCGCAATCACGCGCACCGGGCAAATCGCCGCGCACGGACGCCATTGCAGGCACGGGTGCGCCTGCGTCGGCGACGCCCGTGCAGCGCCGCCGCGGGCCGCCCGTGGCACGCGGTCGCTGATCGCCCAGACCGTGGCGATCCGGCGTCGCGCGCACAAAAAAAGACCGGGCCAAAAGGCCCGGTCCTGGGTCGGCGTGTCAGCCGGAGGGGAGAGCCGCGACACGCCGCTCTGGGGAGAGACGGATCAGGCTGCCTTGCGGCCGGCCTTGGCGGTCTTGTTGAGCGTGTCGTTGACCTGCTTGCTGGTGGCCTCGAACGAGGTCTTGGCCAGCGCGCCGATGGCTTCGGAGGTCTTGAGCGAAATGCCCAGGACTTCCTGGCCGTTGGCGTACAGCTTCTCGGCGCTTTCCTTCACGAACTGCGCGCTCTTGGGCCAGAACGCCTGAGCGGCTTCGATGTCGCGCACTTCGGCGGCTTCCGACCAGAAGTCGACCGACGCCTTGACGCGGTCTTCGAAGGTCTTGAGGTTGAGCTCGGTGATGCGCTCGAAGCCGGCCAGGGCAAGACCCTGCGCCTTGACGAAGGCATCGGTGTAGCTCTTGCTGAGGGCAAGCGGCTGGATGTTGATCTGGTCGAACATGGTTGCGTACCTCGCTGGGACTGTGTGGGGCAGATCCTAGCGCAAGCGATTGTGCAATGCAACAAGACTGGCGGGATCGCACGCGCTGGGACAGCCTTCGTTCATGTGGAACTACTGTCACAACAACGACTTGCCAAGTGGTGGCAAATTGCCGCGCCGCAAGGTGTGGTGGCGGTTTCAGCTGCCGCGGTAGGTGCTGGTCGAGGTGCAGGTCTCGTGCACGGTCACCGCGGCCAGCAGCGGCAGCACCGGGCGCAGCCGCTCCCACACCCAGCGCGCGAGGTTTTCGCTGGTCGGGTTGTCCAGCCCGGGCACCTCGTTGAGGTAGTTGTGGTCGAGCTGCTCGAACAGCGGCTGGAACGCGGCCTTGAGGTCGGCAAAGTCCATCACCCAGCCCAGCTGCGGATCGAGCGGCCCGGCGACATGCACTTCGATGCGGAACGAATGGCCGTGCAGGCGCGAGCACTTGTGGCTGGCGGGCAGGTTGGGCAGGCGGTGCGCGGCCTCGATGCGGAAGGTCTTGGAGATGTCCATGGCGCGAGTCTAGCGCCTGCGCCGGCGACCCCGCCGCAGCCATGCCCTTTGTCACATGCACGCGGCCGGCGGCGTGGCGCACCATCGGCGGACCCGTCGCTCGCGCGACCCAGCTGAACGTGGAGCCTCCCGATGGACAGACGTGATTTCCTCAAACTGACCGGCGTGGGGCTGGGCGGCCTCATGCTGCCCGCGTTCGCAGGTCGCGTGATCGCGGCCGAAGAGCTGCTGAGCACGCTCGATGTGGCCACCAAGAAGAAGCTGGCCGACGTGGCGCTGCAGGCGGCCAAGGCCGCCGGCGCCAAGTACTGCGACGTGCGCATCGGGCGCTACCTGCGCCAGTTCGTGATCACGCGCGAGGACAAGGTGCAGAACATCGTCAACACCGAATCCACGGGCATCGGCATCCGCGTGATCGCCAAGGGCACCTGGGGCTTTGCCGCGACCAACGAGCTCACCGCCGATGCGGTGGCCAAGGCCGCGCGCGAGGCGGTGGCGATCGCCAAGGCCAATTCGGTGGTGCAGTCCAAGCCGGTGGAACTGGCGCCGGTCAAGGGCGTGGGCGAGGTCAGCTGGGCCACGCCGATCGTCAAGAACAGCATGAGCGTGCCGATCAAGGACAAGGTCGACCTGCTGCTCGGTGTCAATGCTGACGCGCTCAAGGCCGGGGCGAGCTTTGTCAACTCGATGATGTTCCTCATCAACGAGCAGAAGTACTTCGCCTCGACCGACGGCTCCTACATCGACCAGGACGTGCACCGCATCTGGGTGCCGATGAACGTGACCGCGGTCGACCAGAAGTCGGGCAAGTTCCGCACCCGCGATGGCCTGTCCACGCCGTGCGGCATGGGCTACGAATACCTCGACGGGCGCAAGGAGGACAAGGTCGAGCTGCCGTGCGGCGTCACGGTGTACGGCAATTCCTACGACATGCGCGAGGACGCGATCGCCGCCGCGCGCCAGGCCAAGGAGAAGCTCGTCGCGCCATCGGTCAAGCCGGGCAAGTACGACCTCGTGCTCGACCCCTCGCATACCTGGCTCACCATCCACGAGTCGGTCGGCCACCCAACCGAGCTCGACCGCGTGCTCGGCTACGAGGCCAACTACGCCGGCACCAGTTTCGCCACGCTCGACAAGTGGAAGTCGAAGAACTTCCGCTGGGGCAGCGACAAGGTCACGATCTACGCCGACAAGATCGCCAAGGGCACGCTCGGTGCAGTCGGCTACGACGACGAGGGCGTCAAGACCCAGCAGTGGGACCTCATCAAGGACGGCATCCTGGTCAATTACCAGGTGATCCGCGACCAGGCCCACATCCTCGGTCTCAAGGCCTCGCAGGGCTGCTGCTACGCCGATTCGTGGTCGAGCGTGCAGTTCCAGCGCATGGCCAACGTGTCGCTGGCGCCGGGCAAGGACAAGCTCGCTCCGGCCGAGATGGTCAAGGGCATCGAGAACGGCATCTACATCGTCGGCGATGGCTCGTTCTCGATCGACCAGCAGCGCTACAACGCCCAGTTCGGCGGTCAGCTGTTCTTCGAGATCAAGAACGGCAAGGTCACCGGACCGATCGAGGACGTCGCCTACCAGATCCGCACGCCCGAGTTCTGGAACTCGTGTGCCGCGGTGTGTGACGCGAGCGACTTCCGCTATGGCGGCTCGTTCTTCGACGGCAAGGGCCAGCCCGGACAGGTATCGGCGGTGTCGCACGGCTCCAGCACCGCGCACTTCACCGGCGTCAACGTCATCAACACCGCCCGCAGCCTCGGCTGAGCACTCGGAGAACCCACCATGACCATCTATTCCGAACAGCAGGCCAAGGCGATCCTCGACAAGGCCATCCAGGCATCCAAGGCCGACGGCTGCACCGCGAGCCTGGGCGGTTCCAACAACGGCAACATCCGCTACGCGCTCAACAGCGTGTCCACCAGCGGGCTCGTGAGCGAGTGCGACCTCGCGGTCGAAGTCTCCTTCGGCAAGCGCACCGGCACCGCCACCACCAACCGCTTCGACGATGCCTCGATCGAGGCGGTGGTGCGGCGCGCCGAGGAGCTGGCGCGGCTCGCGCCGGAAAACCCCGAGTTCATGCCGCCGATCGACAAGCAGAGCTATCGCGCCAGCCCCACCTTCAACGCCAACAGCGCCGCGGTGACCCCGCAATACCGCGCCAGCGTCGCCGCCGCCTGCATCGAGCCGTGCCGCAAGGACAAGCTCACCGCGGCCGGCTTCTTCAGCGATGGCCACAGCTTCACCGCCACCGCCAACAGCAAGGGCAATTTCGGCTACCAGCAGTCCAGCGGCATGGACTTCACCTGCACGGTACGCACCGACGATGGCAAGGGTTCGGGCTGGGTCGCGCGCAACCTCGCCGATGTCGCCCAGTTCGACGCCAAGAGCGAAATCCGCACCGCGATCGACAAGGCCAAGCGCTCGGTCGATGCGCGCGCGCTGGAGCCGGGCAAGTACACCGTGATCATGGAGCCGGCCGCGACCGCGGGCCTGATCTCGTTCATGATGTTCAACTTCGATGCGCGCCAGGCCGACGAGGGTCGCAGCTTCCTGTCGAAGAAGGGTGGCGGCAACAAGCTCGGCGAAAAGCTGTTCGACGAGCGTGTGACGATGATCGCCGACCCGTGGGATCCCGCGGCCGCGGTGCTGCCATGGGACCAGAGCGGGCTGGCGCGCGAACGCACCACGCTGATCGACAAGGGCAAGATCAACTACCTGCACTACTCGCGCTACTGGGCGCAGAAGCAGGGCAAGAAGGCGGTCGGCCAACCCGGCAACCTCATCATGCTCGGCGGCGACAAGTCGACCGCGGACCTGGTCAAGAGCACCAAGAAGGGCGTGCTGGTCACGCGCACCTGGTACATCCGCATGGTCGATCCGCAGACCGTGCTGCTCACCGGCCTCACCCGCGACGGCACGTTCTACATCGAGGATGGCGAGATCAAGTACCCGATCAAGAACTTCCGCTTCAACGAGTCACCCGCGATCATGCTCAACAACATCGAGGAGATCGGCAAGCCGGTGCGCGTGGGTGATGACGAATCGCCGTTCGTGATGCTGATCCCGCCGATGAAGATCCGCGACTTCACCTTCACCTCGCTGTCGGATGCGGTGTGACCCGAGGCAGTGACGCGGCGCGCGAGGCCGGCACCCGCCGCGCCGCGCCGCGCGCGCAGGCCGTCCCCCAGGGCTGCACGCGCGCGCAGTTCCTGCGCCTGTTGTTGTTCGGCGGCGTCGGCGCGGTGCTGGCGCCGCGCCTGGGCGCGGCACCCGCCGTGCCTGCGGATGCCGGCGCCGCCGCGGCCGCGGCCGGCCACGATTTCTGGTTCACCCGCCTCATGTACGAGTCGGGCGACTGGGATGTCGACACGCGCATGCCGTCGAACCTGCTCGATGCGCTGATCCAGTACACGAGCCTGCGCGTGGACACCACCGAGCACGTGCTGCCGCTGGCCGACCCGCGCATGCTCGGCGCGCCGCTGTGCTATCTCGCGGGTCACAAGCTGGTCGAGTTCAACGCCGACGAACGGCGCAACTTCCAGGCCTACGTGCGCAACGGCGGCTTCGTGCTGGTGGACGATTGCAACCACGACATCGACGGCCTGTTCGCCAAGTCGTTCGAGCGCGAGATGGATGCGCTGTTCGGCGCGCAGGCGCTGCGCAAGCTGCCCAACGACCATGCGCTGTATTCGAGCTTCTTCCGCTTCGACGGCCCGCCCAACACCGGCTTCGAACTCAACGGCTGGGGCGACGACCTCGTCCACGATTACCTCAAGGGCATCGAGATCGACGGCCGCCTGGGCGTGCTCTACAGCAACAAGGACTACGGCTGCGAGTGGGACTACGACTGGCGCAACAAGCGCTTCCTCGCCCAGGACAACACCCGCTTCGCGGTCAACATCGTGATGTACGCATTGACGAACTGAGGCGCGGCGGCACAGGCCGCGCCGTCTCGCGCGCCGCCCGGCGCACCACAGCTCCCTCCATCCACCCCGTTGCCGATTCCCAGCCATGAACGCGCCGATCAGCGAAGCCCGAGTCCAACAGCAACTGGCCCGCCTGGGCAGCCTGCGCGAGGCGATCGCGCGGGTGGTGGTGGGCCAGCACGAGGTGATCGAGCAGCTGCTCATCGGCCTGCTCGCGGGCGGCCACTGCCTGCTCGAAGGCGTGCCGGGCCTGGGCAAGACCCTGCTCGTGCGCAGCCTCGGCCAGGCGCTCGCGCTGGATTTCCGCCGCATCCAGTTCACGCCCGATCTCATGCCCAGCGACATCATCGGCACCGAACTGCTGGAGGAGGACCACGGCACCGGCAAGCGCCATTTCAAGTTTCAGCGCGGCCCGGTGTTCACCCACCTGCTGCTCGCCGACGAACTCAACCGCACGCCGCCCAAGACCCAGTCGGCGCTGCTCGAGGCGATGCAGGAACGCACGATCAGTTATGCCGGCATCACCCACGCGCTGCCGCGGCCGTTCTTCGTGCTCGCCACGCAGAACCCACTGGAGCAGGCCGGCACCTATCCCTTGCCCGAGGCGCAGCTTGACCGCTTCCTGCTGCACATCCGCGTCGACTATCCCGACGAGGTCGAGGAGCGCGCGATCGTGGCCCAGACCACGGGCGCCGCGAGCGCCACGATCGAGCCGGTCATGTCGGGCGAGGAACTGCTCGCGCTGCAGGCGCTCACGCGCCAGGTGCACGTGGGCGATGAACTGCTCGCGTGGATCGTGCGCCTCGTGCGCGCCACGCGCGTGGCCGACGGGGCATTGCCGGCCGTGCGCGAGTGGCTGCGCTGGGGCGCGGGACCGCGCGCGGGCCAGTCGCTCGTGCTCGCGGCCAAGGCCCGCGCATTGCTGCACGGGCGCCTTGCCGCCACGCGCGAGGACGTGCATGCGCTGGCCGCGCCGGTGCTGCGCCATCGCCTGCTGTTGTCGTTCGCTGCCGAAGCCGAGCACAAGGGCAGCGACGATGTGATCGCGGCCGTGCTGGCGGCGCTGCCGGCGCCGTGAGCGGCGCCATCGACGCGGTCCGATGGCCATCGATCCGATCCCTGCCGAGGTCCGCGCGCGCTTGCGCGAACTGCGTCTGGGCACGCGCCGCGATGCCGGAGGTGCGGGCCTGGGCCAGCATGCGAGCCGCAGCCGCGGCGCTGGGCTGGAGTTCGCCCAATACCGTGCCTACGAGCCCGGCGACGAGCCGCGCCGCATCGACTGGAAGTTGTACGGGCGTTCGGACCGCTACTTCGTGCGCGATGCCGAACGCGACAGTCCGCTCGAACTGTGGCTGCTCATCGATGCGACCGCATCGATGCAGCAGGCCGACGGCGCGCGACCGGCCTATCGCAAGTTCGACGCCGGCTGCCTGCTCGCGGCCTGCGTGATCGAGCTGGCGCTGCGCCAGGGCGATGCGTTCGCACTGGCCACGCTCGGCGCGGCCACGCCGCTGCTGCTCGCGCCCGCCGCGGGTGCGCGCCAGCGCGACCGCTGCCTGATCGAACTGTCGCGCATCGATCCCGCGGGGCGCTGGCCCGCCAATGGCCAGGCGCGGCAGGTCACCGCGCGCATCCCCGCGCACGCATTGGTGCTGCTGCTGTCGGACTTCTTCGACGCGGGCGCGGTCGAGCTTGCCCATCGCCTCGCCGATGCCGGGCGCGAGGTGCTCACGCTGCAGTTGCTCACCGCCGACGAGCGCGATTTTCCGTTCCATGGCGGGCGGCGCTTCATCGATCCCGAATCCAACGCGCAGCGCCATGCCGAAGCGGCCGCGGTGCGCGAGCGCTTCCTCGCCGACTTCGGCGCCGCGCGCACGGCGCTCGCACGCGGCTGCGCCGCGCGTGGCATCCGCCACACCGAAGGCTTCCTCGATGAGCCGGTCGATGCGCCGCTGCGGCGCCTGTTCGGCGCACCCGAGGTGCGGCGATGAGCCTGGCCCTGCTGGCGCCGCTCGGCTTGCTGGCGCTGCTCGCGCTGGGCATTCCGCTGCTGCTGCACCTGGTGCGCCGCAGCCAGCTCATCGACACGCCGTTCGCGGCGCTGCGCTGGATTCCGGCGCACGTCCAGCCGCGGCGCCGGTTGCGTGTGGAGCGGCCCTGGTTGCTGTTGCTGCGCCTGCTGCTGCTGGCGCTGCTCGCGGTGCTGCTCGCGCGGCTCGTGCTCACGCGCGAGCCGGCCGCGCCGGGTGGCGATTGGGTGGTGGTCGCGCCCGGCGCCGATGTCGCGGCCGCGCGCACGCAGGTGGCCGGCCCCGCGCGGTGGCGCTGGCTGGCGCCGGGCTTCCCGCCGCTCGATGCCACGGGCGCACCCGGCGCGACCGCGACCGCGAGCCTGCTGCGCGAACTGGATGCGAACCTGCCGACCGATGCGCGCCTGCGCGTGGTGGTCCCGCACACCCTCGCGGGACTCGATGGCGCGAGCCTGCAGCTCGGCCATGCGGTCGACTGGATCGTGGTCGCCGGCGCCTCGCCCGTGGCGCCGCCGGACGCGGCCACGGCGCAGATCGTGCACGTGCGCCATGACGCCGCTGCCACGCCCGCGCTCGACTGGTTGCGCGCGACGGTGGCGGCATGGAACGTGCTCGAACCGGCGCGCTACACGCTCGATGCACAACCGCTGGCGGCCGGCCTGCCCGCCGCGCCCGGCTGGCTGCTGTGGCTGGGCCGGTCGCCACCACCTGCGGCATTGGAGCGCTGGATCGAACGCGGCGGCGTGGCGCTGGTCGCGCCCGCGCAGGACGCCGCGGCCACGCCGCTGTGGCGCGACGCCGACGGTCGCGTGCTCGCGGCCAGCCGCGCGCTCGGTGCAGGACGCCTCATCACGCTGCCCACGGCGCTGGCACCGCACGAGCTGCCGTGGCTGCCCGACGCGCGGTTTCCGCTGCAACTGCTGGCTGCGTTGCGCGGCCCGCTGCCCGCGCCCACGCGCGCGATCGCAAGCGCGGTCGCGCCCACGCGCGCGAG
>QUBV01000105.1 GCA_014338185.1 Lysobacterales bacterium | reverse complement strand
TCGATGGCGCGGTCGCGCGCAGCGACCACATCGCGCGCGTCCTGCCCAGCTATCCGGGCCAGACCGAGCTGCTCGCCGACATCTCACGCACGCGCGAGGCCGCCCAGGCCGCGCGCGCCGCGCAGTTGCAGGCGCTGCTCGAGCGCGCCGATGCGAGCGCGCGCGAGGGCCGGCTCAGCGGCGGCGCCGATGCCGCGCTCGAGCTGTACCGCGAGGCGGCGCGACTGGACCCGGCCAATGCGCATGCGCGCCAGGGCATGCAGCGGGTGGCGCAGGCGCTGCTGGTGCGCGCGGCCGCGGCGCTCGACGAGGACAATGCCGATGCGGCGGCGCGCCTCATCGACGAGGCCGCGCAGATCGCCCCGGACCTGCCCGACCTGCGCGCGGTACGCGGCGACCTGCGTGAACTGCGCGAGCGGCTCGCGATCGCGAGCCAGCGCACGCCGCTCACGCCTGCACAAAGTGCGCAGGTGCAACGCCTGGTCGCCGCCGGTGCGCGTGCGGCACAGGCCGGGCGCCTGCTGGAGCCGCCCGGCGACAGCGCCTACGACCATTATCGCGCCGCGCTGGCGATCGATCCGCACAACGCACCCGCGCAGCAGGGCCTGGCCGGGCTGCCACGGATCGCGCGCGAGGCGTTCGCGCGCGCGCTCAGTGATGGCGCGCCGCAGCGCGCGCGCAGCCTGCTCGAGGCGCTGCGCGAGCTCGCGCCCGATGACGCGGAACTGCCCGCGCTGTCGGCCCGCCTCGCCAATGCGTTTCTCGACCAGGCCGACCAGCGCATCGGCGAGGGCCGACGCGAGGACGCGTTGCGCCTGCTCGACGCCGCGCGCAGCCTCGACCAGGCCAATCCGCGCCTGGCGCCGTTGCAGCAGCGCCTCGACGCGCTGCGCGGTGCCCATGGCTGACGCATCGCGCCGGCCTTGCCTGCGCGCGCGGCGCGAGGCGCGGTGCGCGTCCCACATCGCGTGGCGCTTGCCGCGATGTGCCTGATCCTCGTCGCCGTGGGCGTGGTGCCGCAGCAGCCATTGCTGCTGCTGGGCAACCGCGACGAGTTCCACGGCCGCGCCAGCGCGAGCGCGCAGCCGTGGCCGGAAGACGCGCGCGTCGTGGGCGGACGCGATCTCGTGGCCGGCGGCAGTTGGCTGGCGGCGCGCAGCGACGGGCGTTTCGCCGCGGTCACCAACGTGCGCAGCGGCCTGCCGGCCACCGCGCCGCGCTCGCGCGGCGCCCTGGTGCGCGAGTTCGTGCTCGGCATGGCCGAGCCGGTCGCCTGGCTCGCTGCGCTGGCGCGCGATCTGGACGAATTCGGCCCGTTCAACCTCATCGTCGGCAGTGCCGGCGCGGTACACCTGCTCAGCAGCACCGGTGGTGGCGTGATCAGGCTCGCGCCGGGCGTGCATGTGGTGAGCAACGGCGCGCCCGGCGTGCACTGGCCCAAGACCGAACGCCTGCAGCGCGGCTTCGGCCGGTGGCTCGCGCAGGCCGCACCCACGCCCGCGGGCGCACTCGACCTGTTGCTCGACCGCAGTCAGCCCGATGATGCGCAGTTGCCCGACACCGGCGTGGGCCGCGAACTGGAACGCACACTCGCGCCGATCTTCGTGTGCGGTGGCCACTACGGCACGCGCGCGAGCACCCTGCTCGCGTACCGCGACGATGGCAGCGTGCTGCTGCGCGAGCGCTGCTTCGGCGCGGGCGGCGTGCGCAGCGGCGAGAGCGCGTGGCTGGCCGCGCGCAACGCGCCCTTCGGCGCACAGGCGTAGGCCCGGCGCTTCAGTGCGCGAGCAGGCGCTGCAGCGCCGCGCGCGCGGCGGCGAAGGAGAAATGGCGTTCGACGTTGGCGAGCCCATGGCGTGACAGGCGTTGCCACAGTGCCTCGTCGCGGTACAGCTCAACGATCGCGGCGGCGAAGGCCGACGCCTCGGCCGCCACCAGCACCTCCTCGCCCGCGGTCACGTGCATGCCTTCGACCGCGATCGGCGTGGCCACCACCGGCAGGCCGCAGCTCATCGCCATGTTGACCTTGCCCTTGACCCCCGCGCCGTAGCGCAGCGGCGCCACCGACACGCGGCAGCCGTTCATGAACGGCATGATGTCCTCGACATAGCCGTGCACGACCACGCCGTCGTCGGCGAGCGCGCGGATCGAGGCCGGCACGCGACTGCCGATCACGTGCAGCTTGACCTGCGGCAGCTGCGCGCGCACCGCGGGCAGCACCTCGCGCACGCACCATTCCACCGCATCGACGTTGGGCGGATGCTGGAAGCCGCCCACGAACACGAGGTCGCTGCGCGCGGCGAAGTCACGCTTGCAGCCGTGCACCTCGTGCACGTTGGACAGGATCTCCACGCGCGCGCCGGGCGCGTCGCGCGCGAGCAGCTCGCGCTCGATCGGGCTCACCACCAGCGTGACGTCGGACGCGCCGATCACCTTGAGTTCCTGCGCGCGAGTGGCCGCCGCGCTGCGCGCGAGCGCGGCATCGCCGGCCAGTTCGGCCGCGCGCTGCTCGCGCAGGTAGTGCAGGTCGACGGTGTCGAACACCAGCCGCGCCTGGGGCGCGTACAGGCGCACGAGGCCGACCAGCGGCGCGGCCACGTAGTGGCGCGACAGCAGCACGAGGTCGAATTCGCCGCCGCGCTGGCGCAGCAGCCGCAGCGGATCGGGTACGAACGGCGCATACAGCACTTCCACGCCCAGTTGCTGCAGCGCCTCGGTGTAGCGCTCCACGTACAGGCGGTTTTCCGCCATGAAGCTGACCTGGCAACCGAGGTCGCCGAGCACGCGCATGAGGTTGACCATGCGCAGCGAGCCCGAGTCGTGGTCGGGCATCGGCGTGGTGGCGTCGATGATGAGCACGCGCGCCTGGGCGCGATGGGTGGCGGCCAGCGCGATCGGCGTGCCCGGCGCCGGCTGCCGTTGCAGCGCCTCGTGCCACTTGGCGAGGAACTTGTCGCGGTTGACGACCTGGTAGCGCTTGGTGCCGGTGGCGGTGTCGGTGCCCGAGGTGATGCCTTCGAAGTGGACCACGGTCGCGGCCGGCTCGACGTAGACCTTGAGGTCGGCCGCGCGCACCGCGAAGGCGAGGTCGGTGTCCTCGTAGTAGGCGGGCGTGTAGCGCGTGTCGAAGCGGCCGAGCCGCTCGAACAGCGCGCGCGGCAGCAGGATCGCCGCGCCCGAGCAGTAGTCGACCTCGCGGCGGAAGCCGTAGCGCGGGTCGGTCGGGTCGTCGAAGCGGCCGTAGTTCCAGCCCGAGCCGTCGCTGAACACGATGCCGCCGGCTTCCTGCAGGCGGCCATCGGGATACACCAGGCGCGCGCCGACCAGACCCGCCTGCGGCGCCTCGTCGAGGCAGCGCAGCAGCGCTTCCAGCCAGCCCGCGGTGACCACGGTGTCGTTGTTGAGGAACAGCAGGCACTGGCCGCGCGCGAGTGCGGCGCCGGCGTTGCACGAACCGATGAAGCCGAGGTTGCTGGCATTGCGCTCGACGCGGATGCCGCCGATCGCGGCCAGCCGCTGCGCGGTGGCGTCGCTGGAGGCATCGTCGACCACGATCACCTCGAACGGCGTGCTGCCCGCGTGCGCGGCCAGCGAGCGCAGGCAGGCCAGCGTGTACTCGACCTTGTTGTAGACCGGGATCACGATCGACACGCGCGGCGTGGCGCTGGTCGGCAGCGTGAACGGCACGGGGTCGTCGACCGGGATGGCGAACTGGCGCAGCGGAGTGCGCGCGCCGCCACCGCGCCATTCCTGCGCGATGCGCGCGAGCGTGCCGCGCAGGCCGCGCTGGGCCAGGCTCGAGCGCGTGCGCGCGAGCAGGCTGCGCACGCGCCCACTGCGGAACGCCAGCGC
>QUBV01000104.1 GCA_014338185.1 Lysobacterales bacterium | reverse complement strand
GAGCAGCGCGTGCACCTGCGGCGCCAGGCCGACCGCGCCGCGCGCCGCGCGCAGACCCGGGCCCAGCGCGGCGAACGGGCCCGCGCAGGCCTGGACATCGCGCCGCACGAGGCGCCGTTGTGGGCGGCGCTGCGCGAACTGCGCGCCGGGCTCGCGCGCGAGCAGGGTGTGCCCGCCTACGTGATCTTCCATGACGCGACGCTGCTCGCGCTGCTGCGCGAGCGTCCGCGCACGCTGGCCGCGCTGGCCACGATCGACGGCATCGGCCAGCGCAAGCTCGAACGCTACGGTGCGGCAGTGCTCGCGCTGCTGCGCTGAACGGCGCAGCCCACGCCGCGGCGGCGGTGGCAGGCCGATGCAGGCGCGCGTCATCGCGGGCGGCCCTGCCGTTACACTAGGTCGTCCGATTCCAGCACTGCGCTGCCGCCTTGCCCACCTTCGTCACCGTTCCGCGGTCGCCCGCATGCCCGCGATTTCCCGCATGGACCGCGCGCTTCGGGCGCCTCGCGGGCGTGGGCCTGTCGCTGCTGCTGGCGGCGTGCGCCGCGATGCCGCTGCCCGACCTGCCCGACCAGGTGCCGGCGCAGTGGCACGAGGCCAAGGCGGCGCCGTCGCCGGACCTGCGCTCGTGGTGGCGCACGTTCCACGATCCGGTGCTCGACGGCCTGGTCGAGCATGCGCTGGCCGACAACCTCAACCTTGCGCAGGCGCTGGCGCGGATCGAGGCGGCGCGGCACCTGGTGGGGGCGAGCGAGCTCGGCCACGACCCGCAGATCGGTTTCCACACCTACGCCGAACCCACGCCCGACAGCAGTGCGAGCTATTTCCAGTTCGGCTTCGACGCCAAGTGGGAGTTCGGCTGGTTCGGCCGCGCCGAGAGCGAGCAGCGCATGGCCGCGGGCGACCTGCAACTGGCCGCGGCCGAGGCCCAGGCTGCGCGCGTGAGCGTGGTGGCCGAGGTGGTGCGCAGTTACCTGGAACTGCGCGCGGCGCAGCAGCGCGCCAGCCTGCTGGACCGCCTCGCCGCCGGTGCGCGCCAGCGCCACGAACTCGATGCGCTGCGCCTGCGCCTGCGCCTGGGCACGCCGACCGAGCTGGTGCGGTCCGAGGCCGAACTCGCGCAAGCGCAGGCGGCGCTGTCCGAGCCGCATGCGGCGCTGGTGCGCAGCCGCCGGCAGCTGGCGGTGCTGCTGGGCCGGCATGAACTCGATGAGGTGCTGTTGCCGCCGGGCGAGGTGCCGAGACTTGGCGCGAGCGGCATTGCACAGGCACCGGCCGACCTGCTGCGCACGCGACCGGAAATCCGCCGCGCCGAGGCGCAGGTGCTGCGCAGCGCGGGCGAACTCGGTTTGGCCCAGGCCGATCGCCTGCCGCGACTGGGCCTGGGCGGCGGGCTCACCTATGCCGCGCGCGTGATCGGCCACACGCGGCTGTCCGAGGCCGCCGGCATCGTGACCTTCGGGCCGGCGATCGACATTCCGCTGTTCGACTGGGGCATGCGCCAGCACGTTGCCGATGCGCGCGCGGCGCAGCTGCAGGCGAGCCTGCATGCCTACCGCCAGGCCGTGCTCGAAGGCGTGGCCGAGGCCGAGACCGCACTCGCCACGCTCGAACAACAGCGCCTGCGCGAACAGGCGCTCGGGCAGGCGGTGGTGGCGCTCGAGGGCGAGGCACGGGCCGCCGCGACGCGGCGCCGGCTCGGCCTGGCCGACGAGCGCGAACGGCTGGAGGCCGATGCCGCGCTGCTGCAGGCACGACTGCAGGCGCTGGCCGCGCGGCAGGACCGTGGCATCGCGCTGGTCGCGCTGTACAAGGCGCTCGGCGGCGCACCGCTGCCGGCCGGGACCGCGCAGTGATGGTGCCGCTCGCGCGCCGTACCCTGCTGTACGAATGGCGACGCTTCCTGCCGTCGGCGTTCGCGATCGCTTTTTCCGGGTTGCTGCTGCTGGTGCAGGCCGCGTTCGTGTTCGGCATCTTCGGCAGTGCCGCGGTGTACGTGCGCAAGTCCGGTGGCGATCTGTGGCTGGGATTTCCGGGCACGCAGACCATCGAACTGGGCCGGCCGATCTCGTCGCAGGCGCGCATCGCCGCGCTCATGCAGCCGCAGGTGGAGCGGGTGGAGCCGTTCAACTGGCTCGATGGCGACTGGCGCGGTCCTGCGGACAAGGGCAGCGTGTCGGTGTTCATTTCGGGCATCGACACCCACGCCGACGCGTTGATGTTCGCAGGTGCGCTCGATCCGGGCCTGCGCGCACGGCTCGATGAGCCCGGTGGCGTGATCGTGGATCGCGCCGACCTGGGCAAGCTCGGTCTCGCGGTTGGCGGCCAGGCCGTGCTCAACGGCCATCGCGTGCGCATCGTCGGCGTGGCCGGCGGACTGCGCGCGCTGGGCGGCGTCAACATCCTCACCTCGCTCGAAACCGCGCGCCGCCTCGACAACGGCGAGCATGCCGGACAGGTCGCCTACTACGTGGTCAAGCTGCGCGATCCCGCGCAGGCCGAGGCGGTGCGCACGCGCCTCGACCAGGCCGGGCGCGGCGCGCGCTTCCAGGCCTGGACCAGCGAGGAGTTCGCCCGGCGCGCGGTGCTGTACTGGATGTTCGAGACCGGCGCGGGGCTGGGCGTGCTGTTCCTCGCGATCGTGGTGGTGCTCGTCGGCGCGGTCATCACCAGCCAGACGCTCATGGGCGCGGTGGCCGGCTCGATCCGCGAGTACGCCACGCTGCATGCACTGGGCGTGGGGCGGCGCGCGCTGCGCCGCGTGGTGCTGGAGCAGGCGGCGTGGGTCGGGGCCTTCGGCATCGTCGTCGGCGGCCTCGGCACGGTGCTGGTGGTGGCGCTCGCGCAGCGGCGCGACGTGCCCGCGCAGCTCACGCCGATGCTCGTGCTCATCTGCGCCACGTTGGTGATGGGCATCGCGCTCGCCTCGGGCCTGGCGGCGCTACGCACCTTGCGCAACGCCGATCCGGCGCAGTTGCTGCGGTGAGCGCGATGGCCGCCAGTCTCGTCGCCGAGTCGATCAGCAAGGCCTTCGTCACGGGCAAGATCCGCGCCGAGGTCCTGAGCGACCTGTCGCTGCAGATCCTGCCGGCCGAGCTGTCACTGGTGTCGGGACCGTCGGGATGCGGCAAGAGCACGCTGCTGGCGATCCTGTCGGGCCTGCTGCGCCCGGACAGCGGCCGCGTGTTCGCGCTGGGCGAGGAACTGGCGCGTCTGTCGCCCGATCAGCGCGAACGCTTCCGCCTGCAACACACCGGCTTCGTGTTCCAGGGCTTCAACCTGTTTCCCGCGCTGTCGGCACTGGAGCAGGTCATGCTGCCGCTGGGCTACCTCGGATTCGGCAACGCGGCCGCGCGCCGCCGTGCCGGCAGCGTGCTGGAGGAGGTGGGGCTGGCCGCGCGCATGCACCTGCGCCCGGCCGAACTGTCGGGCGGCGAGAAGCAGCGCGTGGCGATCGCGCGCGCGCTGGCCAAGGAGCCGCAGCTGCTGTTCGCCGACGAACCCACCAGTGCGCTCGATGCCGCCAATGGCCAGATCGTGATCGACACGCTGCATCGTATCGCCCACAGCCATCGCGCCACCGTGCTGTGCGTGAGCCACGATCCGCGCCTGATCTCCCACGCCGATCGCGTGCTGGCGATGGAGGATGGCAAGATACTGTCGGACCGTCGCGTGAGGACGGCCGCAAGCGAGGAAGTTTCGTCATGAGCGCGCTGCGCGTCCTATTCATCGTGTTGAGCGTCGCCTGCGTGGGCGGTTGTGGCCAGGGCGAGCGCGATGCGGCCGCGCAGGGCGCAGTGGCCAGCGCATGGGTCGCGATGGCGCGCGGCGAGATCGATGTCGAAGGCGGGCTCGTGCGCATCACCACGCCGCGCGACGGGCGCATCGAGTCGGTGGCGGTCGAGGATGGCGACGTGGTGGCGCAGGGTGCGGTGCTGGCCACGCTCGACAG
>QUBV01000038.1 GCA_014338185.1 Lysobacterales bacterium | reverse complement strand
CACCCGCGGCGTGGCCGGCCAACGATGGTTTCGGCGACGACGACATCCCGTTCTAGCGATCGGCTCGGGCTACCATAGGCGCCCGTTTCGACGCCCAGGCAGCACCTACGACCGATGAAAACCCTGCTCGTCACCGGTGGCGCCGGTTTCATAGGCGGCAATTTCGTGCTGGCCGCGCTGGCCCAGGGCGGCGTGCGCATCGTCAACCTCGACGCGCTCACCTATGCCGGCAACCGCGACACGCTGGCGTCGCTGAATGGGCGTGACGAGCATCGCTTCGTGCATGGTGACATCGGTGATGCGGAACGGGTGCGGCAGTTGCTCGCCGAGCACCAGCCCGATGCGATCGTCAATTTCGCGGCCGAGTCGCACGTGGACCGCTCGATCGACGGTCCGGCCGCGTTCGTGCAGACCAATGTGGTGGGCACGCTCAACCTGCTCGAATGCGCGCTGGCGCATTGGCGCGCCTTGCCGCTGGAGCGGCAGGACGGCTTCCGCTTCCTGCACGTGTCCACCGACGAGGTGTATGGCTCGCTCGGCCCGCTCGGGCGCTTCACCGAGCAGTCGCCGTACGCGCCCAACTCGCCGTATTCGGCCTCCAAGGCCGCGTCCGACCACCTCGTGCGTGCGTTCCACCACACCTACGGCCTGCCCACGCTCACCACCAACTGCTCCAACAACTACGGGCCCTACCAGTTTCCCGAAAAGCTCATTCCGCTGGTGATCCAGAAGGCGCTCGCGGGCGAGCCGCTGCCCGTGTACGGTGATGGCCGCAACGTGCGCGACTGGCTGTACGTGGGCGACCACTGCAGTGCGATCCGGCGCGTGCTCGACATCGGCCGCGTTGGCGAGGTCTACAACGTCGGCGGTGACGCCGAGCGCGAGAACATCACGGTGGTGAAGACGATCTGCGCGCTGCTCGACGAGCGTCGGCCGCTGGCCGATGGCGGCAGGCGCGAATCGCTCATCGCCTACGTCAAGGACCGCCCCGGCCACGATCGCCGCTATGCGATCGATGCGGGCAAGATCAAGCGCGAGCTGGGCTGGCGTCCGGCCGAATCCTTCGACAGCGGCCTGGCCCGCACCGTCGACTGGTACCTGGACAACCAGGCGTGGGTCGCGCGCGTGCTCGACGGCAGCTACCGCATGGAGCGCCTGGGCGGCGCGTGAGCGGCCGCGCGCGGCTCACGGCATCCAGGCGTGGCTGAGCTCCTGGTCGTCGCAGCGCACCCAGATGCGGATGTCGTTGGCCATGATGCTGGTCGAGAACGTGCCCTGCGGGTGCGCGGGCATGAATTCGAGCAGCCGCGGCCGTGCCTGGCGCACCACCCGTTCGAACACCGCACGGTCGGTCACGGGTGGCGAGCCGAGGTCGGCATAGGCCTGGTCGAGGATCGCCGCCACCTCGTCGATGCAGGCCTGTGCCTGCGCCTGCGCGTCGGCCCCGGCGCGGCAGCCGCCCAGCAGCATCGCCGCCGCCACGACGCACACCTGCCAGCCGATCATGCCCATGTGCCTTCCCCCGGGGTCGCGCCAGTGACCGGGCCACGCGCGCAAGCGCCGCGTGCGCATGGGACTGGCGGCAACGATGTTAACATCGACGGTTCGCCGCGCCCGCACAATCCAACCCATGGCGTCGTCCCTGCACAGTGAGTCCAGCATGACCCGTCGCGGCATCATCCTTGCCGGTGGTTCCGGCACGCGGCTGTACCCGGTGACGCAGGCAGTGAGCAAGCAACTGCTGCCGGTGTACGACAAGCCGATGATCTACTACCCGCTGTCGACGCTGATGCTGGCCGGCATCCGCGAGGTGCTGGTCATCAACACACCCCACGAGCAGGCCCTGTTCCAGCGCCTGCTCGGCGACGGCTCGCAGTGGGGCATCTCGATCCACTATGCGGTGCAACCCTCGCCCGACGGTCTCGCCCAGGCGTTCCTGATCGGGCGTGAGTTCGTCGCCGGCCGGCCCAGCTGCCTCGTGCTCGGCGACAACATCTTCTACGGCCATGGCTTCACCGAACAGCTCGCGCGCGCGGCCGCTCGCGAGGACGGCGCGACCGTGTTCGGCTACTGGGTGCGTGATCCCGAGCGCTACGGCGTGGCCGAGTTCGATGTCTCGGGTCGCGTCGTCGGTCTCGAGGAAAAGCCTGTGCAGCCGCGCTCGAACTGGGCCGTCACCGGGCTGTATTTCTACGACGCGGCGGTGTGCGAGCACGCAGCCGCGCTCAAGCCGTCCGCGCGTGGCGAGCTCGAAATCACCGACCTCAACCGCCGTTATCTCGACGCCGGCAAGCTCATGCTCGAAAAGCTGGGTCGCGGCTATGCCTGGCTCGACACCGGCACCCACGAATCGCTCGTCGAGGCGTCGAACTACGTCGAGACGATCGAGAAGCGGCAGGGACTGAAGGTGTGCTGTCCCGAGGAGATCGCATTCCAGAGTGGCTGGATCGATGCCGAGCAGGTGCTGCGGCTGGCCGCGCCGCTGGCCAAGAACGGCTATGGCCAGTACCTGCAGCGCATGGTGCGGCTGGGGCGCGGCGCGTGAAGCTGATCCAGACCGCCCTGCCCGGCTGCGTGGTGATCGAGCCGGTCGTGCATGGCGATGCGCGCGGCTTCTTCTACGAGAGCTTCCACGCCGGCAAATTCGCTGCAGCGGGGCTCGATCTCGACTTCGTGCAATGCAACGTGTCGCGTTCGGCGCACGGCGTGCTGCGCGGCCTGCACTACCAGTGGCCGCAGCCGCAAGGCAAGCTCGTCAACGTGCTCGAAGGCGAGGTCTACGACGTCGCGGTCGACATCCGCGTGGGTTCACCCACCTTCGGGCAGTGGGTGGCGGCGATCCTGTCGGCCGACAACAAGCGCCATTTCTGGATCCCGGAAGGCTTCGCGCATGGCTTCGTGGTGCTGTCGGAGCAGGCCACCTTCACCTATCAGTGCACGGCGCTGTACCAACGCGAGTTCGATGCCGGCATCCGCTGGAACGATGCGCAGCTCGCCATCGACTGGCCGCTCGCGCAGCCGCTGCTGTCGGACAAGGACCAGCGCACGCCATTCCTCGCCGAGGTGCCACGCGAGCGTCTGCCGGCGTACGTGGCGCCGGGCTGAGCGCGCCGTGCCGGTGTCCACGCCAGGGCGTTGCCGCGCACGGATCGGGACCGGTCGGTGAGGATCCTCCTGCTCGGCGCCAACGGTCAGGTCGGGCATGCGCTGCGCGCGGCATTGCAGCCGCTGGGCGAAGTCGTGGCTGCGACGCGCGACGGCGTCGCGGCCGATGGCTCGGCCTGCCTGCGCGCCGACCTGGCCGATCCGGCGTCGCTGGCGCAGGCACTGGCGCACGCGGCGCCACGCCTCATCGTCAACGCCGCCGCGTACACCGCGGTCGACCGCGCCGAGGACGAGCCGCAGCAGGCCGAGCGGATCAACCACCAGGCGCTGGCCGAACTCGGCGCCTGGGCCGCGGCGCAGCGCGCGCGCGTGGTCCATTACTCGACCGACTACGTGTTCGACGGCAGCGCACAGCGGCCCTACCGCGAGGAGGATGCGACGGCGCCGCTGGGTGTGTACGGACGCAGCAAGCTCGCGGGCGAGCAAGCGCTGCGCGCGAGCGGCGCGGACCACCTGATCCTGCGTACGGCCTGGGTGTATGCGCCACGCGGGCACAACTTCCTGCGCACGATGCTGCGCCTGGCACACGAGCGCGACGAGCTGCGCGTGGTCGCCGACCAGGTCGGCGCACCGACCCCCGCGCACTGGATCGCGCAGGCCAGCGCGCACGTGCTCGCGCGCTGGCGTGACCACAGCCACACACTGCATGTGGTCGCCGCGGGTCGCGCGAGCTGGCACGGGTTCGCGAGCGCGATCGTCGCGCGCGCCCACGCGCGCGGCCTGCTGGCGCGTGTCCCGCGGGTGGTGCCGATTGCCAGCGCCGACTACCCCACGCGTGCCCGGCGACCGGCCTGTTCCGTGCTCGACTGCACAAGGCTCAGGGACCGGTTCGGGCTAGAATTGCCCGATTGGACGGTCGGGCTGGATGAAGTGCTCGCCGAACTGGCCCTCCACCCCCAGCCCTGAAGCGCCCGTGCCGGCGCCGGGCGTTGCAGGAGTTGATGCATGCTCGTTCCCGTGATCCTGTCCGGCGGTGCCGGTACGCGTCTGTGGCCGGTGTCGCGCAGCGCCTATCCCAAGCCGTTCATGCGCATGGGCGATGGCCAGTCGCTGCTGGGCAAGACGCTCGCGCGCGCGCTGGCCTGCGCCGACGGCGCGCCCGTGCTCACCGTGACCGGGCGTGACTACTACTTCCTCACCCGTGACGAATACGCGCAGGCCGGCGTCGCGCTCGAGCGCTTGCCGTTCCTGCTCGAACCGGCCGGGCGCAACACCGCGCCCGCGGTCGTGCTCGCCGCGCTGCACGCGCGCGACCACATCGCAGCGGATGCGACCTTGCTGGTGCTGCCGGCCGACCACCTGATCCGCGACCTCGACGCATTCGTGGCCGATGCCGCGCGTGCCGCGCGCCTCGCGCGCGATGGCTGGCTCGTCACCTTCGGCATCCGTCCGACCCATCCCGAAACCGGCTTCGGCTACATCCGCATGGGCGAGGCGATCGCCGCGCCTGCGCCGCGCCGCTCACGCACGCTGGCGGATGCCGCCGACGCGGTGCAGGAGTGCGTCGATTGCAGCTGCGCGGCCGAGGACCGGGGCGCGACCCCTGCGCCGCTGGGGCGTGCGGTGCGCGCGTTCGTCGAGAAGCCCAACACGCAGACCGCCGAAGGCTACGTCGCCTCGGGTGAGTACGTGTGGAACTCGGGCATGTTCTGCTTCCGTGCCGACACCTTGCTCGAGGTCGCCGCGCAGGTCTGTCCCGACGTGCTGGCGGCGGCACAGGCCTGCCATGCGCAGGCCACCAGCCATGACAGCCCCATCGAGTATGCGCGCGAGGCATTCCTGGCCCAGCCCGACATCTCGATCGACTACGCAATCATGGAACGCGCGCCGCGCGTGGCGGTGGTGCCCGCCGGCTTCGACTGGAGCGACATCGGTTCGTGGAAGGCGATGAGCGATCTCGACGCCGCCGATGGTGAAGGCAACCGCGTGCACGGCCAGGCCGTGGTGGTGGAAAGCGCCAATTGCTACATCCAGGCGCAGGGTCGCGTGGTGGCCGCGGTGGGTGTGCAGGACCTCGTGATCGTCGACACCGGCGATGCGGTGCTGGTATCGCACCGCGAACGCGCGCAGGCGGTCAAGCAGGTGGTGGAACGCCTGCGCGCCGACAACCACGCGGCGGCCAGCGTGCACCAGACCGTGCATCGGCCGTGGGGCAGCTACACCGTGCTCGAGGATGCCGCCGACTGCAAGGTCAAGCGCCTCACGGTCAAGCCCGGCCACGTGCTGTCGCTGCAGTTGCACCATCGCCGCAGCGAGCATTGGACCGTGGTCGAGGGCGTGGCCAAGGTGCGCATCGGCGAGCGCGAGTTCATGCTCAACCGCAACGAATCGGCCTATATCCCGATGCACACGGTGCACCGGCTCGAGAACCCCACCGACAGCGACATCCACCTCATCGAGGTGCAGTGCGGCGATTACTTCGGCGAAGATGACATCGAGCGCCTGGAAGATCGCTATGGCCGGGTCGCTGGCAAGTGAGGCATCAGCGCACGGCCCTGCCGGATCCGAACCCGTCCCAACCCCTGAAGGAGTCACATCGATGAAATGGCTTTCGCTGATCGCGCTGGCCCTGCTGCCGGCACTGGGTCTGGCCCAGGCACCCGCGACACCGGCCGCCACCGCGGCCAAGGGTCCGCCGCCGCTGGAGGACTTCACGCGCAATGCCGACTACGCGCAGATGGCGATCTCGCCGAGCGGGCGTTACCTCGCGGCGACGATCCCGTTCGACGAGACGACCGTGCTGTACGTGATCGACCGCACCACCAACCAGCGCACCGCGACGATCCGCGCGGCTGGCGAGAACACCGTCGATGAGTTCTGGTGGGTCAACGACACGCGCATCGTGGCCAGCGTCGCCGAACGCCTGGGCGGGGTCGACCGGCCCAAGCCCACCGGCGAGCTGTATGCGATCAATGCCGATGGGTCCGGCTCGATGCAACTGTTCGGCTCCCGCGCCGCCGGCGGCGCGACGGGAACGCGCACCAAGCGCGGCGGCGCGCAGCGCTATGCGAGCGCCCAGGTCATCGACGTGCTGCCGGGCGACGAGCGCCACATCCTCATTGCCACCTTTGATTGGCGCAACAGCCAGCAGGCCCCGCCGAGCGCGGAACTATTGGATGTGTACACCGGCAAGACCACGCGCGTCGCGGTCGGACCCAAGGCCGGCGCATCGTTCGTCGCCGACCACGAAGGCAAGGTCCGCGTGGCGGTCGCGCCCAACGACAGGCTCAACCCGGTCATGTACCTGCGTGCGGGCAAGGGCGATGAATGGGGCGTATTCAACGACCCCGACCAAAGCGGCGCGATCATCACGCCACTGCTGTTTGCGCGCGACAACCGCCACCTCTACGCCACGATCGAGCGCGCCGACAAGGCCGATGCGCTGTACCGCATCGACCTCGGCGATGGCAAGCGCGAGCTGTTGTACGAGGGCGGCGCCGACCCCGGTCGGTTGCTGCTCACGCCCGACCGCCTGGATGCCTATGGCGTGATGACCTACGACGGCAAGACCGCGGTCCACGTGTTCGACACGGCGTCGCAGTTCGGGCGCCTCGCGCTGTCGCTGCAACAGGCATTTCCGGGCCAGGTGGCGGTGTTCGGCAGCTTCGCCGAGGATGGCAAGTTCGGTCTCGTGCACGTGTTCAGCGACCGCAACCCCGGTGACTTCTACCTGTTCGACACGACCAAGAAGAACGCCGAGTACCTTGCCAGCGCGCGCAAGTGGATCGAGCCGGAGCAGATGGCAACGATGCAGCCGGTGCGCTTCAAGGCGCGCGACGGGCTTGAGATCAACGGCTACCTCACGCTGCCGCGTGGCGGAGACGGCAAGAACCTGCCGCTCATCGTCAATCCGCACGGCGGCCCGCATGGCCCGCGCGACTACTGGGAGTTCAATCCCGAAGCGCAGTTGCTGGCCAGTCGCGGTTATGCGGTGCTGCAGGTCAACTTCCGCGGCTCGGGTGGCTATGGCAACGACTTCCAGCGCGCCGGCTATCGGCAGTGGGGTCTGCGCATGCAGGACGACCTGACCGACGCCACGCGCTGGGCGGTGCAGCAGGGATATGCCGATCCGCGGCGCCTGTGCATCTACGGTGCGAGTTACGGCGGCTACGCCGCGCTCGAGGGCGTGGTACGCGAACCCGACCTGTACCGCTGCGCGATCGGTTACGTGGGCGTGTACGACCTCGAGCTCATGTATCGCGACGGCGACATTCCGCGCGGCCTGTTCGGCAAGCGCTACCTGGAAATGGTGCTCGGTCGCGACAGCACCGACCTGCGCGCGCGTTCACCGGCCGCCAACGTGGACAAGATCAAGGCCGCGCTCATGATCGCGGTCGGCGGGCGTGACGAGCGCGTGCCGCCAAGCCAGGCCAAGGCCTTGCGTGCGGCGCTGGACAAGGCCGGCAAGCCGTATGAATGGCTGCTCAAGGACGCGGAGGGCCACGGCTTCTACCGCGCCGAGAACCGGCAGGAGCTGTACACGCGGCTGTTGGCGTTCCTCACCGCGAACCTCGCCGCGCCGGCCGCGCACTGAGGCGGATGTGGGTGGCGCCGCCGCGCGCATCAGGCGACGTTGGCGGCGCCGCGCGCGAACATGGCCTGGTGTTCGCGCACGAGCGTGATGAACTGGTCCGCCGGCACCGCCGGCGACCAGTACAGGCCCTGGCCGTACTCGCAGCCAAACCCCTGCAGCTTGTGAAGCATGGCGGCCTCTTCCACGCCTTCGGCGACGATCTGCAGGTCCAGGCAGTGGCCCAGTTCGATGATCGCGCGCACCAGCCCTTCATCGTGTGCGCTCGCACATACGCGCTTGACGAACGAGCGGTCGATCTTGAGCCGGTGCACCGCGAAGCGGCGCAGGTAGCCCAGGTTCGAGTAGCCGGTGCCGAAGTCGTCGATCGCGATGCGTACGCCGGCCGCGGAGACGCGCTGCAGCAGCTGCTCCAGGTGCAGCGTGTCGGCCATGAGCAGTGACTCGGTGAGCTCGAGCACGAGGTTGGCCCCGGGCAGCTGGGTGGCGCCGAGCGCGCGCACCACGTCGCGCTCGATGTCGTCACGATGGAACTGCAGCGGTGACACGTTGACCGCCACGGTCAGTTCGCCCAGTCCCTCGCTGCGCCAGCGCTGCGCGTCGGCGCAGGCCTGGCGCAGCACCCATGCGCCGAGCGCATTGATGAGGCCGCTGCGCTCGGCCACCGGGACGAAGCGGTCGGGACCGATCGTGCCCAGCTCCGGGGAGTGCCAGCGCAGCAACGCCTCGGCGCCGACGATGCGGCCGCTGCGCAGGTCGAACTCGGGCTGGTAGTGCACCTGCAGTTCATCGCGCGCGAGCGCGCTGCGCAGCGCCGAACCGATGCGCATCTGTTCGAGCACGCTCTCGTTCATGCTCGGATCGAAGAAGCGGAAAGTGGCGCGGCCCGAATCCTTGGCGCGGTACATGGCCAGGTCGGCATTTTTGAGCAGCGCGTCGATCTCGTTGCCGTCGCGTGGCGCCACCGTGATGCCGAGCGAGGCGGTCACGCCCACTTCGAGGCCGTCGAGCATGAAGCTGTGCTGCAACGCCTGCATGATCTGCGCGACCACCGCGCTGATCGCTTCCTCGTGCTCGAAGTCGCCGAGCAGGATCAGGAACTCGTCGCCCGATACCCGCGCCACCGTATCGCCTTCGCGCACGCAAGCCTGCAGGCGACTGGCCACCTGGCGCAGCAGCGCATCGCCGACCGGATGGCCGAGCGAGTCGTTGATGGTCTTGAAATTGTCCAGGTCGAGAAACATCACCGCGACCGGGCGCCGCTCGCGACGGGCCATTTCGAGCATGCGGTCGAGCCGGTCGAGCGCGAGCGCGCGGTTGGGCAGCCCGGTCAGGCTGTCGCGCTGGGCCAATACCTCGATGCGTGCGTGCGAATCGAGCAGGGCGCGCTTTTCGGTTTCGAGGTCCTGGACCGCGTGGCGCAGGTCATCGGTCAACAGCCACACGAAGAACGCGATGATCATGAGCAGCATCGACATCGTGATCACGCGCGTGGGCGCAGGCGCAAGCGCGACGCTGTGCAGGATGCCGTACTGGTCCAGCAGCAACAGCAATACGAGGAATGCGATCATGATGCCGGTGAGGAACACCAGCAGGTGGCGCGAGCCGTACATGCCAGCCAGCAGCAGCAAGGCGGGATAGGCGATGAAGGCCTCGTCGAACAATCCCTGGTCGATCGCGCCGAGTACGCTCACGCCGGTCATCGCCACCACCACGAGCAGCGCCACCACCTGTTCAAGCGGCCGATGCCGGTTCCAGCGCAGTCCGAGCCACAGCAATGCGGCCAGTGTGAGGTTGAGCGCGAGGAACAGGGTCCGTTCGCGCAGCAGGTTCATGAGTGCCACCACGGCGAAGGCAGCGATGGCGATCAGCAGGATCTGCCGCAGGCGCTTGCGGTGCAGCGCAAGCAGCTTGGCAGGCGGTCTCGCCTCGATGCCTGGATCGCGATCTGGCAGCATGCCGGGGCCGGTCCGTTTCGTTGCGGCCGTTTCAGGCTAGCAGTCTCGCTGCCGGCGCGCACCTGGTCGCCGCCGGCAAGGGTGCCGCGTCGTGCCGGGACACCCTCACTTCACCCCATGCATCCAGCGCCGCAGCAGCGGCCGCAGCAGCAGCACGCCCACGCCGCAGCCGATTCCAAGCCAGCCCGAGAACACGAACAGCGCCTCGTATTTGGCCAGCGCCAGCGCGATGTCGAGGACCTCGCCTTCGGCCACCTCCAGCGCCGACAGCTTGCCCAATTGCGCGGCGAGCACCTCCGAGTACGAGGTGCCGAGGAACCAGCCCCCCATCATGAGCCCGACCACGCGCGGCACCGACAACGCGGTGACCACCGACAGTCCGATCGGCGACAGCAGCATCTCGCCGATCTCGAGCACGAAGTAGGCGAGCACGAACCACCAGATGCCGGTGAGGCCATTGGCCTGCGGATGGCGCGCGCTCCACGCGAGCACGAAGAAGCTCAGGCCCGCGAACAGCAGCCCCAGCGCCGATTTGGTCACGCTGCCGGGATTGCGGCCGCAGCGGTCCAGCCGCGGCCACAGCCATGCGAACGCCGGCGCGAGCACGAGGATGAAGAACGCGCCCAGCGAAGTGAGCTGGCTCGCGCTCCACTCCACGCCGAGGGCGGCGTGGTTCATCGCGCGATCGGAGAACAGCACCCATGAGCCGTAGGTCTGCTCGTACAGCGTGAAGAACACGAGGCAGAAACCGATGAAGGCGAGCACCACGCACATCTGCTCGCGCTCGACCTTGCTGCAGTGGCGGGCCATGAACCAGGCGATGCCGCCGAGCAGGCACAGGCTGACCACGTGCATCGCCAGCAGCACCGGGCTCGGCTCGAACACGCCCGGGATCAGCGTGACGATGAGCGAGTGCGACTGGATCAGGCCCCACACCACCACGATGCCGGCGAGCGTGCCGAGGTAGATCAGGTGTTCGCGCGTGAGCGGGCCCAATGCGCGTGCCCGCAGGCGTGCCGGGTCGGGCGGTTCGGCGTGGCCGTGCAGGTGCTTCTGCCCGTACAGGAAGTTGGCCAGGCCCGCCAGCATGCCGATGCCCGCGGCACCGAAGCCCCAGCCCCAGCCCCAGGTCTCGCCAAGCCAGCCGCACAGCAGCCCCGACACCGTCGCGCCGAGGTTGATGCCGGCGTAGAACAGGCTGAAGCCGGCGTCGCGGCGCGGGTCGTTGCCGGCGTAGAGCTTGCCGACGATGGTCGAGATGTTGGGCTTGAGGAAACCCACGCCGACGATGATCAGCGCCAGCGAGAAGTAGAACACCTGCAGCGCCGCCGCATCGCGCACCACCACGCCATCGACGCGGCTGGCCGGATGGCCTTCGATGGCCATGCCCAGGTGGCCGAGCACGAGCAGGATGCCGCCGAACACCACGGCCTTGCGCATGCCCAGCCAGCGGTCGGCCAGCAGCCCGCCGATCACCGGCATCGCGTAGACCAGGCCGCCATAGGCGCCGATCAGGTTGTAGCCGTGTTCGTCGCTGAAC
Source organism: Lysobacterales bacterium (assembly GCA_014338185.1). Taxonomy (GTDB): domain Bacteria; phylum Pseudomonadota; class Gammaproteobacteria; order Xanthomonadales; family Rhodanobacteraceae; genus Dokdonella_A. The sequence continues at coordinate 21,131 of QUBV01000038.1, read as the reverse complement.
AGGTGGTACTTGACCAGATACAGCAGCAGCAGCGCCTTCATGCCGTAGAACGAAAAGCGCTCCCACATCTCGGTGAAGAAACACACGTACAGGCCCTTGGGATGGCCGAGGAACTCCTCGCGCGGCGATGCGGCAACGACCGGGACGGCCATGGGCGGGACTCGTGCTGGGTGGCGGTGGCGCAGTGTAGCGGCCGACCGTGCTTGGCCGGATCCGTGGTGCGCAGGTACCATCGGCCGTCCATCCTCGGTGTTGGGAGTCCGCGATGAAGACCGCACTTGCCGTGGCGCTTGCCGCGTTGTCACCGCTGCTCGCGCAAGCAGCCAGCCACCCGTTCACCGCGCACGACCTGGTGATGCTGCAGCGGGTCAGCGATCCGCAGCTGTCGCCCGATGGCCGGACCGTCGCCTTTGCGCTGCGCCAGACCGACTACGAGGCCAACAAGGGCAAGAACGGCATCTGGCTGGTCGGTGCCGATGGCGGCAAGCCGCGCCGCCTCACCGAGGCGGCGGTCAGCGCATCCAGCGCACGCTGGTCCGCGGATGGTGGGCAGCTGTACTTCCTCGCGCCCAACAAGGGCAGCAGCCAGCTGTGGCGCGTCGATGCCAAGGGCGGTTCGCCGCTGCAGGCAAGCACGCTCAAGCTCGACGTGGGTAGCTTCAAGCTGTCGCCCGACGGCAAGCAGGTGCTGTTGTCACTGGAGGTGTTCCCCGAGTGCGGCACCGAAGCCGACGTGGTGGCCTGCACCAGGGACCGGCTCGATGCGCGCGCGGCCGACAAGGCCACCGGCAGGGTGTATGACAAGATCTTCGTGCGCCACTGGGACACCTGGGCCGACGGGCGCCGCGCGCAGCTGTTCATCGCCGACATCCACGACGATGGCACGCTTGGCGCGCCGCGCCTGCTCAGCAAGGGCATCGATGGCGACGTGCCCTCCAAGCCGTTCGGCGACGACAGCGAGTACGCGTTCTCGCCCGATGGCCAGACCGTGTACTTCAACGTGCGCATCGCGGGCACCAGCGAGCCGTGGTCGACCAACTTCGACATCTACTCGGTGCCCACCGACGGGTCGGCCGAGCCGACCAACCTGAGCGCGGACAACCCGGCCTGGGACGGCTATCCGTTGCCGTCGCACGATGGCAAGACGCTGTACTGGCTGGCGATGAAGCGCCCCGGTTTCGAGGCCGACCGCTTCGGCATCATGGCGCTGGACCTGGCCAGCGGCGAGCGCCGCGAGGTCGCCCCGGGTTGGGATCGCTCCGCCTCGGGCCTCAAGGAATCCTTCGACGGCAAGACGCTGTACACCGCCACTGACGACTGGGGCGAACACGCGCTGTTCGCGATCGACGTGCGCAGCGGCAAGGCCGCCAGGCTCAGCTCCGGTGGCAACGTCGCCGGCTTCGCCGTGGGCCGCAAGGCCCTGATCCTCGCCCGCCAGGACCTGCGCCATCCGACCGACCTGTATCGCGCCGACCTGCGCGGCAAGGGCCTCAGGCAGATCACCCAGGTCAACGCCGAGGCATTGCGCGACATCCGTTTCGGCGAACCGCAGTTCTTCACCTTCAAGGGCTACGCGGGCGACACCGTGCAGGGTTACGTGGTCAAGCCCGCCGACTACCGGCCCGGGCGCAAGTATCCGGTCGCGTTCATCGTGCACGGCGGCCCGCAGGGCGCGATGACCAACGACTTCCACTACCGCTGGAACCCGCAGACCTACGCCGGGCAAGGCTTCGCGGTGGTCACGATCAACTTCCACGGCTCCACCGGCTACGGCCAGCAGTTCACCGACACGATCTCGGGCGACTGGGGCGGCGCGCCGCTGGAGGACCTCAAGCTCGGCTGGGCTGCCGCGCTCAAGAAGTACGCGTTCCTCGACGGCGATCGCGCCTGTGCGCTCGGAGCGAGCTATGGCGGCTACATGATGTACTGGATGGCCGGCGTGTGGAACGAACCGTGGCGCTGCATCGTGAGCCACGACGGCGTGTTCGATGCGCGCATGATGAGCTACTCCACCGAGGAGCTGTGGTTCGACGAGTGGGAGCACAAGGGCAAGACCCAGTACGAGGCGCCCGAGCTGTACGAGAAGTACAACCCGGTCAACCACGTCGCGGACTGGCGCGTGCCCATGCTGGTGATCCATGGCGAGCAGGACTTCCGCATCCCGCTCGAACAGGGCCTGGCCGCGTTCACCGCGTTGCAGCGGCGCGGCATCCCGAGCCAGTTCCTGCACTTCCCCGACGAGAACCACTGGGTGCTCAAGCCGCACAACAGCGTGCTGTGGCACGACACGGTCAACGCCTGGCTCAAGCGCTGGACCGCCCGCGACGCCAAGGCCGCGCCATGACGACCCCGCACACCCACCCTGCGCAAGGACGGCGGCACATGACTCGACACACCCCGCGGCTTGCCATCGCCGCGCTGCTCGCACTGGCTGCCGGCAGCGCCGGTGCGGTGCAGTTCCCGGTCACCGGTTCGATCACCGTCAACGGCACGGCCTACGCCCTGCCCAATGGCAGCTTCGGCGACTCGGTGTACGACCCGCTCAGCGGCATCCTCGGCGCCGGCCGCTTCACCTTCCCGCAGTCGAGCATCCAGGTGCCGATCGACGGCGTGGGCATGGCGACCGTCACCTACCAGCTGTCGCAGGCTGATCCTGCGGGCGCGCTGGTGGCCAGTGATGGCGTGGCGGTGATGGAGCCGGTGGCGATGACGCTGGCGGTCCTGTGGATCGCGGTGCCGGTGCCGATCGGCACCGATCCCTGCCACTTCACGCCGATCGATCTCGACCTGTCCGGCAGCGGCGGTCCCGGCGGGCTCGAACTCGAGGATCGCGCGTTCACGGTACCGCCCACCACCGATGCCTGCGGCGGCTTCGCCAGCCAGATCAACGCCGCGCTGGCCGGCAACAGCAACAGCATCGCGCTGCAGCTGGCCGGCGACTTCACGCCGCCCGCGGGCGATCCGGACAAGATCTTCGTCGACGGCTTCGACCCCTGAGGCGCAGGCCACGGTGTCGTGGCCTGCGCGCTGCGCTCACGGCACCGGCGGATCGAAGCCGTCGGTGAAGATCGCATCGAGGTGGGCGTTGACGCTGAAGGCCACCCGCACGCGCGTGACATTGCCCTGCTGGTCGTACACCTGGGCGTTGACGTGACGGTGGTTGAGCTGCGCGAGCGGCGGATCCAGCACGATCTCGCGCACGCCGTCGGCCACGGCGAGGGCGAGATCCGCCAGCTCGCTGCCGGCGGCGCGCCCGTTGACCGCGAAGTCGGCGGTGACCGACAACGAACCGGCCGCGATGCCGGAATTGGCGTCGGCGCTGCCGATGCGCAGCACGCCCAGCGGTGCGGGGTTCATGCCGGGGCGCGGTGAGCTGATCGTGAGCGTCGGCTTGAGGTCATCGAGCAGCCAGCCACGCGCCGGATTGCCGTGGTCGATGGGCGCGCCCAGGTCGATCCAGCGCACGAACTTGAGCCGCTCCTCGGCGCTGAGCGGCAACGCCGGTGGCGGCGGCATGATCGCGCCGGTGTAGTCGATGTCGGCGGCGTTGGGATCGGCGCCGGCGGGCAGCGTCGCGGCATTGCCGGGCACCGATTCGGTCGGATGGTCGGCGTTGCTCCAGCCGTCGAGCCGCGCGCCGAACAGCTTCCACACCAGCAGGCTGCGCCGGCTCTGGAACGGGCGCAGGTAGCGGCTCGCGTTGGTCTGGCGCCAGTTGCCGTTGGGCAGCAGCGACGGGTAGCCGAAATCACCCGCGCTGTCGGCAGCCAGCCGGTAGTAGTCGCGCGGCAAGTGCAGGTTGCCGCCTTCGATGTTGACCACGATCTCGCTGGTGTCGGCCAGGTCGAGTTGGCCCGGCGGATTGCTGCCCTGGTGGCAGCTGGCGCAGCGGGCCTGCAGGATGGGGCGGATGTCGCGCAGGAACTCGACGTCGACGTGGGTGGCGTCCTCGACGCGCAGCGCGGGCTCGCCGCCAGCTTCGGTGAGCAGCGGCGTGGTGTGGACGAGGTCGATGACATCGAAACCGGGCTGCCCGGCCGCGGTGGTCTCGAACGCGAGCGGTTGCTGGCTGTGGGCATGGCAGCCACCGCAGTCGGCGCGCATTTCACCCGGCCGCAGCTGGTGCCAGGTCTGCGACATGTTGAGCACCATGCCGTGCCGGTCCAGCGTCTGGAAGGTGAAGGGCGTATCGGCCACGATGCGGGCGAGGAAGCTGGTGTCGGGATTGCCTTCGGCATCGAGCAGGGGCTGGCCACCCGCGCCGGTCTTGCGCAGCGGGATTTCACCCAGCACGCGCAGGCGCTCGTGGGCGTGGCTGAAGAACTGCATGCCTTCGTCGGGACCGTAGCTGCGGTGGGTGTTGGGTTCCATGGCGAGGACGCGCACCGCCCAGATGTCGGCGTTGTCGTACTTGCCCGCATCGGCGCCCTGCGCCTCCCAGTTGCTCGACTGGCCGTTCTCGCTGGTGTTGAACACGTCGAGGCCGTCGAAGCTGTTGGACCACGGGATCACCAGTCCCGGGAAGCTCTCGCGCTTGTAGAAGCTCGAGCTGCCGACCAGGCCATAGGGCGTGCCTTCGGGCAAGGCCGGATGCACGCTGCCGTCGTTGGGCAACCATGGCAACTGCGCCGGTTCGGCCATGCCGTGGATCGTCGCGTAGGGCACCACCGCGCGCGGCCAGGCTTCGTTCCAGTTCGGGTCGTTCTTGACCAGCACCAGTTGCTGCGGCGAGTTGATCACGTTGCCGCCGGCAATCAGGTAGATGCCGGCGTCGTAGTACGGCACCGGCGTCGGCCGGTTGAGGTCGTTGGCGGGTCCCGGGGTCCACACCACCAGCAGGTCGTCGTGCGGCGCCGCCGAGGGCTGGGTGAACTTGCCCACGCGCTGGCCGTTGCTGCCTACCGGTGCCGCTTCGTCGTCGCTGAGCGTGAATGGGGTGAGCGAGTACAGGCCGCGCGGCTGGAACGGCATCGTGAACGGATACCAGGTGCCCGAACCGAGCGTGCGACCGATGGGCGGAGCGTCGCTCGCGAACGCGTCGTGGAACGCCGGCTGGCCCGCAGGCGGCTGCGCTGGCAGCCGGTACAGCGCGCCGAAGCCGTTGTTGTTGAAGTTGTAGTAGTCCACGACCACGAGGTCGCCGCCGCCGAGCTGGGTCATGAAATGGAACGACTGCGGCTGGTGGAAGGCGCTGACCAGCGGCTGCCAGTGCCGGCCATCCGGCCAGATGCTCCACAGGCCCCACAGGCGCCGGTCGCGCAGCCCCTGGCTTTCGTGGCTGCTGAACATGAGGCGGCCGTCGGCGAGGACCGTCGGATGCAGCGCGCTGGAAATCGACATCGGCGCAATCGGGGTCACGTTCTCGCCGTTGCCATCCATCACGTACAGCTGCAGCGTCGGATTGGTGAAGCGTTTGGGCGGGATGAAGCCGTTGCGGTTGCTGGTGAAGGCGAGCTTGCCGCCCGGCAGCGGCATCGGGCCGAGGTTGAGGATGCCGTAGCCGAGCCGGTTGAAGCCGCTGGGCGGGTCGACCGGGTTGGTCTCGTCCCAGTGGCCGGCGCCGGTGTTGGGCGTGAACTCACCGAAGGTCAGCCGCTGGACCTGGCGCGTGACGAGGTCGAGCCGGTAGATGTCGGCGCCCTGGTAGGGCAGGTCGCGCTGGGTGTTGATCGCGCCGGCCCGCATGTCGGGGAAGTAGCTGTAGTAGACGTGGCGCGCGTCGAAGGACAGCACCGGATCGGTGACGGCGCCGTTGCCCGCCGCGACGAGCACCTCCTCGCTGCCGTCGGGGTGCAGCAGCATGAGGTCGGCGCCCGGATCGATCAGTGCCGGGTGGCCGACCTCGGGCCAGGTGGTGTTGGTCTGGTCGCCAAAGCGCGCCTGGCGCACGTAGACGATGTCGTAGTCGCGTTGCACCTGTGCGCTGGCCAGCGGCGCGGCGAGCAGGCCGAGCAGGAGGGGCAGGCAGCGGGCAAGGCCGGATGGCGAGCAGTCGCGAGGCATGGGAGTCCGGACACGGTAAGGGTGACGGCGTGCAATGTAGCGGCGCCGGCCGCACGCGGGCGTGCCGCCGGTCACACGCCTGCGACCGCTGGTCGAGATGGTCGCAGCGGGCCGATCGGGTGTCGATTGCCGCGTGTCCTGCACGGGCGTATCGTGGCCGCGTCGCAGCCACCGGGGGGATGGACATGCCGATCGCAGCACTGCCGTGGATGTTGGCGGGCGCGCTCGCCGCGGCCCATGCACAGGCACCGGCCGGCGGTGGACGCTTTGATCCGCCGCAGGACCAACTCAGCCCGCAACAGCGCGCGCGCATCGATGAGCAACTGGCGCGCAACGTGGCGCGCCTGCGGCACGAAGGCAAGCTCGCGCCGGTGGCGCCGTTCCCGCTGCCGCTGCAGGGCGGGCTGCAGTGGCCGCTGCGTGCGGCCGCGGGCCAGACCGATCCGGCCTACCACGGCATATCCAATTTCGTCGACCTCGATCCGGCCTATCCGGATGCGCTGCTCGACTGGAATTGCGGCGAGCGCACCTACGACCTCGACGATGGTTACAACCATGGCGGGATCGATTTGTTCCTGTGGCCGTTTGCGTGGTTGCGCATGGACCAGCAGGCCGTGGACATCGTCGCGGCCGCGCCCGGCACGATCATCGGCAAGACCGACGGCAACGACGACCGCAGTTGTCCCGACCACTACTCCGCGGACTGGAACGCGGTGTACGTGCAGCATGGCGACGGCAGCGTGGCCTGGTACGGCCACATGAAGAAGTTCTCGCTGACCAGCAAGCCGGTCGGTGCGAGCGTGGCGGTCGGCGAGTTCCTCGGCAAGGTCGGCAGCGCAGGCTTCTCGACCGGGCCGCACCTGCACTTCGAGAACCACTCGGCGGTGAGCAACTACACGGTGCTGGAGCCCTATCACGGCAGCTGCAATGCGCCGGCCTCGCTGTGGGCGGTGCAGCGGCCCTACTACGATTCGGCGATCAACAAGCTGGCCACCCACAGCGCACCGCCGCTGTTCCCGAGCCCGAACTGCCCGAACCCGGTGGCCGAGACGCCCAATTTCTCCGACCACTTCCAGCCGGGCGCCACCGCCTACTTCGTGGCCTACTATCGCGACCAGCTCGCGCAGCAGGTCACCAGCTATGCGTTGCTGCGACCCAACGGCACGGTGTATTCGGCGTGGACGCACAAGATGGCCGATTCCACCAGCGATCCGTACTACGCGGCAGCGTACTGGTACTGGTACTTCGTGTTGCCGGGCAATGCGCCGAGCGGCTTGTGGCACTTCCGCGCCACCTACGAAGGTGTCACCTACAGCCACGGGTTCTACGTGGGCGATGTGATCTTCGCCAACGGCTTCGACGGATGAGGGCGCCTACGCCGCGGCGTGGCGGCGCGCGAGTTCGCCGACCACGTCGGCAAGCGTGAGGTCGGCACCGCGCAGCAGCACCAGCAGGTGGAACACGAGGTCGGCGGCCTCGCTGCGCAGGCCGTCGCGGTCACCCGTGGCCGCGGCGAGTGCGGTTTCCACGCCTTCCTCGCCGAGCTTCTGCGCACGCCGGGCGACCGGCGCGGCGAGCAGGCGCGCCACGTAGCTGGTCGCGGGGTCGGCGCCCGCGCGCTGTGCGATGAGCGCCTCGAGCTGGTTGAGCCATGGCTGCGCCGCGGCCGCGCCATCGAAGCAGGTCGGCGTGCCGCGATGGCAGGTCGGGCCGTGCGGCAGCACCTGCGCGAGCACGGTGTCGCGGTCGCAATCGGCCGCGAGCGACACCAGGGCGAGCACGTGGCCCGAGCTTTCGCCCTTGCGCCACAGGCGTTGGCGCGAGCGTGACCACAGGTGCAGCTGCCGCGTCGCCAGCGTGCGCTCAAGCGCGAGGTGGTTGGCGTGGCCGAGCATGAGCACGCGGCCATCGTGCGCATGCTGCACCACCACCGGCACGAGGCCGCCGCCCTTGTCCCAGTCGAGCGTGGCGAGGAGTTCGCTGTCGATGCTCACGCCGGCGACCTCAGCTGCGCACCACGATGCCGCGCGCGGCCAGCGTGCGCTTGAGCGCGTCGATGGGCAGCGCACCGCTGTGGAACACGCTGGCCGCGAGCGCCGCATCGACGTCGCAGTGCTCGAACACCGCGACGAAGTGCTCGGCGCAGCCGGCGCCGCCGGAGGCCACCAGCGGCAGTCGGGTGGCGGCGCGCACCGCCGCGAGCTGGGCGTGGGCATAGCCGCCGCGCACACCGTCGTGGCGGATGGCGTTGAGCACGATCTCGCCCGCGCCGCGCGCCTCCACCTCGCGCACCCAGGCGAGCAGGTCGCGGCCCGCGTCGCTGGCCTGCTCGGGCTTGCCGCTGTTGGCGACCACACGCCAGTCGCGGCTTGCCTCACCGCGGACGTCGACATCGATGCCAACCACCACACACTGGCTGCCGAAACGCGCAGCCAGTTCGTCGACCAGCGCGGGCCGCGCCAGCGCCGGGCTGTTGACCGAGACCTTGTCGGCGCCCGCCGCGAGCACGGCCTCGGCGTCGGCGACGCTGCGGATGCCGCCGGCGACGCAGAACGGGATGTCGAGCTCGCGCGCGACGCGCGCGACCCAGGCCACGTCCACGCAGCGCCCCTCGGGGCTGGCGGTGATGTCGTAGAACACCAGTTCGTCGGCGCCCTCGGCGGCGTAGCGGCGCGTGAGTTCGACGATGTCGCCGACCACGCGGTGGTTGCGGAAGCGCACGCCCTTGACCACGGCGCCGTCCGCCACATCGAGGCAGGGGATCAGGCGGCGCGCGAGCATGAGGCCAATTCCTCCAGTGCGAGCGTGCCTTCCAGCAGCGCGGTGCCGGCGACGCAGGCGGCCACGGCGCTGGCGGCGAGCGCGGCCACGTCGGCGCGATCGCGCACGCCGCCCGAGGCGATCCAGTCGATGCCGGGCCAGCGTGCCGCGAGCACGCGGTACAAGGTGGTGTTGGGGCCGGCGCGCATGCCGTCGTGCTCGATGTCGGTGCACAGCACGTGGCGCAGGCCGGCGCCGAGCAGGTGCTCGACCAGGTCGGGGAACTCGACCTCGCTGGTGGCCTGCCAGGCGTCGACCGCGGGCCGCCAGCGGCCGTCCGTGCCCAGGCGCAGGTCCAGCGCGATGCACAGCCGCTCGCTGCCGAACCGCGCCAGCCACTGGCCCACGCGCGCAGGATCACGCGCGGCGAGGCTGCCCACCACGACCCGCGCCACGCCCGCATCAAGCAGGCGCTGCACGTCGGCCGCGTTGCGCACGCCGCCGCCGCATTGCAGCTGCGGCACCACCGCGGCGATGCGCGTGATGAGGTCGAGCTGCCGCGGCGCGCCCGCGCGCGCGCCGTCGAGGTCGACCAAGTGCAGCCAGCGCGCACCGGCCTGCGCGTAGCGCGCGGCGAGCGCGACCGGCTCGGCGTCGAACCTGCGGCCGTGCGCGAAGTCGCCCTGGCGCAGGCGCACCACCTGGCCCTCACGCAGGTCGATGGCGGGAATCACGATCATGTCAGTGCGAAGAAGTTGGCAAGCAAGCGGCGGCCGGCCGCGGCGGATTTTTCGGGATGGAACTGCAGTCCGGCGATGTGGCCGCGCGCCACCGCGGCCGCGAACGGCCGGCCGTGCCCGCTCAGCGCGATCGCGTCGGCGCTGTCGGCCACGCCGTAGCCATGCACGAAGTAGAACCAGTCCGCGGCGTCGATGCCGTGCAGCAGCGCGTGCGGGCGGGTCTGGTCGAGCCTGTTCCAGCCCATGTGTGGCCAGCGCGGCGCAGCGGGCAGGCGCTCGACGCGGCCGCGCAGCAGGCCCAGGCCCTCCACCTCGCCCTCGGCCAGCGATTCGAACAGCAGCTGCATGCCCAGGCAGATGCCCAGCAGCGGCTGGCTGAGCCTGGCGAGCACGCGGTCCAGTCCGCTCGCGCGCAGCGTGCGCATCGCCTGCGCGGCCGCGCCCACGCCCGGCAGGATCACGTGGCTGGCGCTGCGGAGGGTGGCCGGCGCATCGCTCAGCGTCGCCGCCACGCCCACGCGCGCGCAGGCGGCCAGCAGCGAGCCGAAATTGGCGCCGCCGGCCCGCACGATGACCACGCGCGTGCTCATGCCGCCTGGCCCGTCGCGAGCACGCCCTTGCTGCTCGGGATCGCATCGCCGTCGCGCCGGATCGCCTGGCGCAGCGCGCGGCCGACCGCCTTGAAGCAGGCTTCGACCATGTGGTGCGCGTTGCTGCCCGCGACATGCAGGTGCAGGGTCGCGCCCAGCGCATCGGCCAGGCTCGCGAAGAAGTGCGGCACCAGCTCGCACGGCAGCGCGCCGACCGCCTCGCGCGGGAAGCAGCCGCTGAACACGCAGTGGGCGCGGCCGGACAGGTCCAGCGCGACGTCGGCGCGCGCCTCGTCCATCGCCGCACTGAAGCCGATCGCGCCGCTCGCCCGCAACGGCAGCGTGGCCGGATCGAAGCCGTAGCGCGCGATGCCGCGCCGCTCGCCGAGCGCGCGCCGCAGCGCCTGGCCCAGCGCCAGTGCGCAATCCTCGACGCTGTGGTGCTCGTCCACGTGCAGGTCGCCGCTGCAGCGCAGCCGCAGGGCCAGTCCGCCGTGCACGGCCAGTTGTTCGAGCATGTGGTCGAGCATGCCGATGCCGCTGGCGACCTGCGCGGCGGGCGCGGCATCGAGGTCGAGCTGCACGTGGACGCGCGTCTCGCGCGTGACGCGTTCGACCTGGGCGCGGCGCGGCGCGTCCAGCAGCAGTGCGGCGATGCCGGCCCAGTCCAGCCCGGCGCCGATGCGCAATCCGCGCAGGCCCATGTTGGCGGCCAGTTCGAGGTCGCTGGCGCGATCGCCGATGACCACGCTGTGGGCGCGATCGAGCGCGCCCTCGACCAGCCAGTGGCGCACGAGGCCGACGCCGGGCTTGCGCGTGGGCAGGTGCTCGTGGGCGAAGCTGCGGTCGATCAGCACCTCGCGGAACACGATGCCTTCGCCCGCGAAGATGTCGAGCAGCAGCTGCTGCGGTGCGATGAAGTCGGCCTCGGGAAAGCTCGCGCTGCCCAGCCCGTCCTGGTTGCTCACCATCACCAGCTCGTAGCCGGCCGCCACCAGCCGACGCAGCGCGCCGATCACGCCCGGCAGCAGGCGGAACTTGGCCAGCGCGTCGATCTGTTGGTCGGGCGGCTCGACCAGCAGCGTGCCGTCACGGTCGAGAAACAGGACCTTGGCCGGCGTGCTCATCGGCGTCCCCGGGCGAGCGCGGCCAGCAGCGCGTCGTTGTGCTCGCGCGTGCCGATGCTCACGCGCAGGCACGCGTCCAGCCCCGGCTGGCTGGAGAAGTCGCGCACGAGGATGCCCGCGGCGAGCAGGCGCGCAAAGCCGGCCGCGGCGTCGGCGCAGCGCAGCAGCAGGAAGTTGCCGGCCGATGGCCACACGCGCTCGATGCCGTCACCGCCGGCCAGCGCCTCGCGCACGCGCTCGCGTTCGCGCACCAGCAGCGCGCAGCGCTCGCGGGTGCGCGCGAGCGCGGGCGGTTCGAGCGCGGCCAGCGCCGCCGCGACGCTGGGCGTGGGCAGCGGGTAGGGCGGCGCGATGCGCGCGACGAGGTCGACGATGTCGGCCTGGGCGATGAGCGCGCCGACGCGCGCACCGGCCAGGCCGTGCGCCTTGGACAGCGTGCGCAGCACCGCGAGGTTGGCATGCGCGGCCACCAGCGCGGCGGCGCTGGGCACGTCCGCGAACTCGATGTAGGCCTCGTCGACCACGAGCACGGCGCGCCCGGCCAGTGCCCGCGCGAGGTCGGCGATCTGCGCGTGGTAGAGCGTGCCGGAAGGGTTGTTGGGCGAACACAGAAACACGAGCTTGGTGGCCGCGTCCACCTGCGCGAGCAGCGCGCCCGCATCGAGCGCGAAGCCGTCGGCGGCCGCGAGCGCATGCGCGCGAAACTCCACGCCCTGCACGGTGGCGCCGATGCGGTACATGCCAAAGCTCGGCGCGAGGCCGACCACGTTGTCGCAGCCGGCGCGGCAGAACGCGCGCAGCAGCAGGTCGATGGCCTCGTCGCTGCCGCGGCCGAGCCACAGCTGCGGCGCGGTCACGCCGTACAGCGCGGCCAGCCGCTCGCGCAGCAGCGGCGGTTGCGGATCGGGATAGCGGTTGAGCATGCCGCCGGCGTCGTCGTCCCAGGGCGATTCGTTGGCGTCGAGGCGGATCGGCGCGAGCAGGCCGCTGCGCCGCGCAGACGGGTAGGGTGTGAGCGCGACCAGCTCGGCGCGCGCGCGTGCGAGCATGCTCATGGCGTGGCCGCCAGTGCGGCCAGGCGCAGGTCGACCGCGCGCGCGTGCGCCTCCAGACCCTCGCTGCGCGCGAGCAGGGCCGCGTCGGCGCCGACCTCGCGCAGGCCCGCATGCGTGAGTTCCTGCACGTACACGCGGCGCAGGAAGCTGTCCACGCCGACGCCGCCGCACGAGCGCGCGTAGCCGAGCGTGGGCAGCACATGGTTGGGCCCGGCGCAGTAGTCGCCCACGGTCTCGGGCGACCACGCGCCGAGGAAGATGCTGCCGGCGTTGGACAGGCGCGGCAGCAGGGCGCGCGCATCGCGCACGTTGACGATGAGGTGTTCGGGCGCGTATCGCTCCGATACCGCGATGGCCATGTCGAGGTCGGCCACGAGGATGAGCCGCGCGTGCGCGAGCGCGGCCTGCGCGATCGCGCGCCGCGGCAGCGTGGCGAGCTGGGCCTGCAGCGCCGCCGCCACCGCCGCGAGCAGGGGCCGGCTCGGGCTCAGCAGCAGCACCTGCGAGTCGCTGCCGTGCTCGGCCTGCGCGAGCAGGTCGGCGGCGATGAAGCGCGGGTCGGCGGCATCGTCGGCGATCACCAGCACTTCCGATGGCCCGGCCGGCAGGTCGACCGCGACGCCTTGCGGATCGGCGGCGACCTCGAGCTTGGCCGCGGTGACCCAGGCGTTGCCCGGGCCGAACAGCTTGTCGCAGCGTGGCACCGAATCGGTGCCCCAGGCCAGCGCCGCGATTGCATGCGCGCCACCCAGCTTGAACACGCGCTCGACCCCGCACAGCCGGGCGGCGACGAGGATGGCCGGGTCGGCGCTGCCGTCCGCGCGCGGCGGCGTCGCCAGCACCACCTCGGGGCAGCCGGCCACGCGCGCGGGTACCGCGAGCATCCACACGGTCGATGGCAGCGGTGCGCTGCCGGCCGGCACGTACAGGCCGACGCGCCGGATCGGCCGCAGCAGCTGCTCGCAGCGCAGGCCCGGCGCGGTGTCGCAGGCGAGATCGGCGCCGCGCTGCGCCGCATGGAACGCGCGCACGCGTGCGATCGCGCGTTGCATCGCCTCGCGCAGTTCGCGCGTCACCCGCGCCTGCGCGGCGGCGAACTCGTCGGCGTCGACCTCGAAGGCATCGAGCCGGCAGTGGTCGAAGCGGGCGCCGTACTCGCGCAGCGCCGCGTCGCCGTGCGTGCGCACGCGCGCGATGATCTCGCGCACCGCGGCGCTGCGTGCGGGATCGGTGCACTGCGCGGGGCGCGCGAGCACGGCCGCGCGCGCGGCCTCGTCCAGTGCGCCCCAGTCGACGATCGGCGTGGCGGCGGCTTGGGCCAGCGCGTTCATGCGAGCATGCGCTCCACGTTGAGCACCATGAGCGCACGTGCGCCCAGGCGCTTGAGTTCCTCCAGGTGCTGCCAGTCCAACTGCGCATCGCACAGCGCCTGCAGCGCGATGTCGTCGGGCCGGCCGTCGAGGCCGAGCACCGACGGCTGCTCGCGCGCCGGCAGCAGGCGCTCGATCGCGGCCAGTGCGCTGCGCGGCGCCTGCAACATGAGCAGGCGCGCGCCGTGGCCCGACAGCCCGGCGTCGATGCGCCCGCAGAAGCGCTCGATCTGGTTCGCAACCGCGGCGCTGGGCACCTGCGCGGCGCGCACCAGCACCGCCTCGCTGCGCAGTACGGTGGCCAGCTCGTGCAACTGGTTGGCAAGCAGCGTGGCGCCGCTGGAGACGAGGTCGCAGATCGCGTCGGCCTTGCCCAGGCGCGGCGCGATCTCGACCGACCCGTTGAGCAGCACCACTTCGGCGTGGATGCCCTGCTCGCGCAGCCAGCGCGCGGTGAGCTGCGGATACGAGGTGGCGATGCGCAGGCCGGCAAGGTCGGCCACGCTCGCGAGCGCGCCGCCGTCGGGCACCGCGAGCGCGAGCCGGCAGTGGCCGAAGCCGAGCGCGCGCGATTCGAGCGGGAACGCGTCGCCAGTCGCGGCCAGCGCCTGCTCGGCGTACACGTTGCGGCCGACGATGCCCAGTTCGCAGCTGCCTTCCTGCAGCAGGCCGGGGATGTCGTCGTCGCGCACCAGCAGCACGTCGATCGGCAGGTTCTCGCCATACAGGAACAGGCGGTCGCGGCTTTCGCGGAACGCGAGCCCGGCGCGGCGCAGCAGCGCGAGCGAGTCCTGCGCGAGCCGGCCAGACTTCTGCACGGCCACGCGCAGGCGGTCACGGTGGTCGCTCATGCGCGTGGCTCCCGGCGCGTGCGGCGCCGTGGCAGTCGCGCCGCAGCCAGCGCATAGCCGCCGGCGCCCTGTTCGAGGCAGCGCGCGACGCGGCCGATGGTGGTGATGCTCACGGCGGTGGCCTCGTGGATCTGCCGGTACGGCTCGCCGGCGAGCAGGTGCGGCACCACGCTCCAGCGCTCGCGCATCGCCTCGCGCTCGGCCGGCGTGCACAGGTCGTCGAGGAAGGCCTGCATCTCGGCCACGCTGCGCAGGCTCAACAGGGCCTCGCACAGCGCGCGTTCGGTGCGGCGCGAATCGGTCGCGGGTGGGTTGGGGCGGCGCTTCATGTCAATGTATTAACGCGTTAGTACGTTGCAATGGTAACGGGCGCGTGCGAACGGCGTCAAGCCGGTGCTGGGCGGCGACGGCCCGCGCGCACGTGCGCGCGGGTGCGCGTGCGGGTGCGTGCTGGTGCGCGTGTGGACGTGGATGCGGGCGCGCGCGGGTGCGGCGCGGGTGTGCGTGCGCCGCCGCGGATCACGCCGCGGGCGTGGTCGGCGTGCCGCGCCTCAGGCCGCCGCGTGGTATTCGAACAGGTCGCGCGGCAGTGCGCGGATCAGCTCCGCCAGCGACTTGAGCAGGCCGGCCTGCGCCGAGCTCCTGCGCCACACCAGGCCGATGTGACGGCGCGGGGGCGTGCCGCGGAACGGCACCAGCTGCAGGTGTTCGGACGGCGCCACCGGCGGCTTGACCGCGAGCAGCGGCAGCAGGGTGATGCCGACGTTGGCGGCGACCATCTGGCGCAGCGTTTCCAGGCTGGTGGCGCGGAAGCCGCCCTGTTCGCTGGCACCGGCGTGGTGGCACACCTCCAGCGCCTGATCGCGCAGGCAGTGGCCGTCCTCCAGCAGCAGCAGGCTGTGGTCGGCCAGCTCGTCGAGCTTGAGCGACTTGCGCCGCGCCAGCGGGTGGCCCTCGGGCACCGCGAGCAGGAACGGCTCGTCGAACAGCGGCTCGCTGTGCAACTGCTCGTCGTGGATCGGCAGCGCGAGGATGCCGGCATCGAGCCGGCCTTCGCGCAGCTGGTCGAGCACGACCTGGGTCTTTTCCTCGGTGAGCAGCAGTTCCAGATGCGGGAAGCGCTCGCGCATGCGCGGCACGATGTGCGGCAGCAGGTAGGGGCCGAGCGTGGGGAAGATGCCCAGGCGCAGCGTGCCCGCCTCGGGATCGAGCGTGCGCCGCGCCACGGCCTTGATCTCGTCGACCTCGCGCAGCACCGCACGCGCGTGCTGTACCACTTCGCGCCCGACGCTGGTGAACAGCACCTTGCGCGGCAGGCGCTCGACCAGGGTCACGCCCAGTTCCTCCTCAAGTTTGCGGATCTGCGTCGACAGCGTCGGCTGGCTCACGAAGCTGGCCGCGGCGGCGCGGCCGAAGTGCTTGTGCTCGGCGAGGGCGACGAGGTAACGCAGGTCGCGCAGGTTCATGGGCAGGGCGGTCGCGGCCGCATCGGCAGGGGTGGCGCGATGCTAGCAGGGCGCCCGCCGCCGCAGCCGACCATGACCTCCAGCCCATAGCCACGGGCGCCGCGGCCGCTACAGTCGCCGGCGGCATTCCAGGGAGATGGTCATGCAAGCGCTGCGCTCGATGTTGTGGTTGTTGTTCACCTGTTGTGGTTCGGGCGCGGCGCTGGCGGCCGCGCCGCCCGGGCAGGCCATTCCGACCGGCAAGCTGCCGCAGGGCGTGACGCCGCTGGCCTACAGCCTGCACATCAAGGCCGATCCGCGCGCCGAGCGCTTCGAGGGCCAATCGCGCATCCGCGTGCGGCTGGATCGGCCGGCCGAGCGCGTGTGGCTGCATGCGCAGCAGATCGAGGTGCGCGAGCTGCTCGCCAGCGACGCCAAGGGCAAGCCGCTCAAGGCGCAGGCGCAGGTGCATGGCGACAGTGGCGTGCTCGAGGTGCGCTTTGCGGCGCCGGTGCCCGCGCAGGAGATCACGCTCGACTTCCGCTACGAGGCCCCGTTCAATGGCGAATTGCAGGGCCTGTACAAGGTCAAGCTCGGCAACGATCCCTACGCCGTCACGCAAATGGAGCCGGTGAGCGCACGCTATGCGTTCCCGGGTTTCGACGAGCCGCGCTTCAAGACGCCGTTCGACATCTCGCTGACGGTGCCGGTGGCTGACGTCGCAGTCACCAACACGCGCCAGATCAGCGAGCAGAAGTCGGCCGACGGACGCTGGAAGACGCTGCGTTTCGCCACCACCCGGCCGTTGCCCACCTACCTCGTCGCGCTCGCGATCGGGCCGTGGGAGGTGGTCGAGGCCAAGCCGATCCCAGCCAATGCGGTGCGCAAGACACCGTTGCCGCTGCGCGGGCTGGCGGCGCGCGGCAATGGCGGCAAGCTCGGCTGGGCGCTGCAGACGGCCGCCGAAATCGTGCCGTTCTTCGAGGAGTACACCGCGCAGCCGTATCCGTTCGACAAGCTCGACCTGCTCGGCGCGCCCGACTTCTCGGCCGGCGCGATGGAGAACGCGGGCCTCATCATCTACAAGGATGCGGCGCTGCTCATCGACAAGGACTCCGCGGCCGAACGCTACCGCGGCGTGTACAACATCAATGCACACGAAATCGCCCACCAGTGGTACGGCGACCTCGTGACGGTGCCGTGGTGGGACGACATCTGGCTCAACGAGGCCTACGCCACCTGGGGCCAGGCCAAGGCGGCGATGGCGCAGCATCCCGAGTACGAGGCCGACCTCGGCGCGCTGGAAGGCCGCATGTGGGCGATGTCGAGCGACAGCCTGCTCAGTACGCGCAAGATCCGCCAGCCGATCGACAGCCGTGGCGACATCGAGACCGCATTCGACGGCATCACCTACCAGAAGGGCGCGGCGGTGCTGGCGATGTTCGAGCGCTGGGTCGGCGAGGACCGGTTCCGCGCCGGCATGCGCGCCTACCTGGCCGCGCATGCCTTCGGCAGCGGCAGCTCCGACGACCTCATCGCGACGCTGGCCGAGCACGGCGGCAAGGGCGCGGTGTTCGCGAGCGCGATGCGCAGCTTCCTCGACCAGCCCGGCGTGCCGCTGGTCAAGGCCGGCGTCGAATGCAGGGACGGCAAGGCCGGCCTGCATCTCGCGCAGACGCGCTACCTGCCCTATGGCGTGCTGGCCAAGGACAGCCAGCAGTGGTCGGTGCCGGTGTGCGTGCGCTTCGGGCACGGCCAGGCCCATGCCACGCAGTGCTTCCTGCTGGAGCAGGCGCAGCAGCGCTTCGACCTCGACGGTGCCTGTCCCGACTGGTTCATGCCCAACGCCGATGCGCGCGGCTACTACCGCTTCGAGCTGTCCGGCGAGGACTTCGCGCGGCTGGCCAAGGCCAGCGCGCAGCTGAGCGCGGCCGAACAGGTGGTGTACGCCGACGCACTGGGCGCGGCGTTCGCACGCGGCAGCCTCGCGCCGACCGTGTTGCTCGATGCGATGCCCGCATTCGCAGGTTCGCCCAAGCCGCAGGTCGCGACCGCGCTGCTCATGCGCTATCGCTGGATCCGCGAACACGTGGCGAGCGAGGCGACCCGCCCGCTGCTGGATGCGTGGGCGGCGGCGCTGTATGCGCCGCGCATGCAGGAGCTGGGCTGGCACCGCAAGGACGGCGAGGACAGCACCACCACCGCCTTGCGCACACGCCTGGCCGACTTCCTCGCGGTCACGGTCAGGCAGCCCGCGGCACGCGCGACCCTGGGCGCGCAGGGCCGCGCCGCGCTCGGATTCGACGGCAGCGGCAAGGTCGACCTCGCACGTGCCGATCCCGACCTGCTCGGTGACGCGCTGGCCATCGCCGTGCAGGATGGCGATGCCGCGGTGTTCGAAGCGGCCCAGCGCGCGTTCGAGGCCAGCCGCAACACCGTGCATCGCTATGCGCTGCTCGGCGCGCTCGGCTCCACACGTGATCCGGCGCTGGCCGCGCGCGTGCGCGACTACGGCCTGACCAGTGCCGTGCAGATCGGCGAGATGGGGTTCCTGTACGGCGCGCAGATGAACGAGCCGGCCAATCGCGCCGCGACCTGGCAGTGGCTGGGTCAGCATTTCGACGACCTGCGCAAGCGCCTGCCGCCGTTCGCGCAGTCGCGCGTGCCGGGCATGTTCGCCGATGGCCGCTGCAGCGTCGCGGCGGCCGACGAACTGGCCGCGTTCTTCACCCCGCGCATCAAGGACCTCATCGGCGGCGAGCGCGGCCTGGCGCAGACGGTCGAGCGCATCCGCCAGTGCAGCGCGCTGCGCGAGCACACCGACGCGCGGCCGCTGGACGAGTGGGTGGTGGCCCGTTCGCGGCATTGAGCATGCCGGCGGGTGGCGCTCGCGAACGCGGCGCCGCCCGCCGTATCATGCACGGCCCATCGTCGTCCGCCGCCGAGCCCTGCATGAACCTGTTGCGTCCCGCCGTTGCCGCCCTCCTCGCCGTGGCGCTGGCCGCCTGCGGCTTCCAGTTGCGCAGGGAGGCGCACCTGCCCGCGGCGATGCAGCGCGTGCACATCGAGATCGACGACGCATCGAGTGCGCTTGCGCGTGACCTGGGCAGGGCCCTGCAGCGATCGGGCGCCGAGTTGGTGGCACAAGGCGGCGCCGGCGTCGCCACGTTCAAGGTGTACAGCCACGCCTATGCCACCGACGTGCTGTCGGTGGGCGGCAATGCGCGCGCCACCGAGTACACGCTGCGTTACCGCGTCGAGTTCGGCGTGACCGATGCCGCCGGCGGCGAACTGCTCGCGCGGCAGGCGCTCGAGCTCACGCGCGATTTCACCTTCGATGCCAGCCAGGCGCTGGGCATCGCCGCCGAGACCGACCTGCTGCGCCAGGAACTGGAACGGGACATGGTGGCCACCGTGCTGCGCCGCCTGCAGGTGATCGCGCGCGCCGCACCCTGACTCGGCCGCAGCCGCCGGCGCGGCCACGTACAATGCCGCCATGGCCGTATCGCTGCCCACGCTGCGCAAGCAACTCGCCGCCGGCGAGCTCGCGCCCGCATACCTCATCGCGGGCGCCGAGCACCTGCTGGTGATCGAAGCGGCCGACGCGCTGCGCGCGCGCGCGCGTGAGCTGGGCTATGCCGAGCGCGAGGTGCTCGATGCCGACAGCGGCTTCGACTGGAACCAGCTCGGCGCGGCCGGCCAGTCGCTGTCGTTGTTCGCCAGCCGCCGGCTCATCGACCTGCGCCTGCCCGGCGGCAAGCCCGGCAAGGACGGCGCCGCCGCCCTCATCACTTGGTGCGAGGCGCCGCCGCCGGACACCGTGCTGCTGGTCACCGCCAACGACTGGAGCAAGAAGCACGAGGGCGCGTGGAGCGCCGCGATCGAGCGTTGCGGCGCGTTCGTGCCGGTGTGGCCGTTGCGGCGCGAGGAACTGCCCGACTGGATCGCCACGCGCTCGGCCACGCGCGGCCTCACGCTCACGAGCGATGCGATCGCGCTGCTGGCCGAGCGCGTCGAGGGCAACCTGCTCGCGGCCGCGCAGGAGATCGACAAGCTCGCGCTGCTGCACGGCGGCCGCACGCTCGATCTCGCCGCGCTCGAGGCCAGTGTCGCCGACGATGCGCGCTACGACGTGTTCCGTCTCGCCGACGCGGCGCTCGCGGGCGACGCCGCGCGTGCGCTGCACATCGTCGCCGGCCTGCAGGCCGAAGGCGAGGAACTCATCCCGATGCTCGGCTGGATCCTCACCCAGTTGCGCGTGCTCGCGCGGGTCGAGGCCGCGCCCAATCCCGAGCGTGCGCTCGTCGCCGAGAACATCTGGCCCAAGTCGCGCGGCGGCCTGTTCCAGCGCGCACTGCGCGGCAGCGCGCGTGGCCACTGGCAACGCTGCCTGCTGCAGGCGGGGCGGGTCGACCGCATCAGCAAGGGCCGGGCCGAGGGCGATGCGTGGCGCGAGTTCGAGCGCCTCATCGCCGCGATCGCCGCGCCGCGGCGCAGCGCGGCGCTGCTCGGCGCGGCCTGAGCCGGCAGCACGCGCATGCGACCGCTGGCCCTGCTCGGTGGCACCTTCGATCCGATCCACAACGCGCACCTGCGGGTGGCGTGGGAAGCGGCCGAGTGCCTCGATGCCGAGGTGCGCCTGGTCCCGGCGCAGGTACCGCCGCATCGCGATCCGCCCGTGGCCTCGGCCTCGCAGCGCGTCGCCGCGGTACGCGCCGCGCTCGCGGGGCAGCACCGCCTCACGCTCGACACGCGCGAGCTTGAGCGCGCCGGACCTTCGTGGACGATCGACACGCTGATCGAACTGCGTGCCGAGGTCGGTCCGCAGCGGCCGCTGGTGCTGCTGGTCGGCGCCGATGCGTTCGCGGGCCTGCCCGGCTGGCATCGCTGGAGCGAGCTGTTCGCCCACGCCCACATCGGCGTGCTCACGCGTCCGGGCCACGGCGGCGTGCTGCCGACCGAGCTGCGCACGCGCATCGCCTCGCGTCGCGCCAGTGATCCGGCGAGCCTGCGCGAAACGCCCTGCGGGCGCGTGCTGCCGATCATGGTCACGCCATTGGACATCTCGGCCACGCGCATCCGCGAACTGCTCGCCGCGGGCCACGAGCCACGTTACCTCGTGCCTGACGCGTTGCTGGCCGATCCGGCCCTGCTCGCCGCGTACCGCGGCGGCTGAGCAGCGCGGATGCC
>QUBV01000037.1 GCA_014338185.1 Lysobacterales bacterium | reverse complement strand
ACGTCCGCCTCCCCAAATGCCCGCCTCGTCGGCCCCTGAGCCGCCTGCAAAAGGCACGCATGTCATTGGCAGCAGACGTGTCTGGATGCCGGCCTTCGCCGGCACGTTTGTTGGTTGGCAGGGAATTGCCGCAAGATAGTCCGTCACACCGGCGAAGGCCGGTGCCCGGACACGCCAGTTGAACGCGTCTTTGCCCTCCTCATCAGCTCACGCCCGCGACGCCGCGACATCGGCCTCTCCGCTGCTGTCGCTCTCGTCCTCGGCGGCTGGAGCCGCCCCGCGCGCATGGAAGCGCGCCGCGAGATCCACCGTCTCACGCCGCCCGACATTGCCGAGGTGCTGCGCGATCCACTTGTGCGTCTGCGTCCGCCCCGCCGAATGCAGGTACGTCAAGAGCCCCAGGTCCGGCTTGAGCTTGCTGTCGTCCGAGAGCGACGCCGTGTAGCGCCCGGCCTCGATCATGTGGAAGCGATGCGCGGCCAGTGCCCCCTGCGGCCCGCGGCCGGCGCGAAAGCGCCCGCGCAGCGACTCCCGCACGGCCAGGATCATCTCCACATCCCTGAGCAGCGGCGCATTGAACGTCAGCCGGTTCACCGCCCCCGCGATCTCGCGCGCGCCTTTCGGCAACTCGCGTCGCTCCAGCGGATTGATCTCGACGATCAGCGTGTCGCGGATCGGGCTCTCCATCGCCAGCGTGATGAGGTCGGGATTCTTCAGCTGGTCGCGGTTGGCCTCGAAGATCTCGCGCCAGCGGTTGGCATTGCCATACAGGCGCTTGGCGATCTTCGACAGGCTGTCGCCCTTGACCACGGTGTAGGTCTGCGGCGCAGCCTCGGCTGCGGGCGCGGTGCTGGCCGCACCGGCCTGCACGTTGCTGAAGTCGGGTCGCGGCGCCGGTGCCGGCGCGCTGGAGGCACTGCCACCCTTGACGTTGGAAAAATTCGGCTTGTTCGGTTCGTTGGCCATGCACCGCTCTCCTGATCGTTGCGCGAGCCGTACATTAGACGCCCATGCGCTTAACCCACAATAAGCGCGGCGGCCCGGCGATGGTGACAATTTGCATCGCGCCTCACTGGCGCGCACCACGTGGGTTGGGCGGCGACTGCCCGTGGCTGCTGCGCCAGGGGTTGATGTCGAGGCCACCGCGCCGCGTGTAGCGCGCATACACGCTCAGCCGCCGCGGCGAGCAGCGCTGCCACAGGTCGTTGAAGATGCGCTCGACACACTGCTCGTGGAAGCCCGCATGGTTGCGGTACGACACCAGGTAGCGCAGCAGGCCCGCATGTCCGATCGCGCAGCCGGCATAGGCGATCTGCACGCTGGCCCAGTCGGGCTGGCCGGTGACCGGGCAGTTGGACTTGAGCAGGTGCGAGACCAGGGTTTCCTCGACCGTGGCGCCGACGCAGTCCAGGTAGCCCGGTTGCGGCGGGCCGTGGTCGTCGATCGCCAGATCCTGGCCATCGATGCACCGGCCCGCGAGTTCCTCGATGCGCTGCGCGGCAAACTGCGCCGGTTCGAGCAGGCCGACCGTGACCGGCGCGCCCACCGCCGCGCCGAGATCGCGCTGCAGCAGCTCGCGCACCTGCGCACCATCGCCCAGGCGCTCCTGGTTGAGCGAGTTCAGGTACAGCTTGAGCGACTTGGATTCGACCAGGTTGGGCGAATCCGCGGGCACCCGCAGCTCGCCGATCGCCACCTGCGGCTTGCCGCGCGCATCCAGCCACGACAGCTCATACGCGTTCCAGATGTCGACGCCGCCGAACGGCAGCGCGTCCGGCGCCAGCCCAAGCTCGCGCCGCGCGGGCGCTCGCGCGATCGGGTACAGCAAGCCGGCATCGTAGTGCCGCGGGTAGTCGCTGCGTGCCCCCAGCGGGCCATGCTGCATGTTCATGGCGCGATCCTGCGCGCGGCCGCGCGCGGGCACAAGCGCATGGGCGCGATCGCCGGTTTCATGCCGCGTGGTCGCGCGCGAGGTAGTCCTCGCTCTGCATCTCGATCAGGCGCGACTCGGTGCGCGCGAACTGCGCGCGCAGGCGCTCGCCGTCGTAGAGCTCGACGATCGGCGTGGCCGCCGACAACACGAGGTTGACGCCGCGGTCGTACAGCTCGTCGACCAGCTCGATGAAACGCCGCGCGGCGTCCTCGGTCTGCGGCGTGAACTGCGGCAGGTTGGACACGAAGATCGTGTGGTAGGCCTTGGCCAGCTCGATGTAGTCGGCCACGCCGCGCGGGCCCTCGCACAGCGCGCCGAAGTCGAACCACACCACGCCGCCGGCCTCCGCGCGCGCGGCGATCGGCCGGTCGTTGATCGTGAGCACCGGGTGCTGGCGCGGCGTGCCGTGGGCGATGCGCGCGAAGGCGGCCGCGAGCGCACGCTCGGCCGCCGCATCGGGCGGCGTGTAGTAGACGCTGGCCTGCTTGAGCGCGCGCAAGCGCCAGTCGGTCGGCGAGGCGAGCTCGACCACCTCGCAGTGCTGCTCCAGCAGCGCGATCGCGGGCAAAAAGCGCTCACGCTGCAGGCCATCGCGGTACAGCTCGCGCGGCGGCGTGTTGGAGGTGGTCACCAGCACCACGTCATGGTCGAACAGCGCGCGCAGCAGGTTGGCCAGGATCATCGCATCGCCGATGTCATCGACCACGAACTCGTCGAGCACGAGCAGCGAGGTGGTCGCAGCCATGTCGCGCGCGACCTTGGCCAATGGATCGCGCTCGCCCGCGTGCGTGCGCAGCCGCGCCTGCACGTCCTGCATGAAGCGGTGGAAGTGCACGCGCTGCACGCGCGCGCCGGGCAGCGCCTCGCACAGCAGTTCGGTGAGGAAGGTCTTGCCGCGCCCGACCCGGCCCCACAGGTACAGTCCGCGCGGCGGCACCGGCCGCCCGCCGCGCAAGCGCGACCACCACGAGTTCGGCTCGGGCTGCGCCAGCGCGCGCCACAGCCGGTCCAGCTGCGGCAGCACCGCGTGCTGCGCGGCGTCGTCCTGCCACTGTCCGGCGGCGATGCCCTGCGCATAGCGCGCGCCCGGCGCGCCCGCGGCGGTCACGATGTCCACGCTCATGCCGCCGGTGGCAGGTGGCCGGCAAGCGCGTTGCGCAGCGCGCCGCGCAGGTCGATGAGTCGGCGATGGAAGTAGTGGCCGGTCTCGGGCATCGCGATGAGTTGCACGGGCGGCTGCAGCGCGCGCGCCCATGCGAACACCGCCTGGGCATCGACCACTTCGTCCTCCTCACCCTGCACCACCAGCCAGGGACAGGCCGGCGCTGCCAGCGGCGCGAATTCCCAGCGCCCGACCGGTGGCGCGATCAGCACCACTTGCGCGGGCGCGAGCAGCGGCGCGGCGCGCAAGGTCACATAGCTGCCGAACGAGAAGCCGGCCAACCACAGCACATCGTGCGCGCGCGCGCGGCGCAGCCAGTGCGCGATCGCGACGAGGTCGTCGGTCTCGCCGACGCCGTTGTCATGCGTGCCCTGGCTGTGGCCGACGCCGCGGAAGTTGAAGCGCACCGTGGCCAGACCGAGGTCGAGCAACGCGCGCTCGGTCACGGTCACGACCTTGTTGTGCATGGTGCCGCCATGCAGCGGATGCGGATGGGCGATGATCGCCATGCCACGGCGCGCGGCCGCGGCGGTCGGCAGCGCGCAGGCCAGCTCGATGCTGCCGACCGGGCCGGGCAGCAGCAACGGCCCGGCGGCAAACGGCGGATCGACGGCGGGGGTATTCATCGCCGCATGATACCTTGCCGCACCTTGCGGCCCGGTGCTGTCGGCCGCCGCGGGTGCGCGAGCGACACGGCCGGCCATGAAAAACGCCGCTCGCGCGGCGTTGATCACGAGTGGCGCGGCGGCGGGTTCAGCTCACTTGGACTGCTCGACCATCCACGCCACGGTGGCCTTCATCTGCTCGTCGCTGAGCGCGGGATTACCGCCCTTGGGCGGCATCACGCCGGTCTTGCCGGTAAAGCCCGCGATCGCATGCTGGTCGAGCGTGTCCATGCCCTGCGCGATGCGCGCGGCCCAGTCGGCCTTGTCGCCGATCTTGGGCGCACCGGCGATACCGGCGGTGTGGCAGGTGTGGCACAGGTTGTCGTAGATGGTCTTGCCGTCGGTGGTGCCGTCATAGGCGACCGCGCCCGCGGCGGCCTTGCTGGCGGCCTCGGCAGCGGCCTGCATCGCCGCGCGCCCGGTGTCGCCCGCGTACACGCCGCCGACCGGCGCGATGCGCTGCGCCACTACCTTCTGCGCATCGGGATTGGGCGCGGGCGGGTTGCTGTCGTGGATGTACAGCGCGAGCAGGCCCAGGCCGACCGCCACCACCGCAAGGAAACCGATCAGTTGCGAGAACCGCTTGAGAAAGGCGGCATCGGTGTTGCTGACAGGATTGGACACGGAACCCCCTCGCGGCGAGATGTGGCGGAATCGGCTTCCCCAAGAGCGGCGGATTATAGCCAGCCCACGGCGGCGCGCGAAAGGCAATGCGGCACGGCGTCGCAGCGGCCGGCTGCCGGTGTGCACGCCTGGCAACGGTTGCGCGTCAGCCGGGCGTGATCACGCAGCGCGTGCTCGCACGCTGCGCGGCCAGCGCGTCGAGCTGCGCGTTGATCGCATCGGCATCGAGCGCGATGTGTTCGCTGATCACCGAATCCAGGTCGAGCAGGCCGCGGCGCGTGAACTCCATGAGCGTGCCGAGCTCGCTGTGCAGGTGGTCGGACACACCGATGATCTCGGCCTCGCGGTTGATCACGTCGTTGAAGCTGTCCACCGCGAAGCTGTGGCGCGTGATGCCGGCCAGGGCCGCGCGCCCGTGTACCGCCAGGCTCGCCACCGCCTGCTGCTGGGTGGCCGGCAGGCCCGCAAACTCGAGCGCGACATCCACGCCATGGCCCGCGGTACGTTCGCGCAGTTGCTGCGCCGGCGCACCCGCGGCCGGATCGATCGGGATCGCGCCATGACGCGCCGCCGCGGCGAGCTTGCTCGCATCGATGTCGATCGCATACACCTCGAGTGCGCCGAAGGCGCGGGCCAGCTGCACCGCCGACATGCCCAACCCGCCGGCGCCGAACACGGCGACGCGATCGCCCGCGCTGGTGCGCGCCTTGCGCAGCGCATGCAGCGCCGTGGAGCTCGAACACATCATGATCGCGGCCGCCGCGGTGGCGACCGTGTCGGGGATCGGCACCGCGTTGCGCGCGGGCGCCACCACGTACTGCGCGTAGCCGCCATCGAGGTGCTTGCCGAGCATGCGGCCACGACGGCAGAACTGCTCCAGCCCCCGCGCGCAGTAGTCGCAGCGCCCGCAGCTGACCAGGTAGTGCAGCGCCACGCGCGCGCCTTCCGTGAGGCCATCGACCCCGGCGCCGAGCGCATCGACGCGGCCGGCGATCTCGTGCCCGGGCGTGATCGGCACACGCGCGATGCTCGCGGTGCCCGCGCGATAGTGCACATCGGAATGGCAGATGCCGGCGGCTTCGATGCGCACGCGGATCTCGTCCGGACCCGGCTCGGGCAGCGCGACCTCGCGCGCCTCCAGCGGCGCACCCACCGCAACGATCTGCACGCAGCGCATCGGCGCATCCCCGCTCGGCTCGACGGACCACGCGGCGGCACCCGGCGGCTGGCGCCGGCCCTCACGCGGCTGGAATGGCGCGCCCGGCGGGATTCGAACCCACGACCCCTGCCTTCGGAGGGCAGTACTCTATCCAGCTGAGCTACGGGCGCACGCCGGCGATTTTCGCATGGAATGCGCTGCCGCGCGAAGCCGCCTCAGCCGCCGTCGGCGAGCTTGCTGTGGCGCATGCCATAGCCGAAATACACGATCAGGCCCAGGCTCACCCACACCAGGAACACGAGCCAGGTGATCGCGGCCAGTTCGGTGAGCAGCCAGATCGAGAACAGGATGCCCAACAGCGGAATGAACGGCACCCACGGCGTGCGGAATGAACGCTGCAGATGTGGCTTGCGCACGCGCAGCAGGATCACCGAACCGCAGATCACGATGAAGGCCGACAGCACGCCGATGTTGACGAGCTTGGCCACTTCATCGAGCGGGAACAAGCCGGCCACCACCGCGGTGAACACGCCCAGCGCCAGGGTCGGGCGATGCGGCGTGCCATACACCGGGTGCGGCTTGGCGAACCAGCCCGGCAACAGGCCATCGCGCGACAGCGCGTACCAGATGCGGGCGGCGCCGAGCATGAACGCGAACAGCACGCTGACGAGGCCGAACACCGCAGCGGCCGAGATCGTCGCGGCGACCCAGTGCAGGCCCAGGCCCTTGAACGCATCGGCCACCGGCGCGTCGGTGTGCAGGGTCGAATAGTGGGCGATGCCGGTGAGCACCATCGACACCGCCAGGTACATCGCCATCGAGATGCCCAGCGACAACAGCACCGCGCGCGGCAGGTCGCGCTGCGGGTTCTTCGACTCCTCGGCCGCGGTGGTGAGCGTGTCGTAGCCGAACACCGCAAAGAACACCACCGCGGCCGCGGTGGCGATGCCCTGGTAGCCGAAGTGGCCGATGCCGTCGGCGCCGACCACGCGCTCGGGAATGAACGGGTGCCAGTTGGCCGGGTTGATGTAGAACACGCCCACGCCGAGCACCAGCAGCACGGCCGCGACCTTGACCGCGACCACGAAGGTGTTGAAGCGCGCGCCCCACTCGGTGCGGAAGATCAGCAGCGCCGCCACCGCAAACGTGATCGCGGCCGCGATCACGTTGAACACGCGGCCCTCGCCCGTGCCGATCGCGCCCTGCGCCCAGGTCGGCAACACGATGCCGATGCTGGACAGGAACGCCTGCACATACCCCGACCAGCCGATCGCGACCACCGCGACGATGAGCGCGTATTCGAGCAGCAGGTCCCAGCCGATGAGCCAGGCGATGAGCTCGCCGAGCGTGGCATAGCTGTAGGTGTAGGCGCTGCCGGTGACCGGGATCAGGCCCGCGAACTCTGCATAGCACAGCGCGGCGGCCGCGCTGGCGATGCCGGCGATGATGAACGACAGCGCGACCGCAGGCCCGGCGTTGAGCGCGGCCTGCTGCCCGGCCAGCACGAACACGCCCACGCCGATGATGCCGCCGATGCCGATCGCGGTGAGCTGCCACACGCCCAACACGCGGCGGAAGTCGTGGCGCGAGCCGATCTCGGCCTGCAACTGCTCGACCGATTTGTGACGCAGCAAGCGGGCGATGAAGCTCATGCGCAGGACTCCCCGGGACGGAAGCGCCGATCATAGCCGCAGCGCGCCGCCCGGCCATGCCGCAACGCCACGACTTTCGTCACTTGCCGATGCAGAAGCTCGAAAAGATCGCGCCGAGCAGGTCATCCGCGGTGAACTCACCGGTGATCTCGCCGATGGCGTGCTGCGCCTGGCGCAGTTCCTCGGCGGCGAGTTCGGCCTGGCCCGCGTGCAGTGCCGCGAGCGCGTCCTGCAGCGCGGTTTGGGCCCGCTCCAGCGCGGCGACATGGCGCGTGCGCGCGCTGAAGGTGCCGGCGCTGCCCTCGCCGGCGCCGGCATGGCTGCGCAGTTCGGCCACCAGCAGGTCCAGGCCCTGGCCGGTGCGCGCCGACAGCCACAGGTGGCTGGTGTCCGCGCTGCGTTCGCGGCGCGGCGCGAGGCCGGGCACGAGGTCGATCTTGTTGTGGATGATGATGCGCGCGGTGTCGGGCGGCAGTGTGGTCAGCAGCGCAGCCACATCCGCGGGTGCCTCGGATGCGGGCAGCACCAGCGCGAGGTCGGCGCGCGCGAGCTCGGCATGGGCGCGGCGCACGCCCTCGCGCTCGACTTCGTCGTCGGTGTCGCGCAGGCCCGCGGTATCGGCCAGCGTGAACGCGATGCCGTCGAGGTCGATGGTCTCGCGCAGCACGTCGCGGGTGGTGCCCGCGATGGCGGTGACGATCGCGCGTTCGCTCGCGGCGAGCGCATTGAGCAGGCTCGACTTGCCCACGTTGGGCTGGCCGACGATGACCACGTGCAGGCCGTCGCGCAGGCGCACGCCGCGGCGCGTGGCCGCGAGCAGGTCGGCGAGCGCGGCGCGCAGCGCATCCAGGTCGGCCCGCAGTGCGGCATTGTCGAGGAAGTCGATGTCCTCGTCGCTGAAGTCGATGCTGGCCTCGATCCAGCTGCGCACGCGCACGAGTTCGGCGGTGAGCGCGTGGCTGCGCCGCGAGAACTCGCCATCGAGGCTGCGCTGGGCCGCGCGCGCGGCCGCGCGCGAGGTGCTGGCGATGAGGTCCGCCACCGCCTCGGCCTGGGCCAGATCGAGCTTGCCGTTGAGGAAGGCGCGCTGGGTGAACTCGCCCGGTTGCGCCGCGCGTGCGCCAAGCTCGATCACGCGCGCGAGCAGGGCCTGCAGCAGCATCGGATTGCCGTGCGCGTGCAGTTCGACCACGTCCTCGCCGGTGTAGGAGCGCGGTTGCGGGAAGGCGAGCAGCAGGCCGCGGTCGATGATCTCGCCCGCGGCATCGCGGAAGGTCGCGTAGTGGGCGTGGCGCGCGCGCGGCGCGCGACCGAGCAGCGCCTGTGCGATCGCGGGTGCGCGCGGGCCCGAGATGCGCAGCACGCCGACACCGGCTGGGGCCGACGCGGTGGCGATCGCCGCGATCGTGTCGGTCGCGGCGCTCATGGCATCAGGCGGCGGCCGGCTTGTCGCCGCGCTCGATGCGGCGCGTGATGATCCACTGCTGCAGCAGGCCGAGGCCGCCGTTGACCACGTAGTACAGCACCAGGCCCGCCGGGAAGAATGCGAACAGCACCGAGAACACCACCGGCATGATCTTCATCATCCTGGCCTGGGTCGGGTCCATTCCCGTCATCGGCGTCAGGTGCTGGGTGGCCACCATCACGATCGCGTTGAGCACCGGCAGCACGTAGTACGGATCGGGGGCGCTGAGGTTGTTGAGCCAGCCCACGAACGAGGCCTGGCGCAGCTCCACGCTCTCCAGCAGCACCCAGTACAGCGCGAAGAACACCGGAATCTGGATCAGCATCGGCAGGCAGCCGGCCAGCGGATTGACCTTTTCCTTCTGGAACAGCTCCATCTGCGCCGCCGCGAACTTCTGCCGGTCGTCGCCATAGCGCTCCTTGAGCGCGGCCAGGCGCGGCTGCAGCTTGCGCATCTTGGCGCTGGAGCGGTACTGCGCCTCGCTGAGCTTGAAGAACAACGCCTTGATCAGCAGCACCAGCAGGATGATCGCCAGGCCCCAGTTGCCGGTGAGCTTGTGCAGCTTGGTGAGCAGCCAGTGCAGCGGGTCGGCGATGACCGTGAACATGCCGTAGTCGACCGTGAGCGCAAGCCCCGGCGCGATCGTGTCCAGGCTCGCCTGCAGCTTGGGGCCGACGTACAGGCGTGCGCTGGTGGTGGCGCTTGCGCCCGGCGCGACCGTGAGCGGGGGCGACATCGCGCGGATCAGGTAGCGCGTGCCGGCGGCGTTGGTGACTTCGCTGGTGGCATAGCTGTCGGCCTCCTGCGCGGGCGGGATCCAGGCCGCGAAGAAGTAGTGCTGCAGCATCGCGGCCCAGCCGCCAGCGAAGCTCTTGGCCAGCGGTTCCTTGGCAAAGTGGTCGAACTTGAGCTTTTCGAACTTGTCGGCAGGGCTGTAGATCGCCGCGCCGGCAAAGCTGTAGCGCTCGACGTTGGCGTAGCCCTTGATGCCGGCGCTGTCATAAACGGGCGGCACGCGCTGCAACTGGCGGTAGGCGTTGCCATGCCACGCACTCGCGCCGTTGTTGCTGATTTCCTCGCGCTGCTCGATCACGTAACTGCCGCGCCTGAACGTGAGCACCTTGCGCACGCTGAGGCCGCCGGGGCCGCTCCAGATCAACGGCACCTCTATGCTTTCGGCGCTGCCGAGCGTGTAGGCGTTGTGCTCGACCTGATACAGCGCGGTGTGGTCGGGCGCGACGATCGCGCTGCCCTGGGCGGCGATGAGACCGCTTTGCGCGACGAACCAGGTGGCGTTGGCGCGGTCGAGCAGACGCACCGGGTGGTCGCTCTGGTGCGGCTGTTGCGGATAGGCCAGCAGATCGGCCACCACCACGTTGCCGCCGCGCGGATCGATCTCCACGCGCAGCACGTCGGTGGTCACGACCACGCTGGCCGCGGCCGCGGCGCCAGCGAGTTCGGTGCCGGCGACATCGACGGGCACCGTGGCCGCGACCGGTGCCGTGCCGGCAGCGGGGGTCTCGCCCTGGGCGCCCGTGGCTGGCGACGTGGTCGCAGCCGGGCCGCCCACCGCCGGCGCTTGGGCCGGTGCGCCATAGTCCTGCTCCCACTGCATCCACATGAGGTAGACGATGAACAGCAGGGCGATGAACAGGATGTTGCGGGTACTCGTCATGGGCTTGCGGCAGCGGCGATGAGGGAGCGGCCCGCCGCCGCGTCGACGGTGCCCGGTGGCACCCGCAGCAGATGGACCTCGGCAGCAGGACAGCAGATGGCGGCGGCTCGCGCCGCGCGGATCAGCCGCGCATTGTGCCGGTCGACCCGCCGGCATTCAACGCCGCGATGCGCTGCCACAGCTGTTGCAGATCGCCATGCAGGCGCGCGTTGTCGGCGGCGGCGGCGGCGGGATGGGCGATGAGCAGGATGTCGAGTGCGCCGAGCAGGTGGCGGTGGCGGCGAAAACTGTCGCGGGCGACGCGCTTGATGCGGTTGCGCTGCACCGCAAGCTTGGAAACCCGCCGCGAGACCGCCAGACCCAGCCGGGCCGTGTCACCGGAATTGGGCTTGACCTGGGCGGTCAGGTGCGGCCCGGCGAAGCGGCGGCTGCCGCTCCTGAGGGCCGCGAAGTCGCGCGGTGTGAGCAGTCGCGCCGTGCGCGGAAAGCGCGCGGGCGTAGCCACCGCGCGGCCGGTCAGACCGCGAGGCGCTTGCGGCCCCTGGCGCGACGCGCGTTGATGACCTTGCGGCCACCGCGAGTCTTCATGCGCGCACGGAAACCGTGGTCGCGGACGCGCTTGAGATTGCTGGGCTGGTAAGTGCGCTTGGTGGCCATGGCACGGGCTGCGTTGGAAAAAAAGGGCGCAAATCATAGGGTTCTGGCGGCGCAGCGTCAAGCCGTGCGCACCCTGGCCGGCGCTCGCGGCGGGTGCGCCGATCAGCCGCTGGCGCCTGGCGGCCTTTCGGCACAGCGGGTCCGCACTGCTATGCTGCATGGTCCTTGCGCCTGTCGCAGCGCGCAGCGTACACGGACCCCGACTGGACATGAGTGAACTCTGGCAGCGCTGCCTGGCCCGCCTCGAGGCGCAGTTGAGCGCCGAGGACGTGCACACCTACCTTGCGCCACTGCAGGGCGCCGAGGAAGGCGCCACGCTGGTCCTTTGGGCGCCCAATCCCTACACACTCGATGCGGTGCGCGAGCGCTTCCTGCTGCCCGTGCAGCAGGCCCTGCAGCAGCTCGCGCCGACGCCGATGGGCGTGGAACTGCGGCTGGGCACGCGCACCGCGGCGGCGCCGCGCGAGGAGCCGCGCGTGCGCGGCGGCGAGCGTGGCGAGGACTCCAAGCTCAACGCGCACTACACCTTCGAAAACTTCGTCGAGGGCAAGTCCAACCAGCTGGGCAAGGCCGCCGCGATGCAGGTGGCGCAGAACCCCGGCCGCGCCTACAACCCGCTGCTGCTGTACGGCGGTACCGGGCTGGGCAAGACTCATCTCATGCATGCGGCCGGCAACCTCATGCGCGCCAATCGCGCCGACATGAAGATCCTGTACCTGCACTCGGAGGATTTCGTGTCGGGCATGGTGCGCGCGCTGCAGCAGAAGAACATGGACGGGTTCAAGCGCCGCTTCCGTTCGGTCGACGCGCTGCTCATCGACGACATCCAGTTCTTCGCGGGCAAGGAAACCACCCAGGAAGAGTTCTTCCACACCTTCAACGCGCTGTTCGAAGGCAAGCAGCAGATCATCCTCACCTGCGACCGCTATCCCAAGGAGGTCGACCGCCTGGAGCCGCGCCTGAAGTCGCGCCTGGGCTGGGGCCTGTCGGTAGCGATCGAGCCACCCGATTTCGAAACACGGGCGGCGATCCTGCTGGCCAAGGCGCAGGGCAAGGGCGTGGACCTGCCCGAGGCGGTGGCGGCGCTGATCGCCAAGCGCCTGCGCTCGCATGTGCGCGACCTCGAAGGCGCGCTCAACACGCTCATCGCGCGCGCCAACTTCGTAGGCAAGCCGATCACCCAGGAATTCGCCCAGGAAACGCTGCGCGACCTCCTCACCGTGCACGCGCAGGCGATCTCGATCCCCAACATCCAGAAGGTCGTGGCAGACTACTACCAGATGCGTGTTGCCGACCTGCTGTCCAAGCGCCGCAGCCGTTCGATTGCGCGACCACGGCAAGTGGCGATGACCCTGGCCAAGGAACTGACCGAACACAGCCTGCCGGAAATCGGGGATGCCTTTGGTGGTCGCGACCACACCACCGTGCTGCACGCATGCCGGACGGTGCGCGACCTGCGCGAGTCCGATGGCAAGCTGCGGCAGGACTGGGAAAAGCTGGTGCGCCAGCTCACCGGCTGAAGGCTGTAGACAAGCACAGGACAACATGTGGACAGCTTTTGGCGCGGAGGTTATCCACAACTGGCGCACAGCAAGACCGGCGTGTTCCCCAGTGCCAAAACAAGTTACAAGTCATTGATAATTAAGAATAAACACAGGCAGTTCGCGTAGCCCACAGCCCCTACAGCCCTACACTACTCCACACCAGAGAACAGGAACGGCAGACCATGCGCTTCAGCATCCAGCGAGAGACCCTCCTCAAGCGATTGCAACATGTCGTTGGTGTGGTGGAACGGCGCCAGACCTTGCCGGTACTCGCCAACCTGCTGGTGGTCGTGGATGCGGACGGGGTTGCGCTCACGGGCACCGACCTGGAAGTGGAAATGAGCGCGCGCACCAGCGCTGACGATCTGGTGGCAGGTGAGACCACGGTACCCGCGCGCAAGCTGTTCGACATCTGCCGCGCCCTGCCCGACGGCTGCAAGATCAAGTTCGAGCGCAGCGGCGAGCGCGTGGTGGTGAGCGCGGGCCGCAGCCGCTTCACGCTCGCGACCCTGCCCGCGACCGAATTCCCGACCATCGAATCGATCGAGGTGGTGGAGCGCGTGGCGCTGCCCGAGACCACGCTCAAGGAGCTCATGGAGCGCACCTCGTTCGCGATGGCGCAGCAGGATGTGCGCTACTACCTCAACGGCATGCTGCTCGACCTGCGCGATGGTGGCCTGCGCTGCGTGGCGACCGATGGCCACCGGCTGGCCTTGGCCGAGGCCCGTTTTGACGGCAAGGTCGGCGCACCGCGCCAGGTCATCGTGCCGCGCAAGGGCATCGGCGAGCTGCAGGGCCTGTTCGAGATCGGCGACAACGTGATCGAGCTGGAATTCGCTCGCAACCACCTGCGCGTGCGGCGCAACGATGTCACCTTCACCTCCAAGCTCATCGACGGGCGCTTCCCCGACTACGAGGCGGTGATTCCGATCGGTGCCGACAAGGAAGTGCGTGTCCAGCGCGACGAGTTGCGGGCGGCGCTGCAGCGAGCGGCGATCCTGTCCAACGAGAAGTACCGTGGTGTGAAGCTCGAGGTCTCGCCCAACCGCCTGCGGATCGTGGCGCACAATCCCGAGCAGGAAGAGGCGATCGAGGAGATCGAGGCCCGCACCGGCGTGGGCGAGCTCAATGTGGGCTTCAACGTCAATTACCTGCTCGACGCCTTGGGCGCGATCCAGGCCGACGAAGTGTTGCTGTGCCTGCGCGATGGCCAGTCGAGCTGCCTGCTGCGCAAGCCCGATGCCGACGACACGCGCCATGTGGTGATGCCGCTGCGGCTGTGACCGGCCCGCGGCGGCGCCGGCATCGTCCATCGTGATCCTGACCCGGCTGCGGCTGGCCAACCTGCGGCTGTTCGAGCAGCTGGAGCTGGACCTCGTCGCGGGCTGGAACCTGTTCTTTGGCGGCAACGGCGCGGGCAAGACCACGATCCTCGAGGCCGCCTGCCTGTTGTCGCACGGGCGCTCGTTCCGCACGGGCAGCCACGAGGCGCTGGCCCGTACAGGCAGCGATGGCTACGCGATCTACGGCGACATCGAGACCGAAGGCGCTGTGCGTGGTGTCGGGATCGCGCGGCGCAACGGTCGGCTCGAAGCGCGCCTGGGTGGCCAAGCGGTGGCGGTTGGCGAGCTGATGCGCCACACCGCGGTGCTGTGTTTCGAACCGGGATCGCATGAGCTGCTTGCGGGTGGGTCGGAGGGGCGGCGACGTTTCCTCGACTGGGGTGTGTTCCACGTGGAACATGAGTTCCTGCCAGCCTGGTCGCGCTACCAGCGCGCGCTGCGCCAGCGCAACGTGCTGTTGCGGCTGGATGCGGCCGACGCTGAGCTGGCGCCGTGGAACCAGGAGCTCGCGCGCAGCGGCGAGCCGTTGACGCGCATGCGCCAGCGCTATTTCGCGGTGCTCGCACAGGCGGCGCTGCCGCTGCTGGAGGAACTGCTGCCCGAGCTCGGTCAGGCGCAGCTGTCGCTGAGCGCGGGTCATGACCCGAACCGACCGCTGCAGGAGGAGCTGGTCGAGCGCCAGGCCAGGGATCGCGAGCGCGGACACAGCACGCGCGGGCCGCATCGGGCCGACTGGAGCCTCGCCTTCGAGCGCGCACCGAGCCGTGAGCACTGGTCACGCGGGCAGGACAAGCTCGCCGCGTTCGCCCTGCTCATGGCGCAGGCGCAGTGCCATGCGGCCAGCCACGGGGGGCGGATGCCGGTGCTGTGCCTGGATGACGTGGCGTCGGAGATCGATCAGGCCCATCGCGCACGCGTGTTCGACATGGTTGGGCGCAGTGGAGCGCAGGTGCTGGTCACGGCCACCGATCAATCCGCGTTGCCGGCCACCCATGAAGGTCGCGTGGCGATGTTCCACGTGGAACAAGCCGGGGTGCACCGGCTGCTATAATCGAACGCTTGCGCTGCCCGAGGCAGGCAGTGGCGCGGAGAACCCATGAGCGACCAGTACGATTCCAGTAAAATCAAGGTCTTGAAAGGACTCGAGGCGGTGCGCAAGCGCCCGGGCATGTACATCGGCGACACCGATGACGGCACCGGCCTGCACCACATGGTGTTCGAGGTCGTCGACAACTCGATCGACGAGGCGCTCGCGGGCTATTGCGACCACGTCACGGTGACGATCCACAATGATGGTTCGGTCAGCGTGGCCGACAACGGGCGTGGCATCCCCGTGGGCATCCAGGCCGACGAGGGTCGCTCGGCCGCCGAGGTCGTGATGACCGTGCTGCATGCGGGCGGCAAGTTCGACGACAACAGCTACAAGGTCTCCGGTGGCCTGCATGGCGTGGGCGTATCGGTGGTCAACGCGCTGTCGGACCACTTGTGGCTCACGATCCATCGCGATGGCCACGAGCACCAGCAGGAATACGCCGACGGCGAGCCGCTGTATCCGCTCAAGGTCGTGGGCCCGTCGAGCAAGCGCGGTACCACGGTGCGCTTCCATCCCAGCCGCAAGACCTTCTCCAACACCGAATTCCATTACGACGTGCTGGCCAAGCGCCTGCGCGAGCTGTCTTTCCTCAACAGCGGCGTCAAGATCGAGCTCATCGACAAGCGTGCCGATCGTCGCGACCTGTTCCAGTACGAAGGCGGCATCCGCTCCTTCGTCGAGCACCTGGCCCAGCTCAAGACGCCGCTGCATCCCAAGGTGATCCACTTTTCGGCGCAGCACGAGGGCACCACGGTCGAAGTCGCGATGCAGTGGACCGATGCCTACCAGGAAACCGTGTTCTGCTACACCAACAACATCCCGCAGCGTGACGGCGGCACCCACCTGGCGGGATTCCGCGGCGCGCTCACGCGCACGCTGTCGGGCTACATCGAAAAGGCCGGGCTGCAGAAGACCGCCAAGGTCGCGCTGTCGGGCGACGACA
The DNA here is from genome assembly GCA_014338185.1 of Lysobacterales bacterium. GTDB lineage: Bacteria > Pseudomonadota > Gammaproteobacteria > Xanthomonadales > Rhodanobacteraceae > Dokdonella_A. The sequence goes on along the minus strand of QUBV01000037.1, from coordinate 16,728 downwards.
TGCGCGAGGGCCTCATCGCGGTGCTGTCGGTCAAGGTGCACGATCCGAAGTTTTCCTCGCAGACCAAGGACAAGCTCGTCTCCAGCGAGGTCAAGGGCATTGTCGAGGGCATCGTCAACGACAAGCTCGACGAGTTCCTGCTGGAAAATCCCAATGAGGCACGCGCGATTTCGGCCAAGGTGGTCGATGCGGCGCGCGCGCGCGAGGCCGCGCGCAAGGCGCGCGAGATGACGCGGCGCAAGGGCGCGCTCGACATCGCCGGACTGCCGGGCAAGCTGGCCGACTGCCAGGAGCGCGACCCGGCCTTGTCGGAGCTGTTCATCGTCGAGGGCGACTCGGCCGGCGGTTCGGCCAAGCAGGGTCGCAACCGCAGGAACCAGGCGATCCTGCCGCTCAAGGGCAAGATCCTCAACGTCGAGCGCGCGCGCTTCGACCGCATGCTCGGCTCGGCCGAGGTGGGCACGCTCATCACCGCGCTGGGCACCGGCATCGGCAAGGACGAGTTCAACATCGACAAGCTGCGCTACCACCACATCATCATCATGACCGATGCCGACGTGGACGGATCGCACATCCGCACGCTGCTGCTCACGTTCTTCTACCGCCAGATGCCGGCGCTGATCGAACGCGGCCACGTCTACATCGGCCTGCCGCCGCTGTACAAGCTCAAGCAGGGCAAGCAGGAGCTGTACCTCAAGGATGATGCCGCGCTCAACGAGTACCTGATCGCGAGCGCGGTCGATGGCGCCGAGCTGGTGTACGCCACTGACGCGCCGCCGGTCGGCGGCAGCGGGCTGGAACAGCTCATGACCACTTGGCGCGCCGCGCTCGACCAGATCGAGCGCCTCGCGTTCCGCTACGACGAAGGGCTGTTGCGGGCGATGCTCGACGCACCGCAGGATGCGACCACCTGGGGCGACGCGGCGGCGCTGGATGCGTGGATCGCGCGTCTGGCGGCGGCGCTGGCGGCCTCGGGCTTGGGCAAGCCGCGCTATGAGCTGCGCATCCAGCCGGCAAGCGGTGAGCATGGCCCGGCCCTGGTCATGGATCGCGACCAGCACGGCCTGCGCCACACCCAGGTGCTGCCCGCCAATTTGCTCGCCTCGGGCGAGTTCAAGCCGCTGCGTGAGGCGGCCGCACAAGTCGCCTCGCTCATCCAACCCGGCGCCACCGTGCGCCGCGGCGGCAAGAGCCGCGGCGTCACCCGTTTCGGCCAGGTGTTCGAATGGCTCATGGACGAGGCCAAGCGCGGGCGCACGATCCAGCGCTTCAAGGGCTTGGGTGAGATGAATCCCGAGCAATTGTGGGAGACCACGGTCAATCCGGACACGCGTCGTCTGCTGCAGGTCAGCATCGAGGATGCGGTCGCGGCCGACCAGATTTTTTCGACGCTGATGGGCGATGTGGTCGAACCGCGCCGTGAGTTCATCGAACAGAATGCATTGCGCGTGGCGAATCTGGACGTCTGAACGGCCATTCCGACCGAATCGGCCACGGCATCGATGTTGCAAGACAGCATCGATCCATCGACGGCGGGCTTGTGCGCGCCGCGCGTGCGGGGTTACGCTCGGCGGCGCGGTGGGGCCAATCAACGAAATAGTTCGTACATCAGGGTGAAAGCATGAAACGTTGGAACCGGTTGGTGGTGGCGCTGTGCGCGTTGTGCCTGGCCCTCGCGGCAGGCGCCGCGCTCGCGCGTGATGCGAAGAAGCCCGAGAACAAGTACCCGCAGGCCACCCGCAAGGAACCCAAGGTTTCCATGCAGCCAAGCGATGGCACCGCGCTCAACAAGGCGGCCGACCTGCTCAACGACGGCAAGGATGCCGAGGCCCAGCCCTATGTCGAAAAAGTGCTGGCGAACAAGAAGGCCAGCCCTTATGCCCAGGCGTTCGCACGCCAGCTGCTCGGCTCGATCTACTGGGAAGCGGACAAGCCCGACGACGCGATCGCCGAGTACAGGAAGGCGCTCGAGCTCGATGCGCTGCCCAACAATGCGCAGTTCGACCTGCTCTATCGCGTGGCGCAGACCCAGCTGCAAAGCGAGAAATACGACGACGCGCTCGCCACCTTGGCCGACTGGGAGAAGCAGACCAACAGCCAGAATGCCGATGAGCTCGCGCTCAAGGCCAATACCTATTATCGCCTCGACAGGTTCCAGGAAGCCGTCGATACGATGAAGAAGGCGTTGTCGATGACCGACAAGCCCAACGACAGCTGGATGCAGATCCTCATGGCCAGCTACTTCGAACTGGACAAGTTCGATGAAGCCGCCGCGATCGTGCAGGCGCAGCTGCAGAAGGAACCCAACAACAAGAAGCTGCTCAACCAGCTGTCGCAGATCTACATCCAGGCGGACAAGCCCGAGCAGGCGTTGCAGGTGGCGGCCAAGGCCAAGAGCGAGGGCCTGGTGACCACCAGCGAAGACTACGTGCAGCTGGCCAAGCTGTACGCGCTGGCCGACAAGCCCAAGGATGGGGCGGCCACGCTCAAGGAAGGCTTTGCCAAGAACATCGTGCAGGGCAACTACGACACTTGGAAACTGCAGGGCGACCTGTGCATGCAGGCGGAAGACGACCCCTGCGCGATCGAAGCCTACGGCAAGGCTTCGGCGCAGGCCAAGGACGGCAACGTCGACTACCAGCTCGGCTACCTGCAGTACTACGCGGGCAACTCCCAACAGGCGGTCGAGGCGATGACCGCGGCCATTGCCAAGGGCGGCCTGCGCCAGGAAGGCGAGGCGTACCTGCTGCGGGGTGACGCCAAGAACGACCTGGGCCAATCCGCGCTTGCCGACTGGCAGAAGGCGGCGACCTACCCCAGTGCCAAGACCATGGCCGAGCAGCGACTCAAGGCCGCCAAGTCCGGGGTCAAGCTCACGCGCGGCAAGAGGAAATAGCCCCGCTGCGATCCGGCATGACGGCTGCGCTGCCGTCCCTGCCGCAAGCGTTGCAACCGACCACAAACGCCCGTCAAGTTCGGCAAACACGCATCGACCCGCTTGTCGGACCCGTGCGCGCTGTTGTACCGTGTCGGACTTGCGTTTTTCCGCCCGGGCTTCGTGGGGTCGAAGCCGGGCAGCGCGTGGCGCGGCCGCTCAGACACTATCTCGTTGGTCAATACTGATGGCAGACACATCTCAATCTGACGGCAACCGCTTCAGTTGGCAGCGCGTGACTGCCTTCACTTGCGCCTTTGCGCTGCACGCGTTCGCGTTCGCGATGATGATGGCGCCGATTGCGCCGCCGCCGCTCAAGGACAAGGTCGTCGACCGCAAGGTCACGGTCGAGTTCATCGAGCCGCCACCGCCGCCACCGCCACCGCCGCCACCGCCGCCGGAGCCGCCGAAGAAGCCGCCGCCGAAGGTCGTGGAGAAGATCCAGCCGCCGCCGAAGGCGCCGCCGCCGCCGCCCGCACCCCCGATCGTTGAGGAAGCCTCGCCGATGTCGGTGCCGGCACCGCCGCCCGCGCCGCCGGCACCGCCGCCGCCGCCCGCGGACATCGCGCCGAGCGAAAACATCAGCTACCGTAAGCTGCGTCCGCCACGGTATCCGCCGCAGGCGTTGCGCCAGCGCCAGCAAGGCAAGGTGATCCTGAAGGTGTTGGTCGGGGTCGACGGCAGCCCGCAGGAGATCACGGTCCAGCGCAGCAGCGGTTCACGCCTGCTCGACCAGGCCGCGATCGAGGCGGTGAGGAACTGGAGATTCAATCCAGGTTCGAAGGGTGGGCAGCCCGCACCGGGTTATGCCTTGGTTCCGATTGATTTCAACTTGAGCGAATAGGGTAGCGCCATGCAGCAAGATGCCTCTCAGTCACCCGCAGCGGCTCAGCCTGCTGTCGTTCCCGGCAGTGGCGGCAACGCCGCGGCGATGAGCCAGATGGGGTTCCACGACCTCATCAACAACTTCGACGTCCTCGGCTGGATCGTGTTCGTCACGCTGGTCGTGATGTCGGTCTCGTCGATCTACTTCATCGTGGCCAACTTCCTGCGCAACAGCATGGTTCGCGCGCGCATGGAGAAGGTCATCAGCACCTTCTGGGACACGCCATCGGCACAGGATGCGGTGCGCTTCCTTGAGGACCAGCCCAAGAGCGAGCCGTTCTCGAAGATCGCACTCGAGGCCGCCCAGGCCGCCGCGCACCACCAGCGCAACGAGGGCAGCCGCCTGGTCGAGGCGCTCAACCGCTCCGAGTTCATCGACCGCGCCTTGCGTCAGGCCGTGGCACGCGAAAGCCTGCGCCTGGAAGACGGCATGACCCTGCTCGCCACGGTCGGTTCGTCGGCACCGTTCGTCGGTCTGCTCGGCACCGTGTGGGGCATCTACCACGCGCTGATCAAGATCGCAGCCTCGGGCAACGCCTCGATGGAAGCGGTGGCCGGTCCCGTGGGCGAAGCGCTCATCATGACCGCGTTCGGCCTGTTCGTCGCGATCCCGGCGGTGCTGGGCTACAACTTCTTTGTACGTTCGAACCGCGTGATCTATGCGCGCTTCGACGAGTTTGCGCACGATCTGCACGACTTCTTCGCGACGGGTTCGCGCGTCGAAGCGGGCGTGGCGCCGGTTGCAGCGAGGAAGTAAGCCATGGGCATGAGTGCAGGTGGATCGGGCGGTGGCCCGATGGCGGAAATCAACGTCACGCCGCTCGTCGACGTGATGCTGGTGCTGCTGATCATTTTCATGATCACGGCGCCTCTGATGTCGCACAAGATCCGGATCGACCTGCCGCAGGCCAATCCGAACGTACAGCAGGACAATCCACCCGAACCGATCGATCTGGCGATCCGGGAAAACGGCGACCTGTTCTGGAACGACGAGCCGGTCACCGAGGCGATCCTGCAGGCGCAGCTGCGCGTGGCCGCACAGAAGAATCCGCAGCCCGAACTGCAGATTCGAGCCGACAAGCCGACCCAATGGCAAAAGATCGCCACGGTCATGGCCGAGGCCAAGAGCGCAGGCATGGTCAAGCTGGGCTTCATGACCACGGGTGCGGGCGACCAGTAATCGCCCGCCATCCGCGTTTCACACCAACGGCGTCGCGCAACCCGCGGCGCCGTTCTTTTTGGGCGATTGCCTCAAGCGACCTGGCAGGCGCACACTGGAGCCGCGATCCACCTGCACAGGAGTCGATCATGGCCGCCAGCAGCTACCGTTCGCACGCCACCGCCCAGGCGGAAATCAACGTCACACCGCTCGTCGATGTCATGCTCGCGCTCGTGGTCATCCTCATGATCACGGCGCCGTTGGCCATGAACAAGCTCGCCTTGCCGCTCGCGGGCAGTGCCGCGCCGGCTGGCGAACCCCACATCGCCAGGCTCTCGATTCTGTCCACCGGCGAGCTGTTCCTCGATGGCAATGCGATCAACCGTGCGCAGCTGGATGCGACCCTGCGCGCGATGGCCAGTTCGCCGCAGCCGCCGGTGCTTGCGCTGCGCGCCGATCGCGAAACCAGCTACGACAAGGTCGCCAGTGCACTGGGCATCGCCCGCAACAGCGGGCTCACGGCGATCCGCGTCGAAGGTGCGGGTGATTGAGCCCGGCGCTCAGTCCGGCCCGCCAGCGCCCGCCAGCACCGCGAGGTAGGCGCGCACCGTGGCCGCCAGGCCCGCGTAGAGCGCCTCGCTGATGAGGGCGTGGCCGATTGATACCTCGGCCAGCCATGGTATCGCCGCAACCAGTGGCCCCAGGTTGCGCTGGTCCAAGTCATGGCCCGCATTCACCGCCAGCCCCGCCGCGCGGGCGCGATCGGCCGTGCGCACGCAAGCGGCCAACGCCGGCTCCGGCGCGCCCGCCGCAAACGCGCGCGCGTAGGCTTCGGTATAGATCTCGATGCGATCGGCACCGATTCGCGCCGCCCGCTCGACCTCGTCGACATCGGGGTCCACGAACAGGCTCACACGACATCCCAGTGCCTTGAACGCCTGCACGAGCGGGCCGAGCCGCCCGGCCTCACGCACGAGGTCGAAACCATGATCGGAGGTGAGTTGCGCGTCGCCATCGGGCACCAGTGTGACCTGCGCGGGGCGCGTGCGCCGGGCCAGCTCCAGCAGTCCCGGATAACCCTCGCGCGGCGGAGCAAACGGATTGCCCTCGATGTTGAACTCGACCGCCGCCGGCAAGATCGCCGCGATCCCGGTCACGTCATCTCCGCGGATGTGGCGTTGGTCCGGTCGTGGATGCACGGTGATGCCATGGCAACCCGCCTCGATGGCCACCCGTGCAGCCTCGACCGGATCGGGCAGCGCATGGCCGCGCGAGTTGCGCAGTACCGCGATCTTGTTGACATTGACGCTGAGTACGGTCATCACCCGATGATCGCGCAACGCCGGGCACGCTGTCGATGTAGGCGCGGGCAGCGCCGTTTGCGTGTTCAGGCCACCCGCAACCGCCGCACCCGGCGTGGCGGGCCACGCCAGGCCAGGCATCCGGTGAGCGCCGGCGCCGGCATGAACGCGTGCAGCTGCCAATGCACTGCGGCCTCGGCGTCATCGGCGAGCGCGCGCAGCTGCTGCACGCGTCCGGCCTCATCCAGCGCGAAGCGCAGACGGTCCAGTCCAAATGCCAGGCCATGGCCGAGCGCCTTGAGCACCGCTTCCTTGTGCGTCCACAGGCTCAGGAACGCGGCCGCCTGCGCGGAATCGGGCAAGGCCGCCAGTGCCGTTGCCTCGTCGGCATGGAAGAAGCGTCGCGCCAGTTCCAGTGCGTCGACACGACGCGACAGACTTTCGATGTCCACGCCCAGTGGCTGCGCCCGAGCCAGTGCGATCACCACGTGCATGCCGCAGTGGCTGAGATTGAACTGCAGCTCGGGATTGCCCTTCAGGCCCGGCTTGCCGTGGGCGGCGAGTTCGAAGCCAAGCTCGCGCGGCCCCAGGTAGCGTCGCAGCACCTCGTGCAACACCTCACGCGCCTGGATGCGCGCGGCGCGCACATCGCCCGCCGCCAGCACTGCGTGCCACAGGTGCACTTCGTTGGAGCCGAGTGCCGGCGCATCCGCACTGGTGACGAACCCGTCGCGGTCCCCACGCTGGTCGAGCCTGGTATTGGCTGCGCGACCCTGCGATGGCACATCTCCACTCAAGCCCGCGGTTCGCGCTCGGCCGGTGCGGGTGGCGTCACGGGAGTGCGACGCGAGGTCATCGCGGCCAACTGCTCGGGCGATGCCATCGAGGTATCGGGTCGTGATACCGACGACACGCGATCACCCGCCAGCGTGAGCACGAAACCGATGAAAGCGATCAGGCCAACCAGCAGTGCGAGGCCGAGCGCCAACGCACTCTTGGTTGTGAACACCACGACCGTGCACAGCAAGCCCAGTGCCAGCAGGATCCAGCGCAGCATGCATCACCCACCCAGTATCGCCATCGCCGGCAAAACTAGCAGAAACCGGCGCATCCGCGCAGCGCCGCCAGTCAGCCAATTGCGACCGGTCACGCCGCGTGCCGCCCGGCCCCGGGCCGGCCATGCTCAGCGCTCGGATGGGCCCGTGCCTGCGCCATCGCCCCTGCGCGCGAACAGGTTGGGCCGCACCAGGTCGAGGAATGCGCGCGCCTCGTTGCCCAGCAGCTTGCCCTTGCGCACGATCACCCCGTAACTGCGCTGCGGGAACAGAGCACGCAGGTTGCGCACACACAGGCGTGCCTCGTCGCCCGGCTGCAGGCACAGGTCCGGAACCACGGAAATCCCCAGTCCGTGTGCCACGTAACGCTTGATCGCCTCCCAGCCGCCCACCTCGATCGCGACCTGGAATGGCAGCTTGTGCTGCTGGAACACGAGATCGACGAGCTGGAAGGTCGTTTGCCGCTGTGGCGGCAGGATCAGTCCCCATGGCGAGAGGTCGTCGAGCCGGATCTGCTCCAGCTGCGCCAACGGGTGATCCGGCGCTGCGATGAGCAACGGATCGCAGGTGCGCAGCACCTCGTAGTTGAGGTCCTGCGGCACATCCAGCAGCGAGCCGATCGCGATGTCCACCTGGTCATTGCGCAGTTGCGCGATGCCGTCACTGCCGATCACGCTGCGCAGCTGCACGTGCACTTGGGGATGGCGCGCCCGGAACGCGGCGACCAGCGGCGGCAACAGATACTGGCCTGTCGAGGCACCCACTGCGATGCGCAGCTCGCCGCCGGCAAATCCCTGGCAGCGCGCATGGAAGCGCCGGTCCAACGTTTCCAGGCCTTCCACGAGCGGCAAGGCGAGCTCGTACAGGACCTGCCCCTCGCGCGTGGGTGCGACGCGCCGCCGCCGCCGCTCGATCGGCGCTACACCCAACTCGCCCTCCAGCGCGCGCAGCTGCAGGCTGATCGACGGTTGCGACAGGAACAGGGCTTCGGCCGCTCGCGACAGCGTGCCGAGCTTGACGATCATGCAGAACGCGCGCAGTTGCTTGAGTCGGCTGCCCTTGTAGTAGAACCGCGGCGCAGCATCGGCGGAAGTCTCACGCTTTCTCCGTGAAACGATCGTCCCAGCACGTCCACGGCGCTTGGCCTTGCCGGTTTTCATTTTTGAATCATACACATATTAAGTATTGAATACGTCAATATATCGCATTGAATCATTTGTTTTGTCAAACAAAAAATGTCATGCCTAGGATTGCGGCACAGCACCACGGAGCCCAGCATGACCCCTGCCGCACTGCGCCAGCCCCAGCCTGCGATCGAGATCCTTGCCCCTGCCACCGCCGCCGCCGCGGCCGTGCTCGACCCGGCCACGCTCACGTTCCTGGTCGACCTGCAGCGGTGCTTCGGCCCCAGACGCCGTGAGCTGCTCGCACAGCGGCGCGAGCGGCAGGCGCAGCTGGACGCAGGCGCACTGCCCGACTTTCGCGCCGATACACGCGCGATCCGCGAAGCCGACTGGCGTGTCGCCCCGATCCCCGCGGCACTGCTCGATCGCCGCGTCGAAATCACCGGCCCGGTCGAGCGCAAGATGATCATCAATGCGCTCAACTCCGGCGCCAAGGTGTTCATGGCCGACTTCGAGGACTCGACCGCACCCACCTTCGCCAACCTCGTCGACGGCCAGCTCAACCTGTGCGATGCGGTGCGCGGCCGTATCCAGTACACCTCTGCGGAAGGCAAGCACTACGCACTGCGCGGGGACCCCGCCGTGCTCATGGTGCGGCCGCGCGGCTGGCACCTGGACGAGGCGCATGTCGAAGTCGATGGCGAGCCGATGGTCGCGGCGCTGTTCGATTTCGGCGTGTTCGCGTTCCACAACGCGGCCGCCCTGCACGCGCGCCAGCGCGGTCCGTACTTCTACCTGCCCAAGCTCGAATGTGCCGAAGAGGCCGCACTGTGGGACGCGGTGATGGCGCATGCCGAGCAGGCGCTGGGCCTGCCGCACGGCGTGATCAAGGCCACCGTGCTCATCGAGACCCTGCCCGCGGTATTCCAGATGCACGAGATCCTGCATGCGCTGCGCGAGCGCTGTGTCGGCCTCAACTGTGGTCGATGGGACTACATCTTTTCGTACATCAAGACCTTGCGCGCCCATCCCGACCGCGTGCTGCCCGAACGCGGCCAGGTCGTCATGAGCGTGCCGTTTCTCAAGGCCTACACCGAATTGTTGATCCAGACCTGCCACCGGCGTGGCGCGTTCGCGATGGGCGGCATGGCCGCGCAGATCCCGATCAGCAGCGATGCGCAGGCCAACGCGGCCGCGCTCGACAAGGTGCGCGCCGACAAGCTGCGTGAGGTGCGCGCCGGCCATGACGGAACCTGGGTGGCGCATCCGGCACTGGTGCCGGTCGCTCGCGAGGTGTTCGACGACCACATGGTCACGCCCAACCAGCTGCACGAGCTGCGCGAGGACGTGCGCGCCGACCGCGACGCGCTGCTGGCAAGCAGCAGGGGCACGATCACGCGCGCGGGATTCGCCGCCAACATCGAGATCTGCCTGCGCTACACCGCGGCATGGCTCGACGGCCAGGGCTGCGTGCCGATCCAGCACCTCATGGAAGACGCCGCGACCGCCGAGATCGCGCGCGCCCAGCTGTGGCAGTGGCTGCATGTGGCCCAACAGCCACGCTTTGACGATGGCGGTGCGATCGCCTTCGCCGATTTCGACGCCGAGCTCATGGCCGCGCGAGCGCGCCTGTCGGCGCTGCCCATTCCCGGCCAGCATCAGGTCGGCGCGGCCGCAATCCTGCTGCACCGGCTCACCCACGCCGACCAGCTCGCCGACTTCCTCACGCTCGCCGCGTATCCGGCGCTGCACTGATCCACCCAGCCACCCAACCACGCTTTCCCCAACCCGAGGATGACCATGCACCCGATGCCCACCGCCGAGCAGTTGCGCCATGACTGGGACACCAATCCACGCTGGAGGGGTGTGCAGCGCAGCTACGCTGCCGCCGAAGTCGTGCGCCTGCGCGGCACCGTGCCGGTCGAGCACTCCCTTGCCCGCCTGGGCGCGACCAAGCTTTGGCGCGCGCTGCACGAGCAGCCGTTCGTCAATGCGCTGGGCGCACTCACCGGCAACCAGGCCCTGCAGCAGGTCAAGGCCGGCCTCAAGGCGATCTACCTGTCGGGTTGGCAGGTGGCCGCCGATGCCAACCTCGCGGGCCAGATGTATCCGGACCAGTCGCTGTACCCGGCCGACTCGGTACCCGCGGTCGTGCGGCGCATCAACAATGCCCTGCTGCGTGCCGATCAGATCGCCCATGCCGAGGGTGATGACAGCATCGACCACCTGCAGCCGATCGTGGCCGACGCGGAGGCCGGTTTCGGCGGTGTGCTCAACGCCTTCGAGCTCATGAAGGCGATGATCGAGGCCGGTGCCGCCGCCGTGCACTTCGAAGATCAGCTCGCGAGCGTGAAGAAATGCGGCCACATGGGCGGCAAGGTGCTCGTGCCCACGCGTGAGGCGGTGGAAAAGCTCACCGCGGCCCGACTCGCCGCTGACGTGCTTGGCGTGCCGACCCTGATCGTCGCGCGCACCGATGCCGAAGCGGCCGACCTGCTGACCAGCGACGTCGATCCCAACGACCAGCCCTTCATCACCGGCGAGCGCTCGGTGGAGGGCTTCTTCAAGACGCGCAAGGGCCTCGACCAGGCGATCTCACGCGGCCTGGCCTACGCGCCGCATGCCGACCTCGTATGGTGCGAGACCGGCAAGCCCGACCTCGGCTTCGCGCGCGAGTTCGCGCAGGCCATCCACGCCCGCCATCCCGGCAAGCTGCTCGCCTACAACTGCTCGCCGAGCTTCAACTGGAAGCAGAACCTGGACGACCGCACCATCGCGCGCTTCCAGCACGAGCTCGCGGCGATGGGTTACCGCTTCCAGTTCATCACGCTGGCCGGCTTCCATGCACTCAACTATTCCATGTTCCATCTCGCCCACGGCTATGCGCGCCAGCAGATGAGTGCGTTCGTCGAGCTGCAGGAAGCCGAGTTCGCGGCCGCGGCGCATGGCTTCACCGCGGTCAAGCACCAGCGCGAAGTCGGTACCGGCTACTTCGATGCGGTGACCCAGGCCATCCAGCAGGGCAACTCGTCCACGCTCGCGCTCAAGGGTTCGACCGAAGAGGAACAGTTCCACAGCCAGCCCAAGACGCGCGCCGCGGCCTGAGCCGGCGCGCACCGGCGTCGGGCTGGCGCAGCGCGTGCCAGCATCGGCGTGGGGTTGGGAGGGGTTGCAGCCCACCGGCATCGGAACGGGGAGAGAGGGATTGGCGGCCGCTGGGGAGTGGTGCCGTCAATCCCACGTTCCGATGCCGGCGAAGTCCGGAGCAGCGCCTTGCGCGGACACCGGAAAAGGCTGACCCAATGGTCAAAGCAAGATCCGGGCCAAGTATCGGCCCAGCGGGCGGCCGTGCAGCAAACCGCGCCACGCCGCGCGACTTCCGGCCATGCCACAGCCGATCGGGCGCCCGCGCGCCCATCCGTGCAATGTCCGCTTGCGACATTGCGCGGCACCTGGATCCGGGCATCTGGACGTCTTTACGTCAATTTTGTCAGAACCAGCGCTTCCGCCCGCATGCCGCACAGGGCGCGCCGATGGCCCGGATCGTCGCCGCCATCGCGACCAGCCACGCCGGCGTTCGCACGACGCCGCGCCGGTGCCGGCGCCGCGCGTGGTCAGCTGCGCGGCAACACGCGCTGCAGCCAGCGCGGCCGCGTGAGCACGCTGCCGAGGCGGTCGACCTTGAGCCCGACCTTGCGCACACCGGCCTCGTCCAGTTCGCGTGCGATCAGCGTCACGCTGCCCAGTCGCACACGGTCGCCCACTTCGATGGTGTGCTCGAAGCGCTGTGCGAAATGCTCGGCCAGCGTCAGCGGCGCGTCGCGCGCGCGCACCGGCAGCGCATAGAACTCGGCGATCTCGCCCAGGTGCACATCCGCATCGAAGGTGAATTCGCCGAACAGTTCGCGCTCGGCCTCGCGCGCTTCCTCGGGCGGTGCAAACAGCCAGTCGAGGCGGTACACGCGACCGGGTGGCGCGAGCAGGTAGGCATAGTCGCCAGCGTGCAAGGCACCGGCCTCATGCGCGGGCTGGATCGTGCCCTCGCGCACCACCAGCGTGAGTCGCGCCCACGCCGGCAGCGGCGCGCCCGCCAGCACGCGCGCCTGTGCCGCGACCGGATAGCCGACCAGTTCGCGTTCCAGCGAGCCAGGCAGGTCCAGCTCCACGCGCCGCACCGTGCCCTCACGGTGCGGCAGTGCCACATCGAACAGTCGTGCCGCCAGGCCCAGCGTCCAGCCCTGTACCAACAGCGAGGCCAGTACCACCACGAAGGCGACGTTGAACACGAGCTGGGCATGCGGCAGTTGCACCAGCATCGGGATCGAGGCGAGGAAGATGCCGACCGCGCCGCGCAAACCGATCCATGAAATGAACGCGATCTCGCGCTTGCCGTAGCGCCGCAAGGGTGCAAGGCATGCCACCACTGCGAGCGGACGACCCACCAGCATGAGGAAGGCGGCCACACCCAGCGCGGGCAGCAGCGAATCCAGCAACAGGTGCGGCGAAGCCAGCAGGCCGAGCACGAGGAACATCGCGATCTGGCACAACCAGGTGGCGGCATCGAGCGTACCGAGCAGGTTGCTCAGACCGCCGCGCACGCGACTGGCCACGATCAGGCCCGCGATGTAGACCGCGAGGAAGCCGCTGCCACCGAGCTGGCCGGTCACGCCAAACACGAGCACCGCGCCGGCCAGCGCGAACAATGCGGCCAACGAATGGCCCAACGGCAAATGGTTGAGGCCGCGCGCGATCGCGCCGCCGCCGAGCACGCCTGCGATGCTGCCAATCCCAAACTGCACCACGAACTCGCGCAGCAATCCGAGCGGTGCCAACCCGGCCGGCGCGCTCACGTACTCGACCAGCATCATCGTGAGCAGGATCGCGGCCGGGTCGTTCGCGCTCGATTCGATCTCCAGGGTCGCACCCACGCGCTCGCGCAGCTGCAGGCCGCCCGCGCGCAGCAGGAACAGCACCGCCGCCGCGTCGGTCGAGGCCACCACCGAACCGACCAGAAAGCCGGTCACCGTGTCCAGCTCGAGCAGCCAGCTCGCGGCGATGCCGGTGAGGATCGCACTGAGCACCACGCCGACCGTCGCCAGCAGCAGCGTGGGTGCGAGTACGCGCCGCACCGCCTGCAGTGGCGTGCGCAGGCCACCGTCGAACAGGATGATGGCCAGCGCGAGCGAGCCGAGCCGGTAGGCGCCCGAATAGTCGTCGAACTCGATACCGCCGGGGCCGTCGGTGCCGGCCAGCATGCCGATCACGAGGAACACCAGCAGCAAGGGTGCGCCGAAGCGCCGCGCCACGAGGCTCGAGGCGATGCCGACCAGCACCAGTGCGGCCGCTGCGGCAAACACCCAGTAGATGTGCTCGATCGTCGACATGCGCCGATGATAACGGCGCCCGGCCACTGCCCGGCGTGCCGCGTGTGACCGTTTCGTGACCCGAACGCGCCAGCACCGACCCGGTGGTGGGTGGGTGCCGCGGCGCGACCGGGGCCGATACCGGCACGGTTCGCGGCGCCGTCGCGGATGGGCGCAGCTGCAAGTCGGGGATCACCTGCCCCGCCAGCGCAGGATCGGCGCGGGCGCGAGTGCGGCGTGCAGCGATCAGCGGCCGGCTGCCACCCGCGGCTGGCGCCAGCCTTCAGCCGGGCATGCGCTGGTACTGGATCGCCTCGGCGAGGTGGGCATGGCCGATGTCGCGTGCCTGCGCCAGGTCGGCGATCGTGCGCGCGACCCGCAACAGCCGGTGATAGGCGCGCGCGGACAGGCCCAACTGCTCCAGCGCGCGGTCGAGCAGCGCCTGCCCCGCGGCATCGAGCGCGCAGTCGCGCTCGACCAGGCGATTGCCCAGCCGCGCGTTGGGCACGCCCGCACGTGCGAGCTGCAAGGTCCGCGCCGCACTTACGCGCGCGCGCACCGCGGCGCTGTCCTCGCCGCGCGCGGCCTCCCGCAGCTGCGCCTGCGCCACCCGCGGCATGTCGAGCTTGAGGTCGATGCGATCGAGCAGCGGGCCGGAAATGCGCCCACGGTAGCGCGCGATCGCATCGCTGCTGCAGCGGCAGCGCCCATCCGGATCGCCTGCATAACCGCACGGGCACGGATTCATCGCCGCCACCAGCTGGAAGCTGGCCGGAAACTCCACCTGGCGCGCCGCACGCGAGATGCAGATGCGGCCCGATTCGAGCGGTTCGCGCAGCACTTCGAGCACATGGCGATCGAACTCGGGCAGTTCGTCCAGGAACAGCACGCCATGGTGGGCCAGCGAGATTTCTCCGGGCCGCGGGATCGAGCCGCCGCCGACCAGCGCCACCGCCGAGGCGGTGTGGTGCGGGTGGCGGAATGCGCGGCGCTGCCACGACGGCAGGTCGTTGCGCTGGCCCGCCACCGAGCGGATCGCGGCCAGTTCCAGCGCCTCGTCCTCGCCCAGTGGCGGCAGGATGCCCGGCAGGCGGCTGGCGAGCATGGTCTTGCCGGTGCCGGGCGGGCCGCACAGGAGCAGGTTGTGGGCGCCGGCCGCGGCGATCTCCAGCGCGCGCCGCGCTTGCGGCTGGCCGCGCACGTCGGCGAGATCGGCCTGGGCCTCGCCATTCGCGGCGGGCGTGGCATCTGCCTGGGCATGGGCGAGTTCGCCGCGTCCGCACAGATGCGCGCATACCTCGAGCAGCGAGTCGGCAACGCGCACGTCGGCATTGGCCACCAGCGCGGCCTCGGCGCCGTTGCCGCGCGGCACGATCACGCGCCGCCCCGCGCGGGTGGCCTGCAGCACCGCCGGCAACACGCCATCGACCGGCCGCAGTTGCCCCGACAGCGCGAGCTCGCCCACGAACTCGCAGGCTTCCAGCGCGGCCGCGGGCAGCGCGCCGTTGGCGGCCACGATGCCGAGCGCGATCGGCAGGTCGAAGCGGCCGCCATCCTTGGGCAGGTCCGCGGGCGCGAGGTTCACGGTCACGCGCCGCTGCGGGTAGTCCAGCTGGGCGTTGAGGATCGCCGCGCGCACGCGGTCACGCGCCTCCTTGACCGCGGTCTCGGGCAAACCGACGATCGAAGTGCCGGGCAGTCCGCCCGACAGGTGCACTTCGCAGGCGACCTGCGGCGCCGCCACGCCGACCTGCGCGCGGGTGTGGACGATCGCCAGGCTCATCGCCGTCGCGCCCGCGTGACGTGCTCTTGCCCGTTGCGCAAAAAGTCCGCCGTCGGCGCCAGGGGGTGGCTCGCGCGCGACGGCGGACGTCCCGGGAAGCGGTGGCAGCGTGGCCGGCGCAGCGCGCTGGCTGGTACCGGCCGCTGCACTGGCGCATCCATCACGCTGCCTAGTTGTGCTGCGCGGGCAGCGCGCCCAGTGTGCGCTCGAGCGCGAGCAGACGCTGCTCGACTTCCTCGAGCTTCTCGCGCGTGCGCAGCAGCACGCAACGTTGCACGTCGTATTCATCGCGTGTCACGCCATCGCGCTGCTGCAGGTCGCGGCGCAACATGCGGCGCAGGTCGGCCGCGAGTTCGATCGTCGCCGCGTCGGTGCCACTGGTGACGAGCGAGGCCAGGCGCCGGGCCAGGTCGTCGATCGCAGGATCGTGGATCATCATGCCGTCCTCCATGCCCGCCAGTGCGGGTGCTGCCTGGGTGCCTGCGGCTGCGAGTGGGCGGTGCCTGTCCCCGCATCACCGCCCGCATGCCGCCTGGAGTGCGCGGTCCGCAACCGGCACCGTTCGCGCGTGCTGCGCCGCCGATCCATCGGTCTCGTCTCCATGGGCAACAGTCTAGGCCGCGCGCAGCGCGGTGCCAGACGCAGAGTTCGCAATCGCGCGTAGGACATTTCCTACAGCAGGGCATCGGCTATAGTCGCGCCCGGTGCACGACAGCAGGAGCCTTCCATGCGCATGGTCACGGCCATCATCAAGCCGTTCAAGCTCGACGAGGTGCGCGAGGCACTGGCCGAAGCCGGCGTGCAGGGCATCACCGTGACCGAGGTCAAGGGCTTCGGGCGCCAGAAGGGCCACACCGAGTTGTATCGCGGCGCCGAATACGTGGTCGACTTCCTGCCCAAGATCAAGCTCGAGGTGGCGGTGACCGACGACCAGGTCGAGCGCGTGGTCGAGGCGATCAGCCAGGCCGCGAGCACCGGCAAGATCGGCGACGGCAAGATCTTCGTGAGCGCGCTCGAGCGCGTGATTCGCATCCGCACCGGCGAGCTCGACCAGGACGCGTTGTGATGCGCGCGCGGATGCCGCGGCCCTGAGGCGCGGCCGCGCCGCCGGCGTCAGCGCAGC
>QUBV01000036.1 GCA_014338185.1 Lysobacterales bacterium | reverse complement strand
GCGTCGATGCGGCGATGGAGACGGCCTCGCGCGTCGGGCGAACGCGCACGTAGAACTCGGCCTCGACGTCGACGCGGATGCGGTCGCGGGTGATCAGCGCGTTGTCCTTGTTGCGCACCACCGACAGCGGGATGGAGTTCATGTTGACGGGCGTGATGTCGTGGATGATCGGCCAGACGAAGGCGCCGCCGTCGATGACCACCTTCTCGCCGAGGAAACCGGTGCGGACGAAGGCGACTTCCTTGGTCGACCTTCGGTAGAGCCAGTTCATCACCCAGTAGGTGATGGCGATGACGATGACCGCCAGAATGAACCACAGGATGAGCTGGCCTATCAGCTGCCCGGTCACTGTCATGGTCATTCCTCCCTTGCCCGTCCGTCCGCCGCGGAGCGCCCCGCCCCTGCGGCATGATGCGTTGAGATGCGCTTGAAGCGGCGCGTCTGCTCGGTCAGCGCCTGGCGCGCGGCCGGGTCGACGAGTTGCCCGATGGCGGCGGCGAGCGCGCCCGCATCATCGGGCGGGACCAGGAGGCCGCCCGCGCCGACACCAACCACGCCCGCGACTCCCGAGCCGGCGATCGCGCTGGCCACCACGGGCAGGCCCGCGCGCATCGCTTCGAGCAGGACCAAGCCGAAGGCTTCGCCGCGATCGCGCGAGGGCAGCACGAATGCGTCGGCACTCGCGTAGGCACTGGCCAGCGCGGCGTCATCGAGCGCACCGGCGAAGTGCACGCGCGCCGCCACGCCACGCGCGCCGGCCTGGACGCGCAGCGCGGCCGCACATTCGCCATCGCCCACCAGCAGCAGGCGGTCGCGTGGACGCGCCGCAAGTGCATCGATGAGCACGTCGAAGCCCTTGTAGCGGCTGAGTCGGCCAACCGCGAGCAGGCGTAGCCCATCACCCGCCGGCCACGGCGTGGTGTCGATTGCGGCTGGCGGCGCGTCGGCGATGCCCAGCGGCACGACATGCACCCTGTCACGCCAGCGCGCCAGTGCATGGCTGGCCTCGGCATAGGCCTGCGAGGTGGCGATCACGGCCTGCGCGCGCGCCAGCATGGCCTGCTCGAACGGGCGGTACAGCCGATAGCCCAGGCGCAGGCGCCAGTCGGGCGCATCGGGTGGCACGTCGGCATGCCAATGCACGAGCCATGGCAGGCGCCGCGCGGCCGGCAGCAGCAGTGCGGCGAAACTCGACGGATTGGGCAGATGCAGGTGCAGCAGCTGCGGCCGGAACTGGCGCAGCATGCGCGCCAGTTGCCACGGGAAGGACGGACTCAGTGGCGTGTACACCGGCGCCGCCAGGCAGCCGACGCGACGTACCTGCACGCCATCGAGTGTTTCCCGGGTCGAACGCCAGTGGCCGGGACGTTGATGCACGAGCACGCCGACGCTGTCGCCACTGGCGACGCAGGATTCGGCCAGCGCCTGGGTATGCCGCTCGATGCCGCCGCGTTCGGGGGCGTAGTACTTGCCGACGTGCAGGATGCGCATGGCGTGCTCAGGCCGGGTCGGCCGCCGGCCGCCTAACTGTCGTCGCCGTCATCGTCGGGCACGGGCGTGCCGCCCAGTCGCGCCAGTTCGCGTTCGAGGATCGCCAGTTTCTGCGTCAGGCGGCGCACGCGCCGTTCCTGTCGCGAGCGGTCGATGTCGAGCTTGAGCAGGCGCAGCAGGATCAGCGCCACCGCCACGATGATCGGCAACACCGGCGCATAGCTGATGCCGCTGACGCGGCCGAGCCAGCCGACCGTGCCCGGGAACACGCCGAGGACGAAGGTGGCCGCCGCCACGCTCAGCCACCACAGCGCATATGGGCCGTGCAGGTGGTCGCGGCGGACCAGGAACAGGATCGCACCGGCAATCGCGATGCCGAGGATCGCCGAGGTGATCTGGCCGGTCAGCATGCCGTGCGCACCGCGTGCCGCAAGCGGCCTGAGCGCCGTCCCGCATCGAGCTGGGCGATGCACAGCACGGTCGTGTGCAGCATGTAGCGCGCCACCACCAGCCACGAGGCAAAGACCCGCGAGTGGCCGTTGCAGCGCTCGCGCATCGCCACGGGGGTTTCCTCGACCGGCAGGCCGTTCCTTGCGAGCAGCATGAGCACTCCGATGTCTTGATAGTCGAGCAGGCTCGCCTCCGGCGCGGCGAGGATGTCCATGGCGCGACCATCGTACAGGCGCAGGCCGGACGTCAGATCGAGCAACTTGAGCCCGGTCAGCGTGCGCAGGTACCACCACGCCAGCCGCTTGGCGCGACTGAGGCGCTCCAGACAGGTGCCGATGACGACGCTGGCGCCGCTGCGCGCCTGCGCTTCGAACAACGCCGGCAGGGTGGCCGGCAGGTGTTGCCCATCGGCGTCGAGCGCGATCACACCCGCGTAACCGTGGCGGCGTGCATAGCGGATGCCGGTCTGGGTCGCGCCCCAGGCGCCAAGTCCGAGCGGCAACCGCAGCACGGTCGCGCCGGCCGCCGCAGCGCGGGCGGCCGTGGCGTCATCGCTGGCATCGTCGACGACGAGCACGGCGCAGCCCAAGGTGGCCCGCACGCCGGCCACCACGGCGCCCACGCTCGCGCTTTCGTTGCGGGCGGGGATGACCGCCAGACAATGCGCGGCTTGAAGTGGGGGCGGGTTGAAGGCCACGAGGCGGGGCGGGGCGACAGGGACGGCGATTGTCCGGAACACGGTGGACACGGTCAAATTGGAACGCGTCCCAAGGCCTGTTGGACGGCGCCCCAAGGCCTGCCGGGTGCAGCGCGATGATCGCCCGCAGGTCGGGCGCCGCAGGCCGGCGCACGTGCGCTTCCCCCCGCCTGGGCGGGAAGTTCGACCAACGTGTTCGGCCCACACGTCCGCACCCGCACTCGCTTCCCCCCGCTCAGCGCGGGGGAAGGACTCAGATCGCACACTTTCTTGCTTTCCCCGCTCGTGGCACCAAGCGCACTGTCTACGTCGCCTACCGCACCTTTCTTGTGCTGAACGGCGTCGAGATTGCCGCCTCGGCCGACGACAAGTACGTGACAATGCTGGCCCTTGCCGAAGGCAGCCTCGAACTCGACCCGTTCGCCGCGTGGCTGCGCCGCCGTTGCACGCCCTTGCCCGGACGCGATGCGATGCAGGAGCCGGCGCCGCGCTACCGCGCCGCAAGCCGGCGCTGACGATGCATGCCAGCCGCAGGGCGTGTCATCCTCGCCGTCCCGGCGCAGGGCGGTACCCGGCGCCTTCCTCCAGACGCAGGCCGCGTGTCCGGTTTGTCCGCCAGCCTGCGTTTATGGTCAGCGTGGGCCGGGGGCGATGTGCCGCTGGCGGGGACGGGGAGCCGGTACGGGACCTGTCCCGAAACAGAAAGGTCGGCCAGGCCCACGGCTCGTCACATGTTGACACGGTGTTAACGATTCACTAGTGTTCGCGCGGATCGGGCTTGGTTGACCAACTTTAACCATAGGGGATGGGAGCAGACCGCTCCGCCCGAGACTCTCTGGGAGATTTCTCATGAATGCAAAGATGAAAGTTCTGTCGCTGGCGCTGGTGGGGATGTTCGGCTACGTCGGCGGCGCGATTGCGGCCTGCCCGACTGGTCCGACGACGGCTGAGGGTGGTGCGTGGACTGCCAAGTTCGTGAGCGGTGGCAGCTCTTCGATGTCGATCGCGACCCCGGGTCTCGATGGCTCGGAGTGCAAGCTGCGCGTGTCGCTCGGCAACAATGGGCTAGCGCAGGCTCAGGTGATGGACGATACGCCAGCTAATGAGCCGCATTACCGTGCTCAGTTCCTGTTCGACGCCGGCGCGCTAACCGGTGCCAATGGCGCGAGCCAAGCCGTCATCTTTGCGGCGAACGCCCCTGCTGTTTATGGTGGATTGCTGCAGCTCGTTAAAGTGAACTTCTCAGGTTCGGGTGGTGGTTCGACAACGGCTGGCAAGCGCATCATTATTCGTACCGCGTGCGCAGGGGGCGCGGGTTCGTTGTGCGGATCGGCGCCAATCACGCTGCCAAATCAGACTGGCGTCAATCGTATTGAGTTTGATCTGGTCGTTGGCGCAACTGGCGCCCTTCGTTTCTGGGTGACCGATGGGGCCGCATCCGGTGGTACTGATGCGAGTCCGACTGGTACCATCACCGTCACTGGTGGTAATGCCGGCTGGACTGGTGTGGACAAGGCTTATATGGGCCTGTCGACACCCACAGCAGCGTTCCGCAGTGGCAACGCCGACACGAACGCGTTCTTCGATCGTTTCGATTCGCGACGCCAGACGTTCATTGGCGGCTGATCAGCCAGCAGTTTCTGTTGTTGCATATTCCAGGAGTGAAAAAATGAAGAAGATTCTTGCGATTGCCCTCAGTCTTGCCACCCCGATCGCGTTTGCCCAGACTTGCGCTGCACCGGGTGGTCCGATCACGGCCGGTGGCACGACAGTGAGCGGCACCACCTGTGGGACCGACGCTGGTTTTGGCGGTGGTATCTGTAACGGCTCTTTGGCGTTTGACCCAACGACGACGGTCGCAATCTACGCGGTGCAGGTAGGTGCGACGAACAGCTTCCACATTACGGTTGAGGATACCGCTCCCTACAATGCGGCCATCGCACTGTTGGGTCCTGCGGCGTGTGGGTTTGCCGCACCTTGTGTCGCAGCAAACGACGCGAATGCAGCTGGCGGTGGGGAGACGTTGCCGGAGGGTGGTGGAAACTTCCCGACCTTGGCTGCGGGGACTTACTACGCAGCAGTATTTTCAACGGAGAGCGGCTCCGCTGGGTGCGGTCAGTTCTCGATGACGGTGCACCCGGTGCTGCCGGTTCAGCTGCAGAGCTTCACGGTGGGCTGATCGTCGATCGATCGAGATCGGAACCATGTGATTCCTTGAGGCCCATCCCAGGATGGGCCTCATCTTTTTGGGATATGCAAGATGATTGACTGGATTGCGCTGGCTGTCCGCGCTGCGCTTGGAGTGACTACGCCGGCTGTCGCGGACCTATCGAACGCCCTGACCGCCGAAGGTTGCGAGTATGGCGAGGTGTACGCGGGGACGCCCGCTGAGTGTGAGCTGACTCTCTCCAATGCGGGAGACACTCCGATTCGCGTAAGCGATTTCCGCCTGCTGAATGGAGATGGCGTTAACGCACCGTCTGCGCTTACCGTCGCGCCATTGTCGACCGTTCGGGTTCCTGTGGGAGTCGATACTGCGAAGAACGTTGGGAAGAATGGTTTTATCGTGCGGTTTGATACAGATCCTCCCACAGTAGTTCGTAGCGCGAAGGTCAAAGGTTACGTGTTGACGGCATTGGATCAGGTTTCTCCGGTCGTCGACCTTGGTGTAGTCGATTTGACCGCAACGGCGGCGCCACGCGAGTACGCGCTGACCAGCCACGAAGTGGCTGATTTCCGGATCAATGGAGTCGTGCAGGCGCCAACTTGGCTCGACGTGACGCTTGCGCAGCCACATGTGCTCAGCGTGAGCGTCAAGCCGGGGGCCTCGTGGGGCCTCCATGAAGATTACATTCGCGTGGCGCTCAACACGCCGCGGCAACATGAGGCCTTGATCAAGGTCAAGGCGGACGTGCGCGGCGATGTCGTCCCTTCTGCGAATCCACTCGATCTGGGGATCATGCGGGCTGGCAATCGAAACGAGGCGCTGGTGCGACTGAACAGTCGGTCACAGAAGGCTTTCAAACTTGGCAAGATTGCAGTGGAAGGCTTCAACGCACGCACCGAAGTTCTGCCGTGCCGGCCCAAGGCCGATGGATGCAAACTGGTGCGAGTGGTAGTCGGCAAGGATCAACCAGCCGGTTCGTTTCGCGGCACGCTGCATGTCGAACTTCCGGAATTGCGCACACAGCTGCCAGTATCGATTTGGGGCTTTCTAGTGCCAAAGGACTACAAGATCCGCGACGTCACTCCGGATCCAGGTCAGTCGAAGGCGACCGCACCTGCGAGCCTGCACGACGAGCTCAAGGCGAGCACCCAAGTGAAGAAGAGCGAGCAGGCCCCACCGCCGGGTGATGGGCCGCTGTTGAAGTGGACGGCGTCGAGCCTTGACACCGTGTATGGCTTTCAGATTTTCCGCGCCGACTCCGAGCAGGGTCCATTCTTGCTGATCAACCCCAAGCCGGTCCTCGCCGACATGAACGATGAGAATCCTCAGACGTTCCAATGGCGCGACAACGACGTGCGTCACGGCGCGACGTACTACTATTCGATCGGGATCCTCCGGGTCGACGGCAAGAAGGAGCACTTGGCTGGACCCCAAAAGGTGGTTGCCAAGTGAAAGGTCCACGCGCGTCGATCGGAGCGCGCGCGGAACTCAAGGCGCGGCGCTGATTGGTCAGGAGCGCAGCACACTGGCCTGCTCGTACCAATCCCCCAGCACGATGCGCTCGACGGCATTGCCGTCGAGCGCGAACTGATGGCGCGCGGGGCGGTGTGTATGGCCGTGGATGAGCTTGCGCACGCGATGCATGCGCAAGGCGGTCTGGACGGCGTCGGCGTTGACGTCGGTGATGACCTCGGCGACCGACCGTGTGTGACGTTGGCTCTCCGCGCGGGCCTGGGCGGCGAATGCGCGTCGTTCGGCCAGCGTTCGTGAGAGGAAGGCGCGTTGCCACTGCGGGTCGCGGGTCTGCGTGCGAAACGCCTGATACGCCTCGTCGTCGGTGCACAGCGTATCGCCGTGCATGAGCAGGATGCGTTCGCCTTCGATCTCGATCACGCTTGGGTCGGGCAGGATCGTCAGGCGCGCGCGGCGCGCCCAGGCATCGCCGAGCAGGAAATCGCGGTTGCCGTGCATGAAGAACACGGGCACGCCTTGCGCGTGAAGCGCGGCCAGCGCGTCGGCGACGGTGTTTTCCAGTTCGCCCGCGGCATCGTCGCCGATCCAGGCTTCGAAAAAATCACCAAGGATGTAGAGCGCATCCGCGTGCGCGGCCTCATCGCGGACGAAGGCGAGGAATTGCTCGACGATCTGCGGCCGCGCCGTGTCCAGATGCAGGTCCGAGATGAACAACGTCGTCACGTGTCGGTTCCTCGATGGCGCTGGACCTTGCGCAGATGCCGGACTCCGCGCGCCGGCGGCAGGCGCCGGCGGTGTCCGGTTGGCTCGATCCGGCCGGTCACCCGACCGGCCGGATGACCGTTGTCCGTAGCGACTGGCCCGCGTTCTGCCGCGCAATTGGCCGCGGCGGCGATGATCGTGTCAGGGCGCGCGCAGGTGCGCCGTGTCGCGCGCGCCATGCGGGTGGCGTGACCGTCAGGGCAGCACCGTCACCTTCTCGATCACGACCGGCGTGAGCGGCACGTCACTGGCGAACGGTGCCTTGGCGCCGGTTGGCACGGCGCGGATCTTGTCGACCACATCCATGCCGGCGATGACCTTGCCGAATACGGCGTAGCCAGGATTGCCGTCACCGGCGTAGTCCAGACGCGGATTGTCGACGGTGTTGATGAAGAACTGTGCGGTAGCCGAGTTGGGGTCCATCGTGCGGGCCATCGCCAGCGAGCCGCGCAGGTTGGACAGTCCGTTCTTCGACTCGATCGCGATCGGCGCGCGGGTTTTCTTCTGGCGCAGATCCGCGGTGAAGCCACCGCCCTGGATCATGAAGCCGGCAATCACGCGATGGAACACGGTGCCGTCGTAGAAGCCGCTCTTGGCGTAGGCGAGGAAGTTCTCGACCGACTTGGGCGCCTTGTCGGGATACAGCTCCAGCGTGATGTCGCCCAGGCTCGTCTTGAGCAGCACCCGCGGCTCTGCGGCGGTCGTCTCGGCCGGCTCGGTCTTCTTCGCCGTCGCTGCCGGCGTGGCCGGTTTGGCCGCCTTGGGCGCCGCCGCCGGTTTGGCTGCCGGTTTGGTCGCCGGTTTGGTCGCCGTGGCAGGCTGCGCGGCGGGTTGGGTCTGTTGCGCCAGGGCGACGGCGGGCAGGCTCAGGGCCAGGGCGAGCAGAAAACGCTTGAACACGGGAAACCTCCGACGGAAACGTGATCACGGAACCGCCAATGATAGGGCTTCAGCGCGGCGCGTCCACCGCGCGGACCTGCAATTTGAAATCGAGCTGCTTGATGTGGTCGCGTTCCTGGTCGAGGTCGGCGCGCGTCAGCGGATGCTGCTGCAGCCAGCTCTCGGGCAACTCCAGTCGCACCGTGCGCTCGTCGACGCTCAGCTGCAGCGGCGGCAGCGGCTCGGGTGTGCGGGCCCGCTCGAGCAGGGCTGCCAGGCGCAGCAGCACGGTGACCTTGCGCACCGGCAGGCGCAGGCGCGCGGGCAGCGCGTCGATGCTGGCGCGATCGGGCTTGCGCCGGTGCGAACGCACGATCGCCGCCAGCGCCTGCTGGCCCTGGCGCGTGAAGCCGGCGAGGTCGGAATGGGCGACGATATAGGCACCGTGGACATGGTGCAGGCTGTGCGCGATGGCGAGGCCGATTTCGTGGATGTCGGCGGCCCAGCCCAACGCGTCGCGTTCGATGTGGCCGAGCTGCCAGCCGGCGGCGACCTGGTCGAACAGCGCCAGCGCCGCATGTTGCACGCGCGCCGCCTGTGCGCGGTCGACGCCATAGCGCGAGGCCAGCGTGGCGATGCTGCCGGCACGTGGGTCGCCATCGAGCGCACGGCCGACGAGATCGTACAGCAGGCCCTCGCGCATCGCGGTCTCGCAGACCTGCATCTGGGTCAGCGCGAAGGTCGTGAACACGGCTTCGAGGATCGCGGTGCCGCCGGCGAGGATCGCGATACGGTCTTCGGCCAGCCCGGCAAGGCGCAGCGCTTCGACGCTGCCACATTCGAGGATCGCTTCACGCAGGCGGCCCAGCGACTCGACGCTGATGCCCTGTTCGCTCCAGCCGTTGGCCTGCACCACGCTCGCGATCGCCTTGGCCGTCCCTGACGAGCCGATGGCCTCGCCCCAGCCCAGCGCGCGGTAGTCCTCGGCAAACTGTTGCAGTTCCACCGCGATGTCGGTCTGGGCTTGGCGCCAGCGCTTGGCCGTGTACTTGCCGTCGGGGAAGAAGCGCAGCGTGCTGGCGATGCAGCCCACCTGCACGCTCTCGGTGCGCAGCGCCTCGAAGCCCTTGCCGATGATGAATTCGGTGCTGCCGCCGCCAATGTCCACCACCAGCCGGCGCTGCTGCGACTGCGCCAGGTCGTGGGCCACGCCGAGGTAGATCAGGCGCGCTTCCTCGCGGCCGCTGACGATGTCGATCGGATGGCCGAGCGCGGTTTCGGCCGGCAGCAGGAACGCCTGCGGATTGGCGAGCTGGCGCACCGCATTGGTCGCCACCGCGTGCACGCGCTCGTGCGGCAGCGCGCGCAGGCGCTGGCCAAAGCGCGCGAGGCAGGTCAGCGCGCGCTCGCGGTAGTCGGGATCGAGGCCGCCGTTGGCGCGCAGCCCCATCGCCAGCCGAACGCCATCGCGCATGCGGTCGATGATGCGCAGCCCGCCGTGTTCGTAGCGCGCCACCAGCAGGTGAAAGCTGTTGGAGCCGATGTCGATGGCCGCGAGCAGTTCGCCGTCGCGGATGTCGCTCGCCGTTGCGTTGGCCACGATGCTGCCTGCTGCCGATGGGCCGCGATTGTCGCATGCCTGCGTCATGCCGCCGCGCTCAGCGTTCCAGGGCGTCGAGCAGGGCCGACTGGGCGCCGTGGGGCGGGGCACCGTCGCTGTGCGCGCGCACGTAGCTGCCATCGGTCTGCAGCAGCCAGGCCTGCGTGTTGTCGGCCAGATAATTGGCCAGCGCCTCGTCGTATACGCGCCGCGCAAGCACGGGGTCGCGAATCGGGAAGCAGGTCTCGATGCGCCACAGCAGATTGCGTTCCATCCAGTCGGCGCTCGAGCAGTAGAGTTCAGGCGCGCCGTCGTTGCCGAACCAGTACACGCGGCTGTGCTCGAGGAAGCGACCGACGATCGAACGCACGCGGATGCGCTCGGACACGCCGGGGATGCCAGGCCGCAGGGCGCACGCGCCACGCACGATGAGGTCGATCTCGACCCCGGCCTGCGAGGCGCCATACAGCCTGCGGATGACCTGCGCCTCGGTCAGTGCGTTCATCTTGGCGACGATGCGAGCCGGTCGCCCCGCGCGCGCATGTGCGGCCTCGCGCTCGATGCGGTCCATCATGCCCTGATGCAGCGTGAACGGCGCGTTGAGCAGGCATTTGAGGTGGATCACCGGACCGAGCCCCGACAACTGCAGGAACAGCAGGTGGGTGTCCTCGCCGATATCGGGATTGGCCGTCATCAGCCCGAGGTCGGTGTAGGTGCGCGAGGTGACCTGGTGGTAGTTGCCGGTCGACAGGTGCACGTAGCGGCGCAGCACGCCGCCCTCGCGGCGCACGATCAGCAGCATCTTGGCGTGGGTCTTGACGCCGACCACGCCGTACATGACCTGCACGCCGGCCTCCTGCAGGCGGTTGGCCAGTCGCAGGTTGGCCTCCTCGTCGAAGCGCGCACGCAGCTCGACCACCACGGTGACGTCCTTGCCTTGCCGCGCGGCGTCGACCAGGTGGTCGATGAGCGGCGAGTCGTTGCCGACGCGATACAGCGTCTGCTTGATCGCGAGCACATCGGGATCGGCGCTGGCCTGGCGCACGAGTTCGATCACGCTGCCGAAGGAATCGAACGGATGATGCAGCAGGATGTCGCGCTCTCCGATCGCCTCGAACAGGCTGCCTTCCTCGACCACGGTGGGCAGCAGGCGCGGCTGGAACGGCGGGAACTTGAGGTCGGGGCGATCGATCTGGTCGTAGGTGGCGTTGACGCGGTTGACGTTGACCGGGCCCTCGCAGCGATAGACGTCGGCCTCGCCCAGTTCGAAGTTCTGCATGAGCATCCGGGTGATCGCGCGCGGGCAGTTGTCGGCCACCTCCAGACGCACCGCGCGCGCATAACCGCGGCCCTTGAGCTCGTCACGCAGCGCCACTGCGATGTTCTGCACCTCTTCCTCGTCCACCACCAGTTCGCTGTTGCGGGTGACGCGGAACTGGTAGGAGCCACGCACCTGCATGCCGGGGAACAGCTCGTCCATGAACTCGTGCAGCACGCTGGACAGGAACACGAAGTCGTGAGGCACCTGCGCCACTTCCGCCGGCAGCCGGATCAGTCGTGGCAGCGAACGCGGCGCCCGCACCAACGCCAGATGACTCTCGTGACCGAACGCGTCCTTGCCGCTGAGCACCACCGCGATGTTGAGGCTCTTGTTGAGGATGCGCGGGAACGGGTGTGCCGGATCGAGCCCCAGCGGCGACAGTACCGGCAGGATCTCGTTGCGGAAGTAACCCCGCAGCCAACGGCGCTGCTTGTCGTTCCACGCGTCGCGCTTGGAAAAACGGATGCCTTCGCGCGCGAGTTCGGGCAGCAGGGTGTGGTTCCAGAACTCGTACTGTGCCTGCACCAGCGTCAGCGTGCGGTCGCGAATGCGTGCCAGCACCTCGGCCGGCGCCATCGCGTCGGGTCCGGGGCGCATTTCGACGAGGTTGGAGTGTTCGCGCAGCAGCGCCACCTGCACCTCGAAGAACTCGTCGAGGTTCGCACAGGAGATGCACAGGTAACGCATGCGCTCGAGCAGCGGGACCCTCGGATCGAGCGCCTGTGCGAGCACGCGCATGTTGAACTCGAGCTGGCCCAGTTCACGATTGAGGTAGAGCGCAGGATCCTTGAGGTCGGGCGGCGCGGAGGCGGTCATGCGCGGCATGATGACATGCCGGCAACACGTTCGCAGCGCGGGGCGGCGTCGCGCGACGAGGGCAGGTCAGCGCCAGGCGCAGCAGGCCAGCTTGTCGTCCTTGGAGTCGGGCTCGCTCGGCATGTCACGCTTGCGCTTGGCGAGCACTTCGGGCGTGAGCTGGGCGATGCGCGCTTCGACACGGCTGCGCTCGTAGTAGGACAGGTCGTCGCGCTTGGCCAGCGCCTTGAGCTGGCGCAAGGCGTCCTCGGCATGCCCGCTCAGCCATGCCG
The DNA here is from genome assembly GCA_014338185.1 of Lysobacterales bacterium. Classification (GTDB taxonomy): domain Bacteria; phylum Pseudomonadota; class Gammaproteobacteria; order Xanthomonadales; family Rhodanobacteraceae; genus Dokdonella_A. The sequence goes on along the minus strand of QUBV01000036.1, from coordinate 20,745 downwards.
CCTCGGCAAAGGCCTCGGCCGCACGCACGGTGTCACCGGCCAGCTCGTTGGCGCGCGCAAACGCACGCTGCAGTTCGGCGTCCTGCGCGTTGCGCGCAAGCAGCGGTCGCAGCAACTGCAGTGCGTCGCGCGCGCTGTCGGCGTCGGCACGAGCGAGCAGTGCGTCGGCCCACGCCAGCGTGATCGCGCGATTGCCCGGCAACTGGTCGTGCAGGCGCCGGTAGATCGCCATGCCCTGGCTTGCGGCACCGGACTGGTTGAGCGCCTGGGCGAGTGCGAGCTGCAGGACCACGGACCCGGGATCGGCGGCAACCAGTGGGCGCAATTCGTCGACCGCTTGGCGCGCCTGTTGGGTCAGGGTCAGCGCGAGGGCATGGCCATAGCGGTTGTAGACGGTGTCGAACTCGGGGTTGTCATGCAGGTTGCGTGCGTAGTAGTCGCGCACCTTGCTGGTGACCGGCGCCGACAGCACGCGACTGCGCTCGCGCATGAGCAGGAACTGCTGCTGCACTGCGGGTCCCCGCGTGGCACACGCGGTCACGCTGACCTCGGGCAGGGCCTCGCCCTGTCCGCGTGCGGCGACGCTCATCGTGGCCGCGTCGGCCTCGCTGGCGGTGGTCCCGGTGCCGGAAGCGGTGGCGGCTTCACCCGCGACCGGCATGGCCACACTCAGGTTGAGTGGGCCGGCGCTGGGCGCGATCGCGGCGCTGCGCACGGGCGTCGGCTGCGGGCAACCCAGTTGGCTCGCGCGGGCCTTGGCCTCGGCGATGCGCTTGGTGTCGAGCGGGTGGTCGCGCAGGAACTCGGGGACGTCGATGCCATTGACGCGCATGACCTTCTGCAGCTGCTGGAACGCGCCGGCCATGGCGTTGGGATCAAAGCCCGCGCGCGCGAGCAGCTGGATGCCGACACGGTCGGCTTCGGCCTCATCGCCGCGCGTGAAGTTGATCTGGCGCTGGATCATGATCGACTGGCCGGCGACCAGCGCGGCAGGGGCCGCGTCATCGTTGCGGCCGGCTGCCGCGATCATCACGCCGAGCATCGCGAGCATGATCGGCAGCGACATCTTCTGCTGGTCCTCGAACGCGCGCAGGATGTGCTGTTGCTGCACGTGGGAGATTTCGTGGGCCAGCACGCCGGCCAACTCGTCCTCGCTGTCCATCGCGTTCATGAGGCCGGCATTGACCGCCACATAACCGCCGGGCGCCGCAAAGGCGTTGATCTGCTGGTCGCGCACGATGAAGAACGTGAAGCCCGAATCGGCACGCTCGCTGGCGGCGACGAGGCGGTAGCCGAGCGAGCTGATGTAGTCGCTCAGCAGCGGATCGTCGAGCACGAGGTCGTAGGCGCGCAGTTCCTGCAGCATGCCGGCGCCGTATTCGCGCAGTTCCTGCGGGGTGGCCAACGCCGCTGCCGAACTGCCGATATCGGGCAGCTTGATCGCATTGCGCTCGGCCGCGCCCAGGCCGGCCGCGAATGCGAGCAGGCAGGTGGCGCTGGCGATGGCGAGGCGAGGCGCGAACATGCGGCGGGACAGGTGGTTGGGTATGTCCGACCACATTAGCGCGCACCCGTTCCACCCGCCACCCGCGTCGCAGCGGCCGTTGCGGCGTATGGTCAGCGGCGATTCATCGCATCTTGCAAGTCGCGGCGCGAGGCCGCACGCTGCACCGCCCGGGAGTGGACGCCATGCCGCACATCGAAATCTTCAGCACCGCGAGTTGCCCGTACTGCGTGGCCGCCAAGCAGCACCTCGAACGCAAGGGTCTGTCCTACGAAGAGGTCCGGGTCGATCTGGACCCGGCCAGGCGCGCCGACATGCTGGCACGCGCGGCCGGGCGGCGCACGGTGCCGCAGATCTTCGTCAACGGCGTCCACGTCGGCGGCTACGACGACCTGCTCGCGGCCGATCGCGACGGTCGCCTGGCGAGCTTGCTGGAAGCTGTGCCATGAGTGGCCGTACGACCCAGTTCGAGGCGTTTCGCGAGCGCATGAACCAGCGCATCCTGAGCCACGACAACCAGGTGGTGCGGCGCTTTTTTGCGCTCGATACCCAGACCTACAAGGCCGGCGCGCTCGATGTGCGGACCAAGGAGATGCTCGGTCTGGTCGCCTCGCTCGTGCTGCGTTGTGACGACTGCATCAGCTACCACGTGGCGCAGTGCGTCGAGGCCGGGCTGGACGAGGACGAGTTCTTCGAGGTGTTCAGCGTCGGCCTCGTGGTGGGCGGCTCGATCGTGATCCCGCATTTGAGGCGCGCGGTGGACTTCCTCGACGAACTCAAGGCAGCGCGGCAGGGCTGAGGCGGTTCAATGCGGCGGCGGCACGCGCAGCAGCTGCACCGCCGCGCCGTCGTTGCCGCGCCCGCCGAGGCGGTCGAAGCCGACCTGGTCGAACTCGGCCTCGACCACTCCGTTCACGCTCAGGCTGCAAGCCATTGCCGCACCCGTGGCGGGATCGAGCCGGCATTCGAGCACACTGCCGTCACTGCCACCCAGTTGCGTGCGGCCTTCGCCACGCCCGGCCTGCGCCCACCACTGGAATTGGCGTGGCGCGGCCTCGCCGTCGGACACCAGCACCCAGCGCCCGGCCAGCTGCGTGGTGAACGAGCCGCGCAGGTCAAAGGTGCGACGTGACAGCATGAACTCGCGCACCAGCTGGTCGCGCCCGTCGACGTCGGACACGAGCCAGGCGCGCGCCATCGTTGGCGACAGGAACAGCAGTTCCAGGCGCAGGCCGGCACGGGCCTGGGGCTGCCGGCCCATGGGCGCGAGCAGTGGGTCGCCTTGCTGCAGGCCCACGAGTTGCGCCGTGGCGACGCGGCCGATCTGTTGCGCGGTACCGAAATACCACGTCGCCGCGCCACTGTCGTCGAACCCGAACACGTTGACCGCCAGTTGCGACCCCTGCACCTCGATGCCCACGCCAGTGCCGACGCTGACCGGGCTTGCCAGCGCATCGTTGGCCGTGGGCCACCAGAAGCCGCTCTCGGGCTGGATGCCGCGGTGCATCGGCGTGGTGTCGAACAGGCGAAACGCCAGCAGGTCGCCGTCGGCAGTGCGTATGCTCACGGGATACACGCGCCCGCGCGGCAGCGCGACACCCGTCACCGCAGCCACGTCCACGGCGACGGCGAATCCAGTTGCCCGCGCCGGGTTGCATCCGATGATGGGCCAGTGCATGCGGATCTCGACATCATTGGCACCCGAGACGGCGGCGCCGGTCACGTCGGGCGCGCAGTGGAGCGCAGCGGTGCCCGCCAACTCGAACATGACCGAATCGGTAGCGTGCGCCAGTGCCGAGGCCGCGTTGGTCACGCGTACGCGCAGGTTCGCGGGTTCGGGCCAGAGACCGGCGGCGTTCGCGTGCCACGTGGGCAGGATGCCAGCCGTCAGGCATGCCAGTACGAACAAGTACTTGGCCGCGTTCCAGGTTGTGTGCAAGTGCCGCATTCGCGGATAATGCGCGCCCCTGCCGCGGCGGGCAAGCCCGCCGCGGCATCGATGAATCCCCGCAATCCCGCGTGCCGATGCTCCGTCCCGGTGGCTGGTGCCAGCGCGCGCGGGCGGCTGCGCGACCCCCACCCAGATGGAGTGCCTTGCATGACGACGACGATCGCGGTCATCCGCGGCGATGGTATCGGTCCGGAAATCATGGATGCGACGCTGCATGTGCTCGACGCCCTCGGCGCGGGCCTGCAGTACGAATTCGTCGATGCCGGTCTCGCGGCCCACGAGCGCACCGGTGAATTGTTGCCGCAGGCCACGCTCGATGCGATCGCGCGCCATCGCATTGCGCTCAAGAGCCCGCTGACCACGCCGGTCGGCGAGGGCTTCAGCTCGATCAACGTCGCGTTGCGCCGCCACTTCGACCTGTACGCAAACGTGCGCCCGGCGGTGTCGTTCCCGAACACGCGCTCGCGCTTTGCCGAAAACGTCGACCTCATCACCGTGCGCGAAAACACCGAGGGTGCCTACGCCGGCGAGGGCCAGCAGGTCTCCGAGGACGGCGCCACTGCGACCCTGGTGCAGAAGATCACCCGCCGTGGCTCCGAGCGCATCGTGCGCTATGCCTTCGACCTGGCCGTGCGCACGGGTCGCAAGAAGGTCACGGTGGTGCACAAGGCCAACATCCTCAAGTCGACCTCGGGGTTGTTCCTCAAGGTCGCACGCGAAGTGGCGGCGCACTATCCCGCGATCCAGTGCAACGAACTCATCGTCGACAACTGCTGCATGCAACTGGTGATGCGGCCCGAACAGTTCGACGTGATCGTCACCACCAACCTGTTCGGCGACATCATTTCCGACCTGTGCGCGGGCCTGGTGGGTGGGCTCGGTCTCGCGCCGGGCGCGAACATCGGTGCCGACGCCGCGATCTTCGAGGCCGTGCACGGCTCCGCGCCCGACATCGCGGGCAAGGGCATCGCCAACCCCTGTGCACTGCTGCTCGGGGCCGCGCAGATGCTCGACCACCTGCAGCGGCCAGAGCTGGCCACGCGCCTGCGCGAGGCGATCCGCGCCACGCTTGCGGCCGCCGACACGCTCACCCCCGACCTGGGCGGCAGCGGCAGCACGCAAGGATTCGCCCGCGCGATCGCGGCGCGTGTGGGGTGAGTCCCGGGCCTGGCTTGTTGCGTGTGCGCCACAGGCGCCATCACGGCAGGCGCAGGCGGCCGTGGCCAAAAAATGCGCGATCTGACGTGGTTTTGGCCGGATAATGTGCGCCAGGTCGCTTGACTTGTGTTGCGTTTTCACCAACGATAGCGCGGCATCGCAACACCACGACACGGCACAGGCCGCAACCAGGGCAATGCGGACACCGCGAACCAGATTGGGGAGATGGATGGGAGCGCTCGGCACAGGGCTGGCGCTCCCGTTTTTTTCGTTGCCGCTCGCAGCCGTGCCGAGCCAGGGCGCCGATGCGCTGCAGGCCGCCGCCAGCTCGTCGGTGATGGCTCGCTGGCACGAATATGCGCGCTCGAGCATCACGCCGCAGTTCTCGTGGGCACTCCAGACCCAGCCGTTCGCGGCACCCGGTGTGCTCGACAGCTACGTCGAACCTGCGCAGCGCCCGTCATTGTTCGAAGGCGCGGGTGAAGGCGCCTCGCGCCTGTCGGTTTCGATCGCGAGCGGCCTCGTGGCCGACACGCCGAACGTGTTGCCGGCGGGCCAGACCGCGCAGTTCGCCGGCTTGGGCAACGCCGGGTTGCAGCGTACCGTGATCGCACCGAGCCTCATGACCCGCTGGGGTGAACACGGCGGGGTGCGGTTCACCGGAATCTTCGCCTACCAGCGTTTCGCCAACATCGACCTGGGCACGCTGGGCGGCAGCTGGGCCTTGCTGCCGGCGCAGCTGGGCACTTCCTACGGCGCCGGCGCGCGCATCGATTTCGACAACCAGGTCGGCGAGCGCTTGCGCTGGAGCGTGGGCATGCAGTCGCGCGTGGGCATGACACCGCTCAACAGCTATCGCGGCGTATTCTCCGACAATGGCGACTTCGACATTCCGGCCAGTGCCACGCTGTCGGCCAGCTGGTTGCTGACGCCCGATTTCTCGCTCGATGCGGGCGTGCAGCGCGTGCAGTACAGCCAGGTCAAGCCGTTCACGAGCCCGAACCTGCCGCGCCGCTTCTTGGCCCTGCTCGGCGACAGTGCAAGCCCGGTGTTCGCGTGGCGCGACCTCGACATCTACAGCGTGGGCTGGACTTGGCGCGACGACACGCTGGGCAACCTGCAGATGCGCTACACCACGCGCCAGCAGCCGGTGCCCACTTCGCGCCTGCTCGCCGATGCGCTCGCTCCGGTGACGGCCGAGCGTATGCTCATCGCCGGCTGGTCGCGGGCGTTCGGGCCCTGGCATCAGCTGAGCTTGCAGGCCAGCTACGCCGACTCGCCGTATTACCTGCTCATGCCGACCTACGTCGCGCGTGCCAACGCGACCGCAGGGCAGTTCGAGTTCCAGGCGCTGTGGTCGGCGCGCTTCTGACCGGCAACCCGGTCCGGCACCTGCGATTCGCCACGTCTTGAGCCCGCCCGGGGTGGGCCGGGCCCGCGCCTGCCGCCGCCGCTACAGCACTTCCGATGCGTAGTCGGCCAGTCGCGAGCGTTCGCCGCGGCGCAGGGTCACGTGCGCGCTGTGCTGCCAGTCCTTGAAGCGGTCGACCGCGTAGGTGAGACCCGAGGTGGTTTCGGTGAGGTAGGGCGTGTCGATCTGCTCGACGTTGCCCAGGCACACGATCTTGCTGCCGGGGCCGGCACGCGTGACCAGCGTCTTCATCTGCTTGGGCGTCATGTTCTGCGCCTCGTCGATGATCACGTAGCGGCTGAGGAAGGTGCGCCCGCGCATGAAGTTCATCGAGCGGATCTTGATGCGCGAGGCAAGCAGGTCGTTGGTGGCGGCGCGTCCCCAGGCACCGCCTTCCTGCGGGTTGGTCAGCACTTCCAGGTTGTCGGTGAGCGCGCCCATCCACGGCGTCATCTTTTCCTCCTCGGTGCCGGGCAGGAAGCCGATGTCCTCGCCCACCGACACGGTGGCACGCGTCATGATGATCTCGCGATAGCGCTGCTGGTCCATGACCTGGGCCAGTCCGGCGGCCAGCGCGAGCAGCGTCTTGCCCGTGCCTGCGGTGCCGAGCAGGGTCACGAAGTCGATCTCCGGGTCCATCAGGGCGTTGAGCGCGAAGTTCTGTTCGCGGTTGCGCGCCTGGATGCCCCACACCGTGTGCGAGCCGTGGCGATAGTCATCCACGATCTGCAGCAGTGCCTTCTTGGCATCGACCTGCAGCACGCGCAGTTCGACCTCGTCGTCGCCCGCGAGATACAGGTTTTCGTTGGGGTGCCAGTCCTCGCCCTTGCGCCGGCGCACTTCGTAGAAGGTGTGGCCGCGCTCGGACCATGAGCGCAGTTCGCCGTGGCGGTCCCAGAAGTCGTCGGGCAACTGCGTCACGCCGTTGTAGAGCAGGCTGAAGTCATCCAGCGCGCGGTCGTTCTCGTAGTCCTCGGCCGGGATGCCATAGATCTTGGCCTTGATGCGCAGGTTGATGTCCTTGGACACCAGCACCACGCGCTCGCGCGGGCGCGACTCGCGCACCGCGATGATGGCCGCCAGGATCAGGTTGTCGGGCAGCGTGCGTGGTGAGCGTTTGTCGGCCACCACGTGTGCGGTGGTCTGGAAGTACAGGCGTCCGGGCTTGTTGCGGCGGCTGAGCTGGAGCCCCTGCGGCAGGCGCAGTTCGACGCCTTCCTCGATCGGCCGGCCGTTGGCGGCCAGCATGAGCTCGTTGAGGAAGCGGCTGACCTGGCGTGCGTTGCGCGAGGTCTCCGAGGTGCCTTTCTTGGCGGCATCGAGTTCCTCCAGCACCGTCATCGGAATGAACACGTCGTGTTCCTCGAAACGGAACAGCGCGGTGGGATCGTGCATGAGCACGTTGGTGTCGAGGACGTAGATGCGCTTGCCGCGGGTCATGCGGAACCTTCATGGATGGGGAGGAAGATGGCGGCGCCGCACTGCAGCGGCGCGGGCGGGCACGGGGCGGGCCGCAGGTGCGTCACGGTCGTTCGAGCCGCTCCAGCACGGCATCGGCATGGCCGGGAACCTTGACCTTGCGCCACTGCGCGATGAGCACACCGTCGGGATCGATGAGGAAGCTGCTGCGGATCACGCCGATCGAGGTGCGTCCGTACAGCTTCTTCTCGCCCAGCACCTCGAACGCGCTGCACCAGCTGCCATCGACGTCGGCCAGCAGCGGGAAGGGCAGCGCGTGCCTGGCGCGAAAGCGCGCGTGCGAGGCCACCGAATCGCGCGACACGCCAACGATCGCGCAGCCGAGGCGGCGGAAGCGCGGATAGCGGTCGCGGAACGCGATGGCCTCGTTGGTGCAGCCGGGCGTGTTGTCGCGCGGGTAGAAATACAGCAGGCAATGATTGCCGCGCAGTTCGGCCAGGTCGAGCGTGCTGCCGTCGTCGAGCGTGCCCTTGAGTCGCGCCACCGGCGCGCCGATTGCGGTCATCGTCAGAACTTCATGGGGTCCATGATCGCGTCGAGGTTGAGCCCGTCGCAAAATTCGAGGAAATCGTCGCGCAGGGCGGCGATGTGGGTGGTGTTGGGAATCCCGATCGTGAGTTGCGCCGACAGCATGTCAGCCCCGGTCTGCATCGCGCGATAGCGCGTGGAGTGCAATTGCTCGATCGAGATCGACTGGCGCTCGAAGAAGTCGGCGAGCTGGAACAGCACGCCCGGCTTGTCGGCCGCGATCACCTCGACCACGTATGGCAGCAGCGTGGCCTGGGGCTGGCGTGCGCTGGTGCGAAAGTGCGTGAGGCGCAGTTCGCCGTCTCGGTCGAGCCGCGCGAGGGCATTTTCGAGCTTGGCGATCGCATCCCACGCGCCCTGGGCCAGCACCAGCACGCTCAGTTCGTTGCCGAGCGTGGCCACGCGCGCTTCCACCACGTTGCAGCCGCAATCGGAAATGCGTCGGCTCAAGGCCACCAGCGGTGAACGCCCCGGACTGCCGAACGCACTGACCAGCAGGTAGTTCTCGTTCGAGGCAGGCCGGGCACCGCTGCCCGCCGCCTCGTTCTGCTTGCCAGCCTGCTTCACGGATGCGCTGCCTGCACGTTCGGTCATCACGGGGAAGTCGCGCACGAGAATACTGGCGCGCCAGAGGGGTCGCAAGCCGCGTGCGGACGCCGATCATCGAGCTGTGGGTGGCCGCAACCGCCGCGTGTGGTGCGCGCGTGGACTTGGGGTGGCGCGGACTCGTACCATGGTCGGCCCGCTCGTCCCGAGATCCGCCGCCATGTCGCTGTCCGGCAGCATCTGCGCCATCGCCACGCCGTTCCGCTCGCGTGATGATGCAATCGATGCCACGGCCTTGTGCCGCCTCATCGACCACCTGATCGATCAGGGCACGAGTGCCATCGTGCTGGGTGGCTCGACCGGTGAGGCCGCGATGCTCGATGAAGCCGAGTTCGACCAGTTGCTCGAACTGGGCTTGCGCCAGGTGGCCGGCCGTGTGCCCACCTTGGCGGGCACGGGCCTGTCGGGTACGCGCCGCACGATCGTGCAGACGCAGCGCGCGCGCGCGGCCGGCGTCGGACACGCGCTGGTGGCGACGCCGCCGTATGTGCGGCCCACCCAGGAAGGCCTGTATCGCCATTACTGCGAGGTGGCCGAGCACGGCGGCTTGCCGGTCATGCTCTACAACGTGCCTTCGCGCACCGCCTGCGATCTGCTGCCCGAAACCGTCGCGCGCCTGGCCTCGCACGGCAACATCATCGGCATCAAGGAAGCGGTGAGCGACCCCGCGCGCATGCAGGCGCTGCTCGAACTGCAGGATGGGCACTTCGTGGTGCTGTCGGGCGACGACGGCAGCGCCGCGCGCGCGATGCGCGCGGGTGCCGCGGGCGTGGTGTCGGTGGCGGCCAACGTCGACCCTGCACGCATGGCGCGGCTGGCCCGCGCCTGCCGCGAGGATGCAGCGGCGGCGACCCGGCTCGAACAGGAACTGCAGCCTCTGTTCGAACTGCTCGGCTGCGAGCCCAATCCGATCCCGCTCAAGTGGTGCCTGGCACAGCTGGGGCATGGCGAGGCGCACCTGCGCTTGCCGTTGACACCGCTGGGCCCGCGCCACCACGCCGCCGCAGCCGGGGTGCTGGCCGGACTGGGGCTGGTCGAGGCGGGCGCCGCTTCGGGTAGACTAGCCGGATGACTTACGACCGGACCTTGCCGTGAGACGCGCACTCGTCGCCCTGTCCGCCGCACTCGCGGCCACCCTGCTGCTCAGCGGCTGCAGTTTCTTCCAGCGCCAGGCCGATCGCCGCGCCAACGAATACAAGAGCGCGCACGAGACGCGGCCGCTGGAAGTGCCGCCGGACCTGGACACGCCCAATGGCAGCGCGGCGCTCAGCGTGCCGAGCATCGGTGCGGGTGCCACCAGCTCCGGCGTGGGGGCCGGTACTTCGGCGCCGCCCGCCAACGTGGCCACGGCACCGCCATTGGCGGGAGCGGGCAGCGGCGTGAGCCTGGCGGGCGATGGCCTGGCCGTGTCCGACACGGTGGCCAGTACCTGGACGCGCGTCGGCCTCGCGCTGGAGCGCTCGGGCGCGGCCACGGTGCTGAGCCGCGACGAGTCTGGCGCGAGCTATGTGGTCGAGACGACCGGCCAGACCACGGTGCGGCCAGGCTGGTTCAAGCGCGCGATCACGTTCGGCCGCGCCGGCAACAAGGTCACGGCCAAGGTGCAGCTCAACGTGCGCGTGACCGCCGCGGGCAACGGCAGCCGCGTCAGCATCGAGGGTACCGACAGCGATGCCGCGCGCGATGCGGCGCGCGCCCTGCTGCAGACCCTGCGCGAACGCCTGTCCTGATCCACGGCTGTTTGCCTGGATCGGCGATGCCGCGGCGAGCGGGTGCCAATCGTGGCGTCACGGTGGCCGCGCGGCCATGGCGACGTGGCCCTCAGCGTTGCAACAACGCGAGCTTGCCGGGCTTGCCGTCCCATTCCTGCGCGTCGGCAGGCGGCTCGATGCGCTCACGCAGCACCGGCCATGCCTTGGCCAGTTCGGCATTGAGCGCGACGAAGCCCTCCTGGCCGGCCGGCACGTCGTCCGCCGGGAAGATCGCGTCGGCCGGGCACTCCGGCTCGCACAGGGTGCAGTCGATGCACTCGTCCGGGTCGATCACGAGAAAGTTCGCGCCAGCGTGGAAACAGTCCACCGGGCACACTTCCACGCAATCGGTGTACTTGCACTTGATGCAGTTTTCGGTGACGACGAAGGGCATGGCGCATGACCGCACGGGCACTGCCGGGCGCTCCTGGCGCGCGGGCGGCAGGGGGTGCCTGGCTGGAAGCATGGCGCGCCTGATGGCGCGCGCCGGGCGCGATGGCGCTCCCTACGAGGTTCGAACTCGTGTTCCCGCCTTGAGAGGGCGGTGTCCTGGGCCACTAGACGAAGGGAGCGGGTTGGGAATCGCGGGGCCGCGTAGTATAACCAAAGCACGACCAGCGGCAATGTTCCGCAATGCGAGTGGCGGATGATCTCGACCAGCGATGATGGAAACGCGCCCGGACAGGGCATCTTCCGCGTCATTCCACGTTCGCACCACTCGATCTCGCGCAAGAACATCTCCAACGGTGCGCTGCGGGTGTTGTACCGGCTGCACGAGGCCGGTTTCCGCGCCTGCCTCGTCGGCGGCGCGGTGCGCGACCTGCTGCTGGGCAACCGCCCCAAGGATTTCGATGTCGCCACCGCGGCCACGCCCGAGCAGGTGCGTACGCTGTTCCGCAACTGCCGCCTGATCGGGCGGCGCTTCCGCCTTGCCCATGTGGTGTTCGGGCGTGAGATTGTCGAGGTGGCGACCTTCCGTGGCAGCAGCGACGACGGCAGCGGCGACCGCCACCTGGTCGATGGCCGGCTGGTTCGCGACAACGTCTACGGCACCATCGAGGAAGATGCGCTGCGGCGCGACTTCACCATCAACGCCCTGTACTACGACATCGCCGACTTCAGCGTGCTGGACGCGGTCGGTGGCATGGACGACTTGCAGCAGCGCCAGCTGCGCCTGATCGGTGATCCGCAGCAGCGCTATCGCGAGGACCCGGTGCGCATGCTGCGCGCGGCAAGGCTGGCTGCCAAGCTCGACTTCTCGATCGAAGCGGCCACCGCGGCACCGTTCGCGCAATTGGGCGAGCTGCTGTGCGAGGCGGCGCCCGCGCGCCTGTTCGACGAGTCGCTCAAGCTGTTTCTGGGCGGCTACGGGTTGGCCAGCCTGCATGCGCTGGAACGCCATGGCTTGCTCGAACATGTGTTCCCGGCCACCGCGCGCGCACTGCAGGCTGCGGACGCGGCGCAGTTCCGTGCGCTGCTGGAGCAGACCCTGGCCAACACCGACGCGCGCGTGCGCGAGGACAAGCCGGTGACGCCCGCGTTCCTGTTCGCGGCGATGTTGTGGGGACCGGTGCGGCAGCGCGCTCAGCTTGGCATCGACCATGGCGTCGACGCCGCCACCGCGTGGTCGCAGGCGGTGGAGCGGGTGCTGCGCGAGCAGGCCCAGCGCGTTGCCATCCCGCGCCGGTTCACACTCGCGGTCGAGGAAATCTGGGCCTTGCAGGCCCGCTTCGAGCAGCGCACGCGCAAGCGCGCGTTGCGCCTGCTCGAACACCCGCGCTTTCGCGCCGCCTACGATTTCCTGGTGATGCGCAGTGGCGAGTCGCCGGAGTTGGAGGAACTGGCGCGCTGGTGGACCCACCTGCAGTCGCTGGGCCGCGACGAACTCGTGCAGGAGCTGGCCGGCGCGGCCACGAGCGCTCCCGAGCCGACCGCGGCGCCGGCCGTCAAGCGCAAGCGTCCGCGCCGGCGTCGGCGCAAGGGCAAGGCCACGCCTGCGCCCGCTGCCGAAGGCGCCGAGTAGGGCGCGCACGCACGGCAGGCGCGATCACGCCTTGAGCTCGCGGGCGCGCGAAGGGAATAATGCCGGTTTGTCGTAGCGTGCCGCCGCGATGTACAGCGATCGTCCCGATTTCCGCCCACTCGGTCTGCCCGACCTGCAGCAGCGCAAGCGCAGCGGACCGGTGCTGGCCTGCGTGACCGCCTACGAGGCGAGCATCGCCGCGCGCGCCGACGAGGCGGGCGTCGATCTCGTACTGGTGGGAGACTCGCTGGGCATGGTGGTGCAGGGCCATGCCAACACGCTCGCGGTCACGATGGATGCGATGACCTACCACAGCAGCTGCGTCGCGCGCGGCCTGCGCCGCGCCCTGCTGGTGGCGGACCTGCCGTTCATGGCGTATCGCGACGTGCCCACCGCGTTTGCCAACGCCGCGCGCCTCGTCGCCGAAGGCGGCGCGACGATGGTCAAGCTCGAGGGCGCCGACTGGGTCTGCGAGGTGATCGCGGCGCTGGTCTCGCGCGAGATCCCGGTGTGCGCCCACCTTGGGCTCACGCCGCAATCGGTGCACCGCCTGGGCGGCTATCGCGTGCAGGGGCGCGACGAGGCGGCCGCGCAGCGGCTGCGCGAGGATGCACGGCGGGTGCAGGATGCGGGCGCCGGCCTGCTCGTGCTCGAATGCGTGCCCGCGGCGTTGGCCGCCACGATCACGCGCGAGCTGTCGATCCCGGTGATCGGCATCGGCGCGGGGCCGCATTGCGATGGCCAGATCCTGGTCATGCACGACCTGCTCGGCATCACGCCCGGCAAGCGGCCGCGCTTCAGCAAGGATTTCCTTGCCGGCACCGGCTCGGTGCTGGCGGCGATCACGGCCTACGTCGAAGCCGTCCGCACGGGCAGCTTTCCCGGCGCAGAGCACAGCTACTGATGCAGATCGCGCGTACCGCGGCGGAACTGCGCGCCTGTGTCGCGGCGTTGCGGGCGGATGGCCGACGCGTTGGTTTCGTGCCGACCATGGGCAACCTGCACGAGGGCCATTACTCGCTGCTGCAGGTGGCGCGCGCGCATGCCGCGCACGTGGTCGCGAGCGTGTTCGTCAATCCAACCCAGTTCGGCCCGCATGAGGACTACGCGCGTTATCCGCGCACGCCCGAGGCCGATGCCAACGGCTTGCGGCAGCACGGTTGCGATGTGCTGTTCGCACCGCAGGTCGCCGAGCTGTATCCGGATGGCATCGAGCATGGCGTGCGCGTGAGCGTGCCGGCGCTGGGCGGAGTGCTCGAAGGCGCGGTGCGCCCGGGGCACTTCGATGGCGTGGCCACGGTGGTGAGCAAGCTGTTCAACCTCGTGCAACCCGACCTTGCCGTGTTCGGCCAGAAGGACTACCAGCAGTTGCTGGTGATCCGCCGGCTCGTGCGCGAGCTGCGCTTCCCGATCGAGGTCATCGCTGCGCCGATCGTGCGCGAAGCCAATGGCCTGGCCATGAGTTCGCGCAACCAGTACCTGGATGTCGCCACGCGCGCGCGGGCCGGTGCGATCCACGCGGCGCTGCAGGCGATGGCCGCGGGCGTGCGCGCGGGTGAGGCGCATGAGGCGCTGGAGACCGCTGCGCAAGCGAGCCTGGTTGCCGCGGGCCTGGTGCCCGACTACGCGCTGCTGCGCCGCGCCGACGACCTGGGCGAGCCCGCGGCGGGACAGCGCAGCGCGCTGGTGGCGCTGATCGCGGCACGTGCAGGCAGCACGCGTCTCATCGACAATGTGCTGATCTGATCGCGCCACGGGCGGCTGCGCCGGCGGCGCATGCGTGCGGGCGGCGCGGCAGCGCGCTGCCGCGGACGTGATGCGGGGCATGGGGCCATTCCAGTTCCGCGCATGCGTTCGCATGGCTGGGCGCGAGTCCGGCATCGGTCCGGCCCGGGCCGATGTCAGCCAAGTGACGGGTGGGAACGGGATGGGCGCGACGATGTTCGGCAAGGCCTTGCTGGTCTGGGGCGTGATCCTGCTGCTGGCGATCGCCAACGGCGGCTTGCGCGAGCGCTTGCTGGTGCCGTGGCTCGGTCTGAACGCGGGACTCGCACTCAGCGGTCTGTTGCTGGCTGCGCTCATCCTCGGGGTGGCCGTGGCCGCCGTGCCGTGGCTGGGCAGCCGCGACCCGCGCGAGCTGGCCGGGGTGGGCATCGGCTGGCTGCTGGCGACGCTCGTGTTCGAGTTCGGCTTCGGCCTGCTGCGCGGCAAGCCGCTGGGCGAGATCCTTGCGGCCTACACCTTCCGCGATGGCAATCTGTGGCCGCTGGTGGTGCTCGTCACCGCGGCCGCGCCGTGGCTGGCGGGGCGGATCCGGGGTTGGTTCTGAGCCGTGCGCAGCGGGTCCTGGCACGCATGTTGGCGGCGTGGCGCAGGGCTGTGGCGCGGCTGCACGCGGGTGTAGCTTTTTTTTCCCGAGTTGTGGTATTCTCCCCACGTCGCTTGGATTCCCGGCTCCATTGCGGGGGTTCGCGACAGCAGGGCGCATCGCAGGTAATCGTCACTCCAAAAATTGAGACCCTCGCAGCGATCTTCGCGCGGGGGTTTTTTTTATGCCCTCGCAACGACTTGCGGGTGTCCGCGGCGAATGGTGCATTGCGCAAAGAGCCGTTGCTATACTGCCGCTCCCGTGTTGTTGCGTGAACGCAACAGGCAGCCCGGAGTGTCCATGCACCTCAACATGCTCAAGGCCAAGATCCATCGCGCCAACGTCACCCAGGCCGAACTCCACTACGAGGGTTCGTGCGCAATCGATGGCGACCTGCTCGATTGCGCGGGCATCCGCGAGTACGAACAGATCCACATCTACAACGTCAACAACGGCGAGCGGTTCTCGACCTACGCGATCCGCGCCGACGAAGGATCGGGCACGATCTCGATCAACGGCGCCGCCGCGCATCGGGCGCAACCGGGCGACATCATCATCATCTGCGCCTATGGCGTGTATGCCGAGGCCGAGGCCGCGCAGCACCAACCCACGCTCGTGTACGTGGATCGCCACAACAAGATCACCCACACCCGACATTCGATTCCCAAGCAGGCCGCCTGAGCCTCGCCGGCGGCGCCGACACGTGGTGGCGGCGTGCGGGTGCGACATTGCGCGCGTTGATTTGCACGTGGGGGCGTCCATCGTGTACAGCTGGCACGTCCGTCCTGACCGGAGTCCTGCGATGAATGCGATGGTCCGCCCGCGTTATGCCCCCGCCCTGCGCCGCCTGCATTGGTTGATGGCGCTGCTGCTGCTCGTCACCTACGTGCTCATCGAGCAACGCGGCCTGTTCCCACGCGGCAGCGCGGGTCGCGCGGCGATGATGCAGGGGCATTTCTGGGGCGGCATTGCGCTCTTCGTGCTGGCCTGGTGGCGCCTGGCCAGTCGCAAGCGCAATGGTGCGCCGCCGATCACGCCGCCGCTGGGCTGGTTCAGCGCGACCGTGGCCAAGACCGTGCACGTGCTGCTGTATGCGTTCTTCATCGTCATGCCCGTGCTCGGCATCATGACCGCATGGAGTGACGACAAGCAGGTGCTGGTGCCGTTCACGAGCATCGCCCTGCCGGCGCTGCTGCCGGCCGACAAGGCGCTTGCGCATTCGCTGGAGGACCTGCATGGCGCGATCGGCACCGCGTTCTACTGGGTGATCGGTCTGCACATCCTCGCCGCGCTCTGGCACCACCGTATCCGCCGTGACGACACGCTCAAGCGCATGCTGTGAAGTGCTGCCCGGCGAGGTGGGCATGCCGGCGCGGGTGGCGGTCCAGCGTGGGCGGCCACGTCGATAGAATGCGCCGATGAAGCCCGATCCGCGCGAATGCGCGCTCTACAGCGCCGAGCAGGTGCGCCGCATCGATCGCGCTGCGATCGAGTCGCTGGGCATCGACGGCTACGTGCTCATGCAGCGCGCGGCCGCCGCCGCGTTCGCATGCCTGCGCACGCATTGGCCGCAGGCGCGCCGCGTGTTGCTGCTGGTCGGACACGGTAACAACGGCGGTGACGCGCTGCTGCTGGGCGTGCTCGCGCTCGAGGCCGGGCTCGCGGTGGATGCGCTGGTGCTGGGCGGGCAGGGCAGCGGCGATGCCGCGCGTGCGCGCGCCGACTTCATCGCCGCGGGCGGCGTGCTGCAGCCCGCCCACGCGGGGCTGGCGCTGCCGCCGGCCGACGTGGTGGTCGATGGCCTGTTCGGCAGCGGCCTGTCGCGTGCGGTCGATGGCGTGGCGCGCGAACTCATCGCGCAGCTTGCCGAGGCCGCGGTGGGCGTGCTCGCACTGGATGTTCCCTCCGGACTCGATGCCGACCGCGGCGTGCCCCGCGGCATTGCGGTGCGCGCGGACGTGACGCTGTGCATGGTGGCGTGGAAACGCGGCCTGTTCACCGCGGCCGCCGCCGACCATTGCGGCAGGCGCGAGCTTGCGCTGCTCGATCTGCCGGCCTCGTTGCATGCCGCGTTCGAACCCGAGGCGCAGTTGCTCGATGCCACGCTGTTCGCGCGCTTGCCGCCACGGCGCGCCGATTCCAGCAAGGGCAGCCATGGCCATGTGCTCGTGATCGGCGGCGACCATGGCTATGGCGGCGCGGTGCAGCTGGCCGCGGGTGCGGCGCTGCGCACGGGCGCGGGCCTGGTCAGCGTGGCCACGCGTGCCGCACAGGTGGGCGCGCTCAATGCGGCGCTGCCCGAAGCGATGGCGCGCGGTGTGGAGACCGATGCCGAACTCGATGCGCTGCTCGCGCGTGCGGACGTGCTCGCACTCGGGCCGGGCCTGGGCACCGGCGAGTGGTCGCGCCACCTGCTGGCGCGCTCGCTCGCCTCGGACATGCCACAGGTGGTCGATGCCGACGCGCTCAACCTGCTCGCGCAGGCGCCGCGCGCGCTGGGCGCGGCGAGCGTGATCACGCCGCATCCGGGCGAGGCCGCGCGCCTGCTCGGCTGCAGTGTGGCGCAGGTGCAGGAGGATCGCTACGCGGCGGTGCGCGAACTCGCGCGGCGCCACGCATGCGTGGCCGTGCTCAAGGGCAGCGGCAGCCTCGTCGCGGCGCCCGACGGACGCGTCGCGGTGTGTCCCTGGGGCAACCCGGGCCTGGCCAGCGGCGGTACCGGCGACGTGCTCACGGGCGTGATCGCGGCACTGCTGGCGCAGCGCATGCCGGCGTGGGACGCGGCGTGCGTGGGCGTGGCCGCACACGCGCGCGCAGGCGACCTCGCTGCGCGCGAGGGCATGCGCGGGCTCATCGCGCGCGACCTGTGGCCGCTGCTGCGCCGCGTGCTCAACGGACTGGAGCGATGAACCCCGTGCTCGAACTGCGGGCGCTGGACGAGGCGGCGCTGGTCGCGTTGGCGCGGCGTCTCGCGCCGGCGCTCGACGGCGGCGCGGTGCTGCACCTGCGCGGTGAGCTCGGCGCGGGCAAGACCACCTTCGCGCGCGCGTTGCTGCAGGCGCTGGGCGTGGGCGAGCGCGTCAAGAGCCCGACCTACAGCCTCATCGAGTCCTATCGCGTGGGCGCACGCGACCTCCACCACCTGGACCTGTACCGCATCGCCGATCCGCAGGAACTGGAGTGGCTCGGCCTGCCCGACCTGGCCGATCCCGCCGCTTTGCTGCTGGTGGAGTGGCCCGAACGCGGCGGCATGCTGCTGCCTGCGCCCGACCTCGTGTTGCGACTCGGGCATGCCGGCGCCACGCGTGACCTGGCGATCGAGGCCAACGCGCGCGGGATCGCGCTGCTCGAACGCGCGAACCTGCTGCGGCGCGCCTGAGGTGGCCGTGCCGCCACGGTGCCGCCGGCCGCGCCGGTGTGGCCGCCTGCGCGGCTCCCGATCCTCAACCAAGATTCATGAACGTATCGCAGCTTGCGGATTTGCAAGGAAAAACACTTGCAATTTGCGCCAGGGTTCGGTTTGAATACGCGCCATGTGGGCAATCGCACGCCATCGCTGGTTGGGGATCGGTCTGGCTGCGCTGGTCGCAGGCGGATCCCTGCAGGCCGCCGACGTGCAGTCCTCGCGCGTGTGGGCGGGTCCGGAATCGACGCGCGTGGTGTTCGATGTATCGGCGCGGGTCGACTACAAGCTGCTGCGCCTGAGTGCGCCCGAGCGGCTCGTGCTCGACCTGCGTGACAGCCGTCTTGCCGAAGGTTTCACCACACCGGCGAGCGTCGGCGTGCTCAAGGGCCTGCGCGCGGGGCGGCAGGGCAAGAACGACACGCGCATCGTGTTCGACCTCGCCGATGGCGTGCGGCCCAAGACCTTCCTGCTGCCGCCAGCCGACAAGTTCGGCTACCGCCTCGTGGTCGACCTGTATCCGGCCAGCACCGCCAAGCCGGCGCCGGTCAAGAGCGTGGCCGACGTTGCCAGCAGCCAGGCGCGCAAGGTGATCGTGGCGATCGACGCCGGCCACGGCGGTGACGACCCGGGTGCGACCGGCGCCAGCGGCACGCACGAGAAGACCATCACGCTCGCGGTCGCGCGCCAGCTCAAGCAGGTGATCGACGCGACACCGGGCATGAGCGCGGAACTCACGCGCGACGGTGACTACTTCATCCCGTTGCAGGAGCGCTATCTCAAGGCGCGCGAGGCCAAGGCCGACCTGTTCATCTCGATCCACGCCGATGCGTTCACCAATTCCGACGCGCGCGGGTCGTCGGTGTGGGTGCTGTCACCGCGTGGCGCGAGCAGCGAGGCCGCGCGCTGGCTGGCCGATCGCGAGAACCGCGCCGACCTGGTCGGCGGCATCTCGCTCGACGACAAGGACGACACGCTGGCCAAGGTGCTGCTCGACCTGTCACAGGGTGCGACCATGGGCGCGAGCAACGAGGTCGCGGGCAAGGTGTTGCAGTCGCTGCGCAAGCTCGGTCCCACCCATCGCAACTACGTCGAGCGCGCCAACTTCGTGGTGCTGCGTTCACCCGACGTGCCATCGATCCTGGTGGAAACCGCGTTCATCACCAATCCGACCGAAGAGGCGCGCCTCACCGATCCGCGCCATCGCGACAAGCTCGCCGATGCGATCCTCGACGGCGTGCGCGCGTGGTTCCGTGCCGCGCCGCCACCGGGCACCTGGTTCGCGCAACAGGCGGCACGCGGCAAGGACAAGCCGGCCGTCGCCGCGACCACGGCCACGCCCGCGCCGCGCAAGCCGGCGCGCTACGTGGTGCGCAGGGGCGAGACGCTCAGTGCGATCGCGCACGCGCACGGCGTCACGCTGGCGCAGCTGCGCGCGGCCAACGACCTTGCCAGCGATCGCGTGCGCGTGGGCGCGGTGCTGGAGATCCCGTCGGGCTGACGCGGACCATCGGCTATGATGCGGCTCCGCCGTGGCGCCGCACATGTCCCGCATCCATCCGCTGCCCCCCGAACTCGTCAACCAGATCGCCGCGGGCGAGGTGATCGAGCGCCCGGCTTCGGTGGTCAAGGAACTGGTCGAGAACAGCCTCGATGCGGGCGCGCGGCGCATCGACATCGATCTGGAGCAAGGCGGCGCACGCCTCATCCGCGTGCGCGACGATGGCGACGGCATCGAGGCCGAGGACCTCGCGCTCGCGGTCAGTGCGCACGCGACCAGCAAGATCGGCAGCTTCGATGACCTGGAGCGCGTGGCCACGCTCGGCTTCCGCGGCGAGGCGCTGCCTTCGATCGCCTCGGTGTCGCGCTTCGTGCTGATCTCGCGCCGGCGCGACGCCGATGCCGCCTGGCGCATCGAGGTCGACGGCGGCAAGCTGCGCGCGCCGGTGCCGGCACAGCATGCGCCCGGCACCGCGGTGGAAGTGCGCGACCTGTTCTACAACCTGCCCGCGCGGCGCAAGTTCCTGCGCGCCGAGCGCACCGAACTGGGCCATGTCGAGGACTGGGTCAGGTCGATGGCCCTGGCACGGCCCGCGGTCGAGTTCCGGCTCGGCCACAATGGCAAGGTGCTGCGCTGGTTCAAGCCGGTGCGCGATGCATCGGGTTTGGAGCGACGCCTGGCCGACGTGCTGGGCGAGGAATTCGTCGGCAACAGCCTGCGCGTGGAGCATGCTGCGGCCGGGCTGCACCTGCATGGCTGGGTCGGCCTGCCCACCGCCTCGCGCGCGCAGGCCGACCAGCAGTACTTCCACGTCAACGGTCGCCTCGTGCGCGACCGGCTGGTGGCGCACGCGGTGCGCCAGGCCTATGCCGACGTGCTGTTCCACGGGCGCCACGCCGCGTTCGTGCTGTTCCTCGAGCTGGATCCCGCGCTGGTCGATGTCAACGTGCATCCGGCCAAGCACGAGGTGCGTTTCCGCGAGGGCCGGCTCGTGCACGATTTCCTCTACCGCACGCTCGACGAGGCCCTGGCCCAGGCACGCGCGGGTGCGTCCACGGCGGC
>QUBV01000035.1 GCA_014338185.1 Lysobacterales bacterium | reverse complement strand
CCGGCGCTGGTGCGCCTGTACAACCAGGTGTTCTCCAACCAGGACTGGATGCCCGCGGGCGTGGGCGTGGGCACGCCGCTGGTCAAGCCCAAGGGCATCGACGACGTTCCGGTGATGGCGGTCACGCTGTGGAGCGATGACGCGCACACCGATGCGACGCGCCTGGCCGAAGTCGCGCACACGCTGGAAAGCGATCTCAAGCGCATCCCGGGCACGCGCGACATCTACACGATCGGCGCGCCCCAGCGCGCGGTGCTGGTCACGCTCGATCCGGCCCGGCTCGCGTCCTATCGGCTGGCCAGCTCCGACCTCGTGCAGGCGCTGCACGCGGCCAACGTCGTGCACCATGCTGGCGAGCGCGTCGATGCCGGCGGCGCAGTGCCGCTCACCGCGGGGCGCTTCCTGGCTTCGGCCGAGGATGTCGCCACGCTGGTGATCGGCATGCACGATGGCAAGCCGCTGCTGCTTGCGGACGTGGCGCAGGTGCAGGCACGCGGCGACCTCGCCAGCAGCTACGTGTGGTACGGCGCGCCGCCCGGGCGGGCCGGCCCGCAGGCCGGAATCGCACCGGCCGTGACCCTTGCGATCGCCAAGAAGCCGGGCAGCAACGCCGCCGACATCACGCGTGCGATCGAGCAGCGCCTGCAACAGGTGCAGGGCGAGCTCATCCCCGCTGGCGTACACGCCACCGTCACGCGCGACTACGGCCGCACCGCCACCGACAAGGCGCAAAAGCTCATCCAGAAGCTCATGTTCGCCACCGCCTCGGTGGTGCTGCTGGTGCTGTTCGCGCTGGGCTGGCGCGAGGCCATCGTGGTCGGCAGCGCGGTGATCCTGACGCTGGCGGTGACGCTGTTTGCCTCGCATGCGCTCGGCTTCACCCTCAATCGCGTGTCCCTGTTCGCGCTGATCTTTTCGATCGGCATCCTCGTCGACGATGCGGTGGTGGTGGTGGAGAACATCCACCGCCACCTCGCGCTCGACGCCCGCTCGGGCGAGCGGCGCAGCCTGCTCAGGATCATTCCGCTCGCGGTCAACGAAGTCGGCGGACCGACCATCCTCGCCACCTTCACGGTGATCGCGGCGCTCATGCCGATGGCATTCGTGTCGGGCCTGATGGGGCCGTACATGCGGCCGATCCCGATCAATGCCTCGGCCGGCATGCTGCTGTCGCTGCTGATCGCGCTCGTGGTCACGCCGTGGCTGTCGTTCAAGCTGCTGCGCCGCCACGGCAGCGGCAACGACGCCGCCGTCGCCAGCGACGACACGCAGCCGTCGCGCCTGCATCGCCTGTTCGAGCGCGTGATGTCACCGTTCCTGTACGGGGCGCGCGCGGGGCGCCATCGCGCGCTGCTGTTCGGCTCGATGGCGGCATTGGTCGTGCTCAGCGCCGCGCTCGCGCTGGTCGAGCTGGTGGTGCTCAAGATGCTGCCGTTCGACAACAAGTCCGAACTGCAGGTGGTGGTGCACCTGCGCGAGGGCAGCACGCTGGAGCAGACCCACGCGCTGCTCACGGAACTGGCCGCCGCGGTCGATGGCGTGCCCGAGGTGCTCGACTACCAAGGCTATGCGGGCACCGCCGCCCCGATCAATTTCAACGGACTGGTGCGGCAGTACTACCTGCGCAGCGCAGGCAACCTCGGCGACCTGCAGGTCAACCTCGTCGACAAGCACCTGCGCCGACGGCAGAGCCACGACATCGCGCGCGCGATCCGGCCGGTACTGGCAGCGATCGGCGCGCGCCACGAGGCGGTGGTGCAGGTGGTGGAAGTGCCACCGGGGCCGCCGGTGTTGGCGCCGCTGGTGGCCGAGCTGTACGGCCCCGACTACGCGGGCCAGCGCCGCATCGCGCGTGCGCTCGCCGACGAGCTGTTCGCACGCACCAGCGGCATCGTCGACATCGACACCAGCGTCGCGGCCGATGCGCCGCGCGAGACCCTCGTGCTCGACCGCGAGCGCGCGGCGCGCCTGGGCGTGGCGCAGGCGAGCGTGGTCGATGCGATTGCGCTGGCGGTGGGCGGCCACGATGCGGGCTACCTGCACGATGGGACCTCCAAGTATCCGCGCCCGATCCGTTTACGCCTGTCGGCACGGGACCAGTCGGCGTTGCCGGCGCTGCTTGGCCTGCGCGTGCGCAGCGCCGCGGGCGAATTGGTGCCGCTGTCGGAGCTGGTGACCGTGCGGCGCGACGACTGGGACGATGCCATCCACCACAAGGACGGCCTGCCCGTGGTGTACGTGATGGGCGATGAGGCGGGCGCGCTCGACAGCCCGCTGTACGGCATGTTCGCGATGGTGGGCAAGCTGGGGCAGGTGCGCGTGGCAGGTGAGCAACTCGGCCAAAGCTTCATCGCGCAGCCGGCCGACACCCGCGGCTACGGCATCAAGTGGGATGGCGAGTGGCAAATCACCTACGAGACCTTCCGCGACATGGGCATCGCCTACGGCGCGGGCATGATCCTGATCTACCTGCTGGTGGTGGCGCAGTTCCGCAGCTACCTCGTGCCACTGGTGATCATGGCGCCGATTCCGCTCACCGTGATCGGCGTGATGCCCGGCCACGCGCTGCTGCACGCGCAGTTCACCGCCACCAGCATGATCGGCATGATCGCGTTGGCAGGCATCATCGTGCGCAACTCGATCCTGCTGGTGGACTTCATCAACCACGAGACCGCACGCGGGGTGGCGCTGGCCACGGCGGTCATCGATGCTTGCGCGGTGCGCGCCAAGCCGATCGCGCTCACGGGCGTGGCGGCGATGCTCGGCGCGTTTTTCATCCTCGATGATCCGATCTTCAACGGGCTGGCGATCTCGCTGATCTTCGGCATTTTCGTCAGCACCGTGCTCACGCTGCTGGTGATTCCGCTGCTTTACTATGTGCTCAGGCGCCGCGATCCGGCGCTGCAGGTGATGGAGGCAAGCTCATGAGGATGCGCGGGTGGCTGCTGGCGGGCATGGTGTTGGGCCAGGCGCAGGCGTGGGCGCAAGCGGCGCCCGCCGCGGAACCGGCGCCTGAGCAGGCGCGTGCGCAGGCGGCGGCACAGGATCTGGGTCGGCAGCTCAAGGCGGCGCTCGCGCAACAGCTCGAGCGCGGCGGCACGGTCGGTGCGATCACGTTCTGCCACGAGGAGGCGCCGTTGATCGCGGCGCGCGTCGGCGCCGGGCACGGCGTGCGCATCGGTCGCGTCGCGGTGGCCGGGCGCCTGCGCAGTCCTGCCAACACCGCCGAATCGTGGCAGGCGCAGGGTCTGGCCGGCTTCGAAGGGCGCGTGGCCGCGGGCGAGCCGGTATCCGCGCTGGTACAGGTACAGCGACAGGACCTGCCCGCGGGCGTGGCGCTGCGGTTGATGCGTGGCATCGCGGTCGAGCCGATGTGCCTGGCCTGCCATGGCAAGGAGCTGTCGGCCGACACGCGCGCGGCGCTGCAGCGCCTGTATCCGCGCGATGCCGCGACCGGGTTCGCGGTGGGTGACCTGCGCGGCGCGATGTGGGTCGAGGTTCCCGCGGCACAGTGACGCGGCCGGCCATGCTTGCAATCGACGGGTGTGGCGCAATCTTGCGGTGATGGCGAGGAGTGCAGGCAGTGGCTGACAACGACGAAATCCACCTGCAGCTGGAGCAGGAAGGGCCGTATGCGTTCAAGGTGAGTTTCGAGGATGACGCGGTGGCCGCGCTGCACACCGACGAACCTGCGCCGCTGGGCAGTGGCCGTGGACCCAATCCATCCGCCTTGCTGCTGGCCGGCGTGGCCAACTGCCTCGCCGCGAGCCTGGTGTTTGCGCTGCGCAAGTTCCGCAACGAGCCGGCACCGATCCGCGTGCGCATCAGCGCGCGCAAGGAACGCAACGCACAGGGGCGCTGGCGCATCCCGCGCGCGCAGGTCACGCTCACGCTTGCCGACAAGGCCGCCGCTCTCGAGCATTTCGAGCGCGCGCTCGCGCAGTTCGAGCAGTTCTGCATCGTCACCCAGAGCGTGCGCGACGGCATCGCGGTCGATGTGCGCGTGGTCGATGCCGACGGCGTCGTGCATGTGCCCGGTGCGCCGGCCTGACGGAGCCGCGGCGATGAACCCGCCCGACATGCTGCTGGTCGCCTGTGCGCACTGCCACGCGCTCAACCGCGTGCCGCCGGCCCGGCTGGCGCAGGCACCGGCCTGTGGCAAGTGTGGCGCGGCACTGTTCGCGGCGCATCCGGTGGCGCTGGACGAGGCCGCGTTCCATGCCCACGTCGAGCGCGCGACGCTGCCCGTGCTGGTCGACTTCTGGGCACCGTGGTGCGGGCCATGCCGCACCATGGCGCCACACTTCGAGCAGGCCGCCGCCCAGCTCGAGCCGCAGCTGCGCCTGGCCAAGGTCGACACCCAGGCGCAGCCGGCGCTGGGCGCGCGCTTCGCGATCCGCAGCATACCCACGCTGGCACTGTTTCACTCCGGTCGCGAAATCGCCCGCCAGGCAGGCGCGATGCACGCCGCCGACATCGTGCGCTGGGCGCGGCATCATCTGGGCGACGGGAGACAGGCATGAACGGGTGCTGGCGGGTGCGGATTGCGCGCAGCAGGCGTGGCGGCAGCGGACCGCACCGCCGACACAGGGTCTTGCTGGCGCGGATCACGGTGCTGCTCGCGGCCGCGCTGCTGGGCGCGTGCGCGCACACCCCCGTGGCCACGCCTGCGGTGGGGGCGCCGGCCGCACTCATCGTGCATGAGCCGCTGCCGGGCCTGTACACCGCCGGCCAGCCCGCGGCCGCCGACTGGGCCGCGATCCGAGCGCGCGGCGTCGATACGGTGATCGACCTGCGCATGCCGGGCGAACTCAAGGACCGCGACGAGGCGGCCGAAGTGCGCGCGGCCGGCCTGCGCTACCTGCGCCTGCCCGTGGACGGCGCCGCGGGTGTCAACGCCGCCAATGCGAAGTTGCTGCACGAGGCGCTGCGGCCCGTCCATGGCCAGGTACTCGTGCATTGCGCCACCAGCAATCGCGCGGGTGCGCTGCTGGCGCTGGAGCAGCAGCAGTTCGACGGCTTGTCACAGCAGCAGGCCTTGCAACTGGGACGCGCCGCGGGCGTCACCAAGCTGGACGCGCGCTTGCGCGAGGTGCTCGGCCTCGGACACGAGGCCCATTGAGATGGCCAGCCGCATCACCGTGGTCGGTGCAGGCTTTGCCGGCCTCACCGCGCTGCGCACGCTGCGCCGGCAATCGCGCGAGGTCGAGCTCACGCTGGTCGCGCCGCGCGCCGAACTGCACTACCTGCCGGGTGCGATCTGGCTGCCGTCGGGACGACGCCGGCGCGAGGACCTCGTGGTGCCGCTGGACAACTTCCTGCGGCGTGCCGACGTCCGCTTCCATGCCGCCCACGCCACCGGCCTGTCGGCCGATGCGCGCACCCTGCATACCGACGCGGGCGAGGTTGCCAACGATGGCCTCGTGATCGCCACCGGCGCACGCTTCATTCGCAAGCTGCCCGGCATCGAGCACGCGATCATCCCGTGCGACGGCCTGGCGGCGGGCGAAGCGATCCGCGAGCGCCTGGCCGCGCTCAGCGGTGGCACCTTGTGCTTCGGCTTTGGTTCCAACCCGCACGAGCCGATCGCGATGCGCGGCGGGCCGATCTTCGAGTTCGTGTTCGGCACCGACACGCTGCTGCGCCGGCAGGGCCGGCGCGAGCGCTTCCGCCTGGTGTTCTTCAGTCCATCGCCCAAGCCGGGGTTGCGCCTGGGCGAACGCGCGGTGGGCCTGATCCTCGACGAGATGCGCCGGCGCGGCATCGAGACCGTGCTTGGCGAAAAGCCGGTCGCGTTCGAGGCTGGCGCCGTGCAGCTCGAACGCACGCGCATCGACAGCGACCTTGCGCTGTTCATGCCGGGCCTGACCGGACCGGCCTGGCTCGATGCGACCTCGTTGCCGCGCTCGCCCGGCGGCCTCGTGCTGGGTGATGGGCATTGCCGCGTGGCCGGCCTCGACTGCACCTATGTCGCCGGCGATGGCGCGAGCCTGCCCGGACCGGAGTGGATGCCCAAGCAGGCGCACCAGGCCGACCTGCATGCCGGCACCGCCGCGCGCAACCTGCTCGGTGAACTGGCCGGGCGGGCGCCCAGCGAGCGCTTCCGCGCCGAGCTCACCTGCATTATCGACACGCTCGACCGCGGCCTGCTGGTGACGCGCCACGAGCGCGGCGGCCGCGCGTTCAAACCGCTGCGCGTCATGCACTGGGCCAAGGCTGCGTTCGAGAAACGCTACCTGCGCCGGTACCGCTGAGCAGCGCACGAACTTTCATCGCGGGCGCGCCTTGCGGCATGCTTGGCGTCGCGTCGCCCGTCGCGCGCCGTGCCCGCCCGCCAGGACAACCCATGCACCGCATCATCTTCTACGTGTCGGACGGCACCGGCATCACTGCCGAGACCATCGGCCACAGCGTGCTGACCCAGTTCGACTCGATCCGCTTCGACACCTTCCGCCTGCCGTTCGTGGATTCGGAGGAAAAGGCCCAGGCCGCCGCTCTGCGCATCAAGACCGCCTACGCGCAAACCGGCGCGCGCCCGATCGTGGTCAACACGATCATGGACCAGCGCCTGAGCGACGTGGTGGCCGAGAGCGGTGCGCTCATGCTCGACGTGTTCGCGCCGTTCATCGCGCCGCTGGAGGCCGAACTGGGCGCGCAGCGCTCCGCGCGCGTGGGCAAGGCGCACGGCCTGACCGACTTCACCGAGTACGAGGCGCGCATCAACGCCACCAACTATGCGTTGACCCACGACGACGGCATCGACGTCAACTACCACGATGCCGACGTGATCCTCGTGGGCGTGTCGCGCGTGGGCAAGACGCCGACCTGCCTGTACATGGCGCTGCACTACGGCGTCAAGGCGGCCAACTACCCGCTGACCGAGGAGGATCTCGAGCGGCTGGAGATTCCCAAGCGCCTGTTGCCGTACCGCGCGCGCCTGTACGGGCTCACGATCGAGCCGCAGCGGCTGGCGCAGGTGCGCGAGGCGCGGCGGCCGGGCAGCCGCTATGCGCGCATCGAGCAGTGCCGGCGCGAACTGGAACTGGCCGACAAGCTGTTCCGCCGCGAGAACATCCCGGTGCAGAACACCACCCACACCTCGATCGAGGAGATCGCGAGCAAGATCCTGGCGCAGCTTGGCATCGAGCGGCACATGTTCTGAGCCGCGCGCGGGGCGGCGTCCGCCGCCACGCGTCAGCGACGCCGCGCCGCGCCACGCAGCGGCATGAAGCGCGGGTTGGCCAGCAGCAACGCCGACACCACGGCCATCACGGCACCCACCGGAAAGCTCTCCATGAACGAGAACGCCAAGCGCTGCGGCGTACTCGCATAGTCGGACTGCCATTGCCGCAGCTGCGCGGTCAGGTCATCGAGCGCGGCGCCCTGCATGCCCTGGGCCTGCGCATCGGCCAGCATCTGCGCCGCGTGTTCCGCGCCGTAGTCCATTCCGCTCCAGGCCAGCACCAGCTCCCAGCACAGTGCGTACACCGCGGCGGTAATGGCGGCGACCGCGAGTCCGAGCGCGATCGCGGGCACGATGCCCACGTCGCCGCGGCTGTTCTCGGCGCGGTAGCGGCGGATGGCGACGAAGATCGGCAGCGCCGCGGCCACCATCACAAGGTAGCCGGGCATGGCGCCGTGCTGCGGGGCGGGATGCACGTGCAGGATCGCGGCGAACGCGAACATGAGGACGCCGGCGATGAGCCCGCCGATCGCGCCGTAGTTGAACATCTTGTTGAGCATGGGCGACTCCGGGATGTCCCGTCGCCGGTCAGGGGTGCCGGCGCGACGCCCTTTCTACCGCAACGCGGGCGCCGCGTCAGCCGTGTGGATGGCCGGCATGCGCGCGCGCCCTGCGGCAGCGCCACATCAGGCAACCTTGCGCGAGGCCTCGCTGGCGGGCGCGCTGCTGCGGATCAGGTGGTCGAACGCGCCCAGCGCCGCCTTCGAGCCTTCGCCCATCGCGATCACGATCTGCTTGTACGGCACCGTGGTGCAGTCGCCCGCGGCGAATACGCCCGCCAGCGAGGTCTGGCCACGCGCATCCACCTCGATCTCGCCGCGCGCGCTCAGCGCGAGCGTGCCCTTGAGCCATTCGGTGTTGGGCAGCAGGCCGATCTGCACGAAGATCCCGTCCAGATCGAGCCGATGGCTGTCGCCACTGTCGCGGTCGCGGTACACCAGTCCGGTCACGCGCTGGCCATCGCCGGCCACCTCGGTGGTCTGCGCCGACACGATCACGCGCACGTTTGGCAGGCTGCGCAGCTTGCGCTGCAGCACCTCGTCGGCGCGCAATCGGGGATCGAACTCCAGCAGCGTGACATGTTCGACGATGCCGGCAAGATCGATCGCCGCCTCCACGCCCGAGTTGCC
The DNA here is from genome assembly GCA_014338185.1 of Lysobacterales bacterium. Taxonomy (GTDB): domain Bacteria; phylum Pseudomonadota; class Gammaproteobacteria; order Xanthomonadales; family Rhodanobacteraceae; genus Dokdonella_A. Next base: position 25,034 of record QUBV01000035.1, on the reverse strand, counting down.
GCCGCCGATCACGGCCACGCGCTTGCCCTTGAACAGCGGTCCGTCGCAATGCGGGCAATAGGCCACGCCCTTGTTGCGGTACTCGTTCTCGCCGGGCACGTTCATCTGCCGCCAGCGCGCGCCGGTGGCGAGCACCACGGTGCGGGCCCGGAGCGCTGCACCGCTTTCCAGCTGCAGCGTGAAGCCGGTGGCGCCCGGCACCAGTGCCTGCGCACGCTGCAGGTTCATCACGTCGACCTCGTACTCGCGCACATGCTGCTCCAGTGCCGCGGCCAGGCGCGGTCCCTCGGTGTGCGGCACCGAGATGAAGTTCTCGATCGACAGGGTGTCGAGCACCTGGCCACCGAAGCGCTCGGCGACCACGCCGGTGCGGATGCCCTTGCGCGCGGCATAGATCGCCGCCGCCGCGCCCGCCGGGCCGCCGCCGACCACGAGCACATCGAACTCATCCTTGGCGTCGATGGCGGCGGCCGCGCGTGCCGCGGCGCCGCTGTCGAGCTTGGCCAGGATCTCGGCCAGGCCCATGCGGCCGCTGCCGAATTCCGCGCCGTTGAGCAGGATCGCGGGCACCGCCATGATGCCGCGCTGTTCGACTTCGGCCGGGAACGCCGCGCCGTCGATCGCGACGTGCTCGACGTTGGGGTTGAGCACCGCCAGCAGGTTGAGCGCCTGCACCACGTCGGGACAGCTCTGGCAGGACTGCGAGAAGAAGGTCTCGAAACGGTACGGACCGGCCAGCGCACGCGCCTGTTCGAGCAGTTCGGGCGCTTCCCTGGAAGGATGTCCGCCCACTTGCAGCAGCGCGAGCACCAGCGAGGTGAACTCATGGCCGAGCGGCAGGCCGGCAAAGCGCAGGTGCACGCTGCCATCGGCGCGCGCGATCGCGAACGAAGGCCGCCGCACCTGCGCGTCGTCGGCGTGGCGCAGCGTGATCAGGTCCGACTGCGCGGCGATGTCGTCGAGCAGCTCGCGCATCTGCCGCCCGGTGTCGCTGTCATCGAGCGTGGCCACCAGTTCGATTGGCTGCGTGAGGCGCTCCAGGTAGGCCTTGAGCTGGGTCTTGAGGTTGGCGTCCAACATGGCGTCGATCTCCAGGCAAGGGATGGGCGGGTGCGCGGGCGGCGTGCGGCAAGGCGGCGGGGCGCCCTGCCGCGCGGGCCTGCCCCGCACGGGCAGGGCAGGCAGGGACGGCGGTCGAGCGTCAGATCTTGCCGACCAGGTCGATCGACGGGGCGATCGTCTTGTTGCCTTCCTTCCACTTGGCCGGGCACACCTCGCCCGGATGTGCGGCGACGTACTGCGCGGCCTTGAGCTTGCGCAGCGTCTCGGTGACGTCGCGCGCGATCGCGTTGTCGTGGATCTCCAGCGTCTTGATCACGCCGTCGGGATTGACGATGAAGGTGCCGCGCAGCGCGAGGCCGGCCTCGTCGATGTGCACGTCGAATGCTCGCGTGAGCTGGTGGGTCGGATCGCCCACGAGCGGGAACTTGGCCTTGCCGACCGCGGGCGAGGTCTCGTGCCAGACCTTGTGCGAGAAGTGGGTGTCGGTGGTGACCACGTACACTTCGGCATTGGCCTTCTGGAACTCGGCATAGTGTTCGGCGGCATCCTCGACCTCGGTCGGGCAATTGAAGGTGAACGCGGCCGGCATGAAGATGATGACCGCCCACTTGCCCTTGAGCGTCTGGTCGGTGACCTCGACGAACTTGCCATTGTGGAAGGCCTGCGCCTTGAACGGCTTGATGGTGGTGTTGATCAGCGACATCACTGGCTCCTGCGGTGGGTGGGGGAATCGACCCGGCCATGGTAGGCGGCGGCCATCGGTTTGTGAAATTGATTGATCGTAACGAGGTGATAGGCAATGGCTATGGTGAACGCAGCCCGGTTGCGCGCCGCCTGCGAGCAGCGGGCCGCCGTGCAGGCGCACATCCGCGCGTTCTTTGCCGCGCGTGGCGTGCTCGAGGTGGAAACCCCGTTGCTGTCGGGCGCCGCCAATCCCGAGCCGAACATCGAGCCGTTCGCGACCACCTTCAGCGGCCACGTCGGGCACGGCGCACGCGAGCGCTGGTTGCGGCCATCGCCCGAGTTCGCGCTCAAGCGCCTGCTCGCGGCCGGCATCGGCGACTGCTACGAGCTTGGGCGCGTGTTCCGCAACGGCGAGGCCGGGCGCCGCCACAATCCCGAGTTCACGATGCTGGAGTGGTATCGGGTCGGCTGGGATTACGCGCGCCTGGCCGCGGAGACCGTCGAACTCGTGAGCGGGCTCGCCAGCGCATCCGGGCGCCGCGTCGAGGTGCTCGGCTGCACCTATCGCGAGCTGTTCCAGCGCGAACTCGGCCTCGATCCGTTCACCGCGCCGGACAGCGCGCTGCAGCGCGCGCTGGGCGAAGTGCGCATCCAGGCGCAAGGTCTGGAGCGCGACGATTGGCTCGACCTGGTGATGAGCCATTGCCTGCAGCCGCGCATGCCGCGCGACCGCATCACCGTGGTGCGCGACTTCCCATCGAGCCAGGCCGCACTGGCACGGGTGCGGCCCGGCGAGCCCGCGGTCGCCGAACGCTTCGAGCTGTACCTGGGCGCGCAGGAGCTCGCCAACGGCTACCAGGAGCTCACCGACGCCCGCGAACAGCGCGCCCGCTTCCAACGCGACAATGCCCGCCGGCGCGCGCGCGGGCAGCGCGAGCTGCCGCTGGATGAACCACTGCTGCAGGCGCTGCCGTCGCTGCCGGACTGCGCCGGCGTGGCATTGGGCATCGAACGCCTGCTCATGTGGCTGGCCGCGACCGACGACATCGCCGACGTGCTCACCTTCAGCTTCGCCCAGGCCTGATCAGCACCGCTGCGGCAGGTGCAGGCGCGCGATGCAGCCGCTGCGCCCGTGGCGGTTGGCCAGCGCGAGCGAGCCGCCGTGTGCCTCGACGATCTGGCGCGCAAGTACGAGCCCGATGCCCGACCCGCCGGCCTTGGTGGTGAAGAACGGCACGAACAGGTTTTCGCTCGGCGGCAGCCCCGGGCCATCGTCGCCGACCTCGATGAGCCAGCCCTCGGCGTCGGCGCTCCAGTGCAGATCGACGTGGCCACCGCCTTCGAGAGCCGCATCGGTGGCATTGCGCACGAGGTTGATCAGCGCCTGCTCGATCTGCTCGGGATCGCCCATGGCCAGTGCCGGCGCCGGGCCGCCCGTGCCCACCACGAGACGCTGTTCCAGCGCGGCCACTCGGCGCGCCAGCAGCGCCAGGTCGAACTCGCGGGGCGTGGGTGGCGGCAGGCGCGCAAGCTGGGTGTAGCGCGTCATGAATTGCGCGAGCGCCTCGGCGCGGTCACCGATCACGCGCAAGCCCGCATCCACGTCGTCGCGCCAGTCGGCCGCGGGGGGATCGCTGCCGATGAGCCTGGCCAGTGTGCCGGCCATCGAGCGGATCGGCGCGAGCGAGTTGTTGAGCTCGTGGCCGAGCACGCGCAGCAGGCGTTGCCAGGCTAGGCGCTCTTCCTCGCGCAGGGCCCGGCTGAGGTCGCTTATCACCAGCAGATCGTGCGGGCGCCCCTGTTCGCGAAAGCGCGCATGGCGCACCTCCCACCGGCCGTGGGTACCGCCAAAGCTGCGTTCCAGCAGCTGCACGCGGTGGATGTCCAGACATGGCCCCAGCTGCAGGCTGGTGGCCGAACGCCCCAGCAGCCCGGCGAGGGGCGCGCCGAGCAGGCGCTCGGCGGCCGGATTGGCCAGGCGCAGCAGGGCCTGCTCATCGAAGGCGAGGACCGCGATGTCGAGCGTGTCCACCACGGTGCGCAGCAGGGCGCCGCGTTCCTCGAATGACAGGCGCTGCTCGCGCAGGCTTTGCGCCAGCGTGTTGATCTCGTGCACCACCTCGCCCACCGCGTCGCCGCGCCGCGCGTGGGTGCCGCGCAGGCTGTAGTCGCCCTCGCGCAGCGCTTCGAGCAGGTTCGACAGCGTGTACAGCCCATACACGGCCTTGCGCCGCAACAGCAGCGCCGCGGCGATGGTGATCGCGAGCACCAGGCCCCATAGAGCGAGCGCCGCGCCACGGCTGGGCAACAGCCACAGCAGCGCCGGCAGCAGCGCGAGCAGCGCGGGCGCGGCCACCAGCACGATGCCGACCAGCAGGCGCGTGTCGTAGCTCCAGCGCGGACGTGGGCCGTTCACTCGATTCCGTATTTTTCCATGCGCCGGTACAGCGAGGGGCGGCTCAGGCCGAGCAGGCCGGCCGCGCGCTGGATGTTGCCACCGGTGCGCTCCAGCGCCTCGCGCACGAGCCGCTCCTCGGCCGCGTCCACGCTCATCGACTCGCTGGCCGCCAGAGCGACTGCATTGGCCCGCGTCGTGCCGGCGTCGCTGCGCAGGTTGAGCGCCGGTTCGTCGATCACATGGCCATCGAGCATGAGCACCGCGCGCTCCATCACGTGCGACAGCTCGCGCACGTTGCCGGGCCAGGCGTAGGCGTCGAGCGCGCGCAGCGCGTCCTGGCTGATGCTGGGCGTATCACGCTGGTAGCGGCGGGCATAGCGCTCGACGAACGCGCCCGCGAGCAGGCGGATGTCGGGCCTGCGCTCGCGCAGCGGTGGCAGGTGCAACTCCACCGTGTTGAGACGGAACAGCAGGTCCTTGCGGAAGTGGCCGCGCGCGACCTCCGCGGCAAGGTTGGCGTTGGTGGCCGAAACCAGGCGCACGTCGACCTTGAGCGTGCGCGAGGAGCCCACGCGCTCGAGCTCGCCGTCCTCGAGCACGCGCAGCAACTTGGGTTGCTGCGCCAGCGGGATGTTGGCGATCTCGTCGAGGAACAGCGTACCGCCGTCGGCGAGCTCGAAGCGGCCGATGCGGTCGTTCTTGGCGTCGGTGAACGCGCCCTTGACGTGGCCGAACATCTCCGCCTCGAAGACGCTGTCCGGGATGCCGCCCATGTTGACCTTGACCAGTGGTCGTGCGGCACGCGTCGAGCGTGCGTGCAGGCGCTGCGCGAGCAGGCTCTTGCCGGTGCCGTTCTCGCCCAGGATCAGCACGTTGGCACCGGTCGGCGCCACGCGGTCGAGCCGCTCCAGCAGCTGGCGCATCGGCACCGACGTGGCGATGAAATCGTCCTCGCCCTCGCCACGCAGGATTTCGTTCTCGCGCCGCAGGCGCGCCGCCTCGCCCCGCGATCCGCCCAGCGCCAGCTGGTTGCGCACGACCGCGAGCAGGCGCGTGTTGTCCCACGGCTTCTCGATGAAATCGCCGGCACCGTGGCGCATGGCCTCGACCGCGAGGTCGATCGAGCCCCATGCGGTCATCACGATCACGGGCAGCTCGGGGTCGAGCTTCTTGAGCGCGCGCAGCAGTTCGATGCCCTCCGCGCCCGAGGTGGTGTCACGGGTGTAATTGAGGTCGATCAGTGCCGCATCGAAACGCTGCCTGGCCAGCGCCGCAAGCGCCGCGGCGGGGCCATCGACACCCACCGCGTCGATGCGCTCGGCCTTGAGCAGCAGGCGCAAGGCCTCGCGTACGTCGCGCTGGTCGTCGGCGATGAGCAGGGCAGGCTGGGTCATGGTGCAGCGTTCACATGGACCGCGTCGCGACTATACCCGAGCCAGCGGTTGCTCGATCCAGCCATCGGCGAGGCGGACCACGCGCTGCGCCTCGTCGGCGAAACCCTGGTGGTGGGTGACCTGCACGATGGTCATGCCATCGCGGTGCAGCTCATGCAGCAGATCCATGATGCTGCGCGCCTGCGTGGAGTGCAGCGCGCCGGTCGGTTCGTCGGCAAGCAGCAGCCTCGGACGGGTAATGACGGCGCGAGCAACCGCCACCAGCTGCTGCTGGCCACCCGACAGCTGGTTCGGATACAGGTCCTTCTTGCCCACGATCTGGAAGCGGTCGAGCAGGTCGGCGACCCGCGCGGCGCGCTCACTCGACGGCACGTCGCGGTATTGCAGCGGCAGGTCCAGGTTCTCCCACACCTTGAGGTCGTCGATCAGGTGGTAGTGCTGGAAGATGAAGCCGACCTTGTCGCGCTGTAACTGCTGGCGCTGGCGTGGCGCGAGCGTCTGGACGGCCACGCCGTCGAATGAGAATGAGCCCTGCCAGTCGTGGTCGAGCAGGCCAAGGATGTTGAGCAGGGTGCTCTTGCCGGCTCCCGACGGCCCCATGATGCTGATGAATTCCCCCTCGCCGATGTGCAGCCGGATGTTGCGCAGAATCCATTGCCGACCTTGGGCCAGCGGCAGTGACTTTTCGAGATTCTCAAGGTGGATCATGATGGTTCCCGAGGGGCGGAGTCATTCGTTGCGCAGTGCCAGCACCGGGTCGGTGGCGGCGGCACGACGGGCGGGCGAAAGGCAGGCGAGCAGGGCGATGACCCCCAGCACCAGCGTTACCGCAGCGAGGGTGGGCAGGTCGAACGTGCCGACCTGGAACAGGCGCTCGGAAAAGCTGTGCGCGAACAGCCAGGCCAGCGGCAGACCGAGCGTGACGCCCAGCCCCACCAGAAACAATCCCTGGCCCAGCACCTGGCGCACGATGGTCGATGCCCTGGCACCGAGCGCCATGCGCACGCCGAATTCCGCGATGCGCTGCCCGACCGCATAGACGAGCACCGCATACAGGCCGACGGCGGCCAGCAGCAGGGCGAGCAGGCCCAGCAGGCCGAGCAGGCTGTTCAGGCGCGTGCGATCCCTGAGCGTGTCGGCGATGCGCGCGTCGAAAGGCACGATCGGCCCCAACGCGTCGTTGGGTGCAATGCGCTTGCCGAGCGCCTTCAGTGGCGCGATCAGGGCCGCAGCTTCCACGCTGGTGCGCACGGCGAGCGAGGCATGCGCTGGCGCGGCGGCGGGTTGATAGATCGCCACCCGGTCGGGGGTCTCGTCCAGCGAACGTTGCTTGAGGGTCGGCACCACGCCGATCACCGTGACCTCACGATCCGGAACGTCGGGGCCAACCCCCACCCGGAACTGCTTGCCCAGTGGGTCGCTGTTCCCGAAATGGCGCTGCACGAACAACTCATCGACGATGGCCACCGGCGCCTGATGACGCACTTCCTCCGCGCTGAAACCGCGGCCGTGCAGCAGCGGTACGCCCAAGGCGGCGAAATAGCCGGCATCGACGTGCTGGTCGTAGCCGATGGGCTGTTCCTTGATGTCCTCCTGGCCCGGCGGCGTGAATGTGGTGGTGGCGATGCTGTCCGCGAACGGGATCATGTTGCCAAGCCCCACCGCCACGACACCGGGCAGGGCGTGCGCCTGATCGCGCAGCTCCTGCAAGCGTGTGGCACGTGCCTGCGGTGCGGCGTCGTGGGGCAGCAGATCGTCAAGGCCGACCAGCAGCAGATGATCGCGCTGGAAGCCGATGTCCTCGGCCAGCAGATTGTGCGAGCTGCGCAGCAGCACGCCGATGCCGAACAGCAAGGCCATGGTCACGGCCACCTGCAGTACGACCAACGATTGGCGCGCCGTCTGGGTTGCACTGCCGGCGGTCTGGCGCGAGCTGCCACGCCGGATCATCGGGCCGAGCTGGCCGCGCTGCGCCGCCACCGCAGCGGTGGTCAGCATGGTGCACAGCAGGACGGACAATCCTGCGATCAATCCCCAGGTCGGCGCATCGCCGCCTATCGTCTGCGGCGTCGCCGCAGGCAGCAGGTCGAAATGACGCAGCAGCGCCATGCCCACGGGCAGCAGCACGCCGGCCAGCACGGCTGCCGCAAGGCACAGGCAGCCTGCCTCGATCGCCACTGCGCGCGCGCGACGCCCCTCGGTGGCGCCCAGCGCGGCCGCGATGGCTGCGGCATGCCGCCGTTCCAGCGCGCGCGCCAGAAACAGGTTGGTGACGTTGGCTGCCGTCACCAGCCAGAGCATCGCGACGGCCAGCAGCATCAACAGCAGGGCATCCCCGCGCTTGCCCAGCCACAGTGAGCGTATCGGGGTGATCTTGAGTGGAAGATTGCCGAATGCGCTGGTCAGTTCCGGGATCGACTGCGCGATGCCGGCCAGTTCGTCGCGTGCCGCCTCGGGGGTGATGCCTTCCTTGAGGCGGGCCAGGGTCAGTGTGCCATCGAAGCTGCCGATGCGCGTGCGATCGTGCTCGGCGGCACTGAATGTCAGCGGCAGCCAGAGCCGCGCGCCGTTGGCCGGGAACATGAACCCGCGCGGCGTGACGCCGATGATGCGGTATTCCCGGTCGTCGAGCCGGAACCGCTGGCCAATCACGTCGCTGGCGCCGTTGAAACGCTGTTGCCATTCGTCCCACGAGAGCACGGCGTTGTGCGCGGCTCCTTCGGCGGCATCCTCGGCACTGAACAGCCGACCGCGCACCGGTTGCGCGCCGAGCATCGAAAACAGGGCCGGCTCCACCAGCGCAATCGGCAGCGAACCGATACGACGACCACCTTCGTCGCGGCGGATGCGCACACCGGTGCGGTATGCGGCAACGGCCTCCAGGGTTTGTGCCGAACGGGCAAATTCGTCGCGCAGCGGAGTTGACAAACCGATGTCGAAGGGAATGCCGAGAACACGCGACTCGATCATCACCAGGCGCTGCGCCTGGACGAACGGCAGCGGCTTGAAGAGCAGACCGTAGACCACGCTGAATACACAGGCCAGAGCCGCCAGCGACAGCCCCGGCAGGGCAACGCTCAGCCCGCTGAAGCCGGGAGTGCGCCACAGACGGCGCAGGGCGAGATGGAGATCTTGCAGAACCATCGGGAATCCCGTCAGTCAGGTGAGCAGGTCGACATCAATCGGTGCGCAGTGCGGTCATCGGTGCGATGCGTGCGGCGCGCAGTGCCGGCGTCATCGTGGCAACCAGCCCGGCCAGCAGCAGCACCAGCAGGGTGACCAGCAATGCCAGCGGATCGCCGCGCTCGACGCCGAACAGGAAGCGTTCGAGCAGCTGACCGCCCAGCAGGGTGGCGACCAGCCCAAGACCGAGTCCCAGGCCGACATCGGCGATACCGCGGGCGACCACCTCGCGCAGCAGGCGCGAGGGCGCGGCACCGAGCGCGGCGCGCACGGCCATCTCGCGTGCCCGCGAGCCATTGAGTGCGAGCAACAAGTTGGCGACGTTGGTCACTGCGATCAGCAACAGGAACAGCGTGCCACCGGCCAGCAGCCACAGCGCACGGCGCACCGGTGCGGCGATGGCCTCGGCCAGGGGCGTGATGCCGAAGGCGCGCGCGTCGAGATCATCGCCATGCTCCTGCAGCAAGCGCGCCGCCAGCGTGGCGGCAGACAGGCGCACCGATGCCAGGGTGGCATCATCGGCCAGTCGCGCCACCGCCGACCAGTTGTGCGCACTGCGCGAGGAACCCGGATCGTCGCGCCAAGGCGTCCACACGGCGGTTCCCGCCGGATAGTCGAATCCTGCGGGCATCACGCCGACCACCGTCAAGGATTCGCCGTCCACGCTGATCGGCTGGCCGACGACATCGCCGCGTCCGTCCAGCAAGCCTTGCCACAGGGCGTGGGAAATCACCGCGACCGGCTCGTGCTCGTGTGCATCGAACGTGCGTCCCCGTACGGGGACGATGTCGAAGACGCGGAAGAAATCGCCGCCCGTCCAGGTGGCGCTGGCCCGTCGTACCTGGCCGCCGCTGGCAAGCGGGCTGCCGGCGCTGCTGAAGTACGCGCTGGCCTGCCAATCGGGGCCCGCGGTGAGATCGGCATAGTTGGGCCAGGCCATGGCCATCGACTTGCCGTTGGCATCCAGCTCGTTGAGCGCGACGATGCGGTCGGCGCGCGGAAACGGCAGCTCGCGCAGCAGGATCGCGTCGATCACCGCGTACAGCGCAATGGCGGCGCCCAGGCCGAGCGCCAGGGTAAATGTCGCAAACAGCGCGGTGCCGCGATGTGCGCGCAGGCTGCGCATGGCAATGTGGAAATCCTGCAGTCCACTCATGGTGAAGTTCCTCGCACAAGGCTTTTCTCAATCGTGTCGCAGCGCGACGACCGGCTGCACACGTACGGCCTGCCGCGCCGGCACGTAGCAGGCAGGGAACGCAATCAGTGCGATCAGGACGGCCGCCATGGCGAAGGCCAGCGCGTCGGAGTACTCGCTGCCGAACAGCAAGCCGGACACCAGCATCGCCAGGCCGAGGCCGAGGATGCTGCCGAGCACCAGGCCGAGGCCGACCAGGCGGCCACCGCGCGCGAGGACCTCGCGCAGGATGCGCCGCGGCGCTGCGCCCAGTGACAGGCGGATGCCGATCTCGCGGGTGCGGCTGGCGACATGGAAGGCGAGCAGGCCATACAGACCGATCGCTGCGAGCAGCAAGCCGAGCAGGCCCAAGGCGGCGGCGACGATCCCGGCGACGCGTTGGGGCAGCAGCGACAACGCGAAGGTATCCTGCAGCGGGTGGACCTGGGCGGCCGGAAGGGTGGGGTCGGCGATCTGCAGGGCGTGGGCGAGCACGCCCTGCAGCACGGGCGTATCGTGCCTGGCGCGCGCGATCAGGCTGGTCGAGGCAAACGGCCACTGCGCGAGCGGCAGGAACAGGAATGGCGTGCGCTGCTCACCGAGCGAGGCGTACCGGCCGTCGGGCACGATGCCGACCACGGTGAGCGTGCGCGCCTGTTCGCCTTCGCCGTAGCGGAAGCTGCGGCCGATCGCCTCGCCCTCGCCGGCGATGCGTCGCGCGAGGCTCTCGTTGACCACGGCCACCGCCGCGCTGTCGGCGCGATCCGTGGCATCGAATCCGCGGCCCCGCAGCGGCATGGCGAGGGTCTGGAAGAAGTCGTCGCTGACCACGTTGACGTCCGGGCACAGCGCATGCGCATCCTCGCCAGGCAGCGCCACGCAACCCAGTGTCATGCGATTGAAACTGAGTGGCAACAGCGCGGCCAGCGCCGCGTGCTCGACATCGGCGAGGGCACGCACCTGGGTCAGGAATCCGGTCTGCAGGCGCGCGCGGTGATCCTGCGCATAGCCGCTGGGCTCGAGGTCGAAATCCATGCTGACCACGCGCTGCGCGTCAAAGCCGGTGTCGATCGCCGCGGCGCGTTGCAGCGCGCGCACGAACAGGCCCGACCCGATCAGCAGTACCAGGGTCAATGTGATCTGCGCGACGACCAGCGTTTCGCGCAGACGCGTGCCGCGGCGATCGTTGCGCGAGTCGATGAGGTTGCCGTGGGTGGCCGGTGCCGCGCGCGAGGCGCGCAGCGCGGGCAGCGCGCCAAACAGCACCGCGGTGAGCGCTGCCAGCGCGAACGTGAACAACAGCACCGGCAGGTCGATCGGAATGCGCGGCGTGATCGGGAACGGCGTGGGCAGGTCGATGCGCAGCAGCAGGTCGCGCCACCACGCGGCCAGCAGCAGTCCCAGCGCGCCGGCAGCGAAGGCCAGCAACAGGCTTTCCGTGAACAGCTGGCGGAACACGCGTGCGCGGCTGGCGCCAAGCGCAAGGCGTATGGCGATTTCCTGGCGGCGCCGCTCGCCGCGCGCGATGAGCAACCCGGCGATGTTGATACTGGCGACCAGCAGGATCATGCCGATCATCACGAACAGCAGGCCCGAGAATGCCCCCAGTGGACCGCGCATGGCCGCAGGGATGCCGCGCAGCCAGGCCACGCCCAATCCCGCCTTGGCCGCGTCGGGCCTGGCGTAGCTGGCGTCGAGGCGCTGGCGGATCGTGGCGAGCTCGGCCTGCGCCTGCGCCAGCGTCACGCCGTCACGCAAGCGCCCGCCCGCGAGCAGCCACTGCGAGTCGCGCCCTGTGAACAGGTCGTGGCTGTCCTCGCGCAACAGGGTGCGGCCGTGCAGGGGAAAGTAGAAGTCGGGTGCAACCACTGCGAGCTGGCCGTGGAAGTTGGCGGCAGCCACGCCCACGAGGGTGAAACTGCGGCCATTGATCGACACCGGCTGGCCGACCAGGGCAGGGTTGGCACCGAAGTACTTGCGCCAGGCGGCATGGCTGGCCACGACCGCGGGTGGCGCACCGGCATCGTCGTCGGTGTCCACCAGCAGGCGGCCGAGCACAGGCTGCACGCGCAGCGTCGAAAAGTAGGCCCCGCTGACCAGCATGCCGAGCGCGCGGCGCGGATCGCCATTGCCGGACACGTTGAGCGGTTCGATTGCATACGCGTACATGCTGTCGAGCGTGCGCGTCGTGGCCGCGATGTCGGTGAAATCCGGATAGGAGATGGAATCGAGCCCGCTGCCGCCGTGCGTGCTGCCGATTTCGACCAGGCGATCGGCCTGGCCGATGCCCGACACCGGCGACAGCAGCAGCGCATTGACGATGCCGAACAGCGTGGTGTGCGCGCCGATCGACAGTCCCAGCGTCAGCACCGCGACCAGGGTGAAGGTGGGGCGCGCCAGCAGACTGCGTGCGCCTCCCGCCAGATCGTGCAGCAGGGATTGCAGCATCATGGGAACCTCCGTTGCGCAAGCGGCCGCAGCCACGCGGGCCGACCGAGTGCAGGTACCTGCGGGGCGGCAGCGCGGTATGCTCCGCCCATCACCCAACGCGGAAGGCTCAGGTCAGTCATCGCGCAGCGCCTCCGACGGTGACACCCGCAGCGCGCGCGCGGTCGGAACGAGGCACGCCGCGAGCGCGATCGCGCCGAAGCCGAACGCGACCAGCAGCAGCACGCGCGGGCCGGGTGCATCGAGAGCGCCTGCGTGGCTGACCAGCAGGCGCGACAGCGCGAGGGCACCGAGCAGGCCTGCGGTCACGCCGGGCAGGATCATGCCCAGGCCGCTGCGCAGCATGAGGCGATGAATGTGCGCGCGCGTCGCGCCGAACGATTGGCGGATGCCGATCTCGCGGCGTCGCTGCGCGGCCATCCACGCGATGATTCCGTACAGGCCGATGCTGGCAAGGATGAGCGCGGTGGTCGCGAAGGCGCTGTTCAGGCTCATGCTGACACGGCGCATCTGCACCGGCGTGCCAGTGACTTCGTCCATCGGCGCGATCGCGTACAGCGGGATGTCGGGGAACGATTCGCGCATCAGTCGGCGCAGCGCCGGCTGCAACGCGCTCACATCACCGTCACTGCGGATCGCCAGTGCGAGATTACCTATCGGTGCATTGCGGATCGGAAAGTAGATCTCCGGTCGCTCGGGTTCATCCGGGCCCAGCTGGCGCACATTGCCGACCACGCCGACGATGGTCTTGGCCGAGTCGTCGTAGGCATGCACCTGTGCCCCCAGTGCATCGCCACCGCCGAGGTAGCGGTCGACGAAAGCCTGGTTGACCACGCCCACGCCGGGAACCAGCGTGCCCTTGCCGTCATTGGCGTCCAGCATGCGTCCGGCCTTGAGTGCGATGCCGAAGGTGCGGAAATAGTCGGGGCTCACGAAATGGAAATCGACCAGCGCGTCATCGGCCAGCGGGTGGCCTTCGATTTGCAATCCGCCGTTCCAACCGCCCTCTCCCGATGCCGGCAACACGTCGCTGATCGCCGCCGACTCCACGCCGGGCAGCGTGGCCAGGCGCGCGAGCAGCTCATCGATTTGTGGTGCGAGCACGGCATTCACGCGGCGGGTCCAGACCTCGTCGTCCATGCCCGGCATCATCGCCGGCAGCGCCACGTCGAAGCGCGCGCTGAGGACGTGCTCGGGGTCGCGCAGGCCGTTGTCGACCTGATTGAGCTGGCGCAGGGTGTCGATCAATTGGCCGGCGCCACTGAGCAGGCAGACGGCGAGGGCGATCTCGACCATGACGAGTACCCTGCGCGCGCGCGTCTGGCCGCGGGTTTGGGTCTGGCCACGCGCGCCGCCGCGCAAGGCCAGCGCGGGATCGGTGCGACTGGCCCACCATGCCGGCAGCAGGCCGAACAGCAGCAAGGTGGACATTGCCACGGCCAGCATGGCGAGCAGGGCGCGAAAATCCAGCGCCGGAACATGCCAGGGCGGCAGCAACTCCGGCGCCAGGCGCAGCAGGCCCGCGAGCAGCACTCGCGCAAACACCACCGCCGCCACCGCACCTGCGATGGCCAGCAGCAGGGCCTCGGCCAGCACGGTGCGGATCAATTGCGCACGCCCCGCGCCTAGGGCACTGCGCACTGCCAGCTCCTGACTGCGTGTCTGGCTGCGCGTGAGCATCAGGCTGGCCAGGTTGGCGCAGGCGATCAGGAGAACCAGCAGGCCCGCGCCCAGCAGCATCGACAGCGTGCCGCGCAGGTTGCTGCTGAGCCATGTGCCGAGACGCTCGATGCGTGCACTGAGTTTGGCGTGCTGTTCGGGGAAGGTGGCGGCCTGCCAGTCGGTGATGCCGCGCATCACCTCGCGCGCCTGCGCCAGCGTGACGGCAGGTGCGAGCCGCGCCACCACCGCCAGCGAGTTGTTGCCGCGGTCCTCGCTGTCGGCGGCCAGCAGCGTGGGCAGCCACACGCCGGCGTTGGCCGGGTAGCGGAATGCCGGTGCGGCAACGCCGATCACGCGCCAGGATTCGCCGTTGATGACGATGTCGTGGCCGATGACGTTGGGGTCCGCGCCAAAGTGGTTGCGCCACAGGCCGTCGCTGAGCACCACCACACGCTCGCCGCGCCCCTCGTCCTCGGCGCTGATGCCGCGACCCAGCGCGATCGGCTGGCTGAAAACGTCCCAGAAGCCCGGGGTGACGCGATAGCCGACGACGCGTTCCGCGCCGCCCGTGCCGGTGAGCGTGGCGGTCTGTTCCACGAACGCACCGAAGGCGTCGAATGCACTGCCGCTGCGCTCGCGCCACTCGCGCAGCGCCGCGGGCGAGATCGGTCCCGACACCGGTGGCTGCACGCGCGTGATGCGCACGATGCGATCCACCTGTGCGAACGGCAGCGGCTTGAGCAATACCGCATCGTAGACGGTGAAAATGGCCGTGAGCGCGCCGATGCCGAGCATGAGCGTCAGCACCGCCGTGAGGCACAAGCCGGGCTGGGCACGCAGGCTGTGCAGGGCATGGCGCAAGTCGTGCAGCAGTGTGTTCATGTTCAGTTCCCGACGCGGCGCAGCAGGCGCTGGTCTTCCTCGTGGCGCAGGCGGTGCATGGTGTCCTCGTCGACGATGCGGCCATCGAACATGAAGATCTTGCGCTGTGCGAAGTCGGCATAGCGCGGGTCATGGGTGACCATGCAGATGGTGGAGCCGGCCTGGTGCAGTTCGCCGAGCAGGTCCATGACCGCCTCACCGTTCTTCGAGTCGAGGTTGCCGGTCGGTTCGTCGGCGAGCAGGATTGACGGCGTTCCGACCAGGGCGCGGGCCACCGCGACGCGCTGCTGCTGGCCGCCGGACAGCTGGGCCGGATAGTGGCGGACACGATGCGCCATACCGACGCGCTCGAGTGCATGCACGGCGCGTTTGCGGCGCTCGGCCTTGCCCACGCCTTCGCGGTAGGTCAACGGCAGTTCGACGTTCTCCAGCACGTTGAGGTCGCCGATCAAATTGAACGCCTGGAACACGAAACCGATTTCCTGGTTGCGGATGCGGGCGCGCTCGCTCGCGCCGATGTCGGCGACCTCACGGCCGTTGAGGCGGTAGGTGCCGGCGCTGGGCGTGTCGAGCAGGCCGAGGATCGCGAGCAGGGTCGACTTGCCGCATCCGGACGGTCCGGTGATCGAGACGTACTCGCCGCGGGCGACGTCGAAGTGCACGTCGGCGAGCGCGTGCGTTTCGACTTCGTCGGTGAGGAACACCTTCTTGATCGAGTCGAGGTGGATCAACGTGTCGTTGTTCATGGGCGATCCGTGTGGGTCGATGGGATGGATTACCTCAGGCGCAGGCGGTCGTGGCCGTCCCACGCACTGGTGTCGGACAGGATCACGCGGTCGCCCGCCTGCAGCCCCTGTACGACCTGGATCTGGTTGACCGAGCTCTTGCCCAGTCGCACCGGCACGCGTGTGGCGATGCCGTCGGCGTCGACGCGGAACAGGCGCGCGTCGCTGCCGGCCTGGCCGAAGGCAGGGCGGCCGACGTACAGCACATCGGGCAAGCGTTCGATCTCGATCGTGCCGTCGACCGACAGGTCGGGGCGCGCGCCCGGCGGCAGGGCGCCGTCGAAGGCGACATCCACCTGTACCGAACCGTTTTGCACCGCGGGATCCACCCGCACCACCTTGCCGTCGACGATGCCATTGCGCGTGTCCACACGCACCGCCTGGCCGAGCGTGATGTCCTTGGCCTGGGTTTCGGCGATGCGCAGCTCGGCCATCAACTCGTCGGGTCTGGCCACGCGGGCGAGGTTGGCGCCGGCCGCGACCTGCTGTCCTTCCTCGACCGGCACCTGCTGCAGGATGCCCGCGATGCCGGCGCGCACGTGCAGGGCGTCGGCTTGGCGCTGGCGCAGCTCGCGCGTGGCGATGAGCTGGTCCAGGCGCGCCTGTTCGGCCGCGATCTGCGCGGCGATGTTGCGCTGATACTCTTCGACTCGTTGCTGTTCGATCGACACGCGGCCCTTGAGCTGTTCGAGCGTGATGAGGGTCTTGCGGTACTGCACGCCGGGGATGATGCCCTTCTCGGCCAGCGGCTTCTCGGCCTCGGCCTGGATGCGCGATGTCGCGTAGTCGGCGTTGGCTCCCGCGAGCGCGGCCTGCTCGTCGAGCAGGCGCGACTTGAGCTCGGTGCGCTTGGCCGCGAGGTCCGACTGCGCCGCGGTGACGGCGGCCTTGGCCGCGAGCAGTTGGTCGTCGACCTCGGGGTTGGACAGTTCGAGGATCACGGTGTCCGCCTGTACCGCGGCGCCCGGCTTGACCACGATCCGCTCGACGTGGGCCGCGGTGTCGGCGGCGATCCAGCGGATCTGGCGCGGCACCAGCGTGCCGGGGCCGCGTACTTCGCGCAGCAATTCGCCGCGCTTGACCGTGTCCATGAGCACGCTGCCACGCTCGATGCTGGGCAGGGCCGGGCCGAGTCTGGCCAGCACGATGGCGGCGCCGATGACTGCCGTCAGAAGCGTGCCGGCGAGCAGCCACTGGCGACGACGCTTGCGCAGCTTGAGCTCGGGGCGTGCGATATCCATGACACGACATGAGCACGACCCGTGCCAAGTCGGTGACATCCTGCAACACGTTGAATGTGCAGGAATTGTTCTGCGCGCGAGCGCGGTCAGTGGTGTCCGGGTGTCCGGAATCGTACACCGGGGTGAACGCGCGCGAACGTTACCCGCGCTGTCAGCTTGTCGCGCGCAGCGCCGCGGTGCGCAGATGGAACGGCGGCGTCGGCGCGCTGTAGCTGCGGTCCGGAACTTGCATGGTCATGCAGCGCGTCACCGCCCCGCTTCCATCGCGACGGTGGCCGCGGCGGTCCACGCGAGGACCGTGCCCATCCATGGCCAACGGGGGAACTTCCGCATGAATCACCCACACCTGCCGGTCACGCTGGCCGCCAGCATCGCGCTCGCCTGGATGGCGGCCCCCGGCGTGGCGCGCGCGGCCTCGTCCGTGGATCCGCCACCGCCGACGCTGAGCGAAGTGAGCCTGTCCATGGTCACCTGGATCGCACCGTCGACGCTGGCGCCCGGTCAGGCCAACACCTTGTGTATCACCGCCAATTTCCGCTCGGCCGACAGCGAGTACATCGACCGCATCGACATCGACCTGCCCGATGCATGGGTCATTGGCACGCTCGATTCCGACAGTGATCCACCGGCCGGCGGTTGCGATGATGCGCGGCCGATCGTGGCGGGCGTCGAGCCCGGCAACGTGCTGTACTGGCAGTCACGCGGCAGCTTGCCCACCCAGTGCGGTGCGTGGTTCGCAGGGCCCGGCGGCGACGAGTACCTCCTGTGCGCGCAAGTGACCGTGCCCGATTGCAGCGGTGCGCCGTGGCAGCCGCAGTGGACCATCCACGGCGACACATTTGGCGCCCCGCCGAACACCGTCACGGGGAGCTACGAGTCGTTGTCGTGCGCCGCGCCGGGCGCACCCAACATCGAGGTGAGCCCGATGAGCCTGGCCGCCACCCAGGCGCAGGGCACGAGCACGAACCAGACGCTCACGCTCACCAACACCGGCAGTGCCGACCTCAACTGGTCCATCACCGAGGAACCCGCCGCGCTCGCCGCCCTGCGTGCGGCGTGGTTGGGTGGCAACCCCGCGCCGTGCAGCGCGCCTGCCGAGGTGCCTTGGTTGAGCGTGGATGCCAGCAGCGGCCTCATCGGGTCGATGCAGTACACCCCCGTCGTGGTCGGTTTTGATGCCAGCGGCGTCACGCCGGGAACCCACCACGCCAACCTGTGCGTGGGCAGCAACGATCCGGATGCGGGGCCGGGCAATGGCACCAGCCTCGTGGTGGTACCGGTCTCGCTCACCGTGCTCGACTCGATCTTCGCGGACGGCTTCGACGACTGACACAAAAAAACCCGGGTCAGAGTCGTATTATGCGCAGCCTGCAGGCAGCGTTCGCACAGCCGCAGCGCCGGATCGGAGTGGTCAGGGACGGCTGCGCCCATCGAACGATCGTTCGCCGGCGACGACCACGAGGTGTGCTGGGTGATGAGCCGGATTTCGACACTGCTGCGCAGGTTTGCGCCGCGGTTCCCCGCTGCGATCGGGGTCAAGCTGCAGAGCCTGCTGCCACCGCGTTCGATCGCGCATCAAGATTACGACGCCCGTGTCCGCCAGGAGACCGAGCGGTTCGCGGGCGAGATCGACGTCAATGCCCTGCCGGGGATTTTCCACTATTGGTCGCACAACCACGTGCGTCCGATGGAGGAGGCGTTGGGCTTCGCCAACCCGGACGAACTGTTCGCGAACAACATCCTCAAGCACGCCGCGGACATCGCGCACGCCCCGGCCGTCATCAGCATCGGATCGGGCAATTGTGACACCGAGGTGCGCGTCGCCACGGCGCTGCGTGCCGCGGGACTGGCGCGGTTCACGATCGAATGCCTCGACCTGACCGAAGCGATGCTCGCGCGCGGGCGCGAACTGGCGCAGGCCGCAGGTCTCGCGGCGCACTTGCGCTTCACCCGGGCCGACTTCAATACCTGGCGGGCGGCAGGTCGCTACGACGTGGTCATGGCCAACCAGAGCCTGCATCATGTCGTCGAGCTTGAGCACCTGTTCGACGCGATTGCCGACGCCATTGGTGATGCGGGCATCTTCATCACGTCCGACATGATCGGTCGCAATGGGCACCAGCGCTGGCCTGAAGCGCTGGCGATCCTGCAGGAATTCTGGGCCGAGCTGCCGCCGACGCATCGCTACAACCAGCAGTTGCGTCGCCAGGAGGACGCCTTCATGGACTGGGACTGCTCGGCCGAAGGCTTCGAAGGCGTGCGTGCACAGGACATCCTGCCGCTGTTGATCGAGCGCTTCGGCTTCAGACTGTTCCTCGCCTTCGGGAACGTGGTCACGCCTTTCGTCGATCGGAGCTTCGGCCACCACTTCGATGCGGAGGGAGCTTGGGACCGCGACTTCATCGATCGCGTGCATGCGCGCGATCAGCATGAGATCGAGTCGGGGCGGATCAAGCCGACCCACATGATGGCGGTCATGTGCAACGATCGCAGCAGCCGCCCGGTCACCTACAAGCACTTGACGCCTGCGTTCTGCGTGCGCCGCGTGTGATCGCGCCTTGCGCGCCGCAGTGCGTGCCCGTGGCGCAGGGTTTGGAGCGGGATGGATGGCATGGCGCCACGCCCGGATCCGTCCGAGGTGGTGCAAGGGGGGCTGCCGTGGTGGGCCCCGTCGCCTCCGGCACGATGGCGTACCGGAGGCAGTCGGCGGCCTTGGCGGCTGCTCAGGCCACGGGGGCGCGGCCACCGTTGCGGGCAGCCGCACCCGATGCGGGCTAGGGCAGGTACAGCGCGCGGGCGCGCCGTTCCTGCAGGCTGAAGTCGGCCTGGTTGACCAGACGCAGGTCACGCACTTCCCATGGCGCACCCAGCGACAGCGAGGATGCGTCGTAGCGCAGCTCCAGCGTGCCACGGCCTGGTTCCAGCCACGCTGCCACCTGGCCCATCGCGACCGGATGCAACCGGCCGTCGCTGCCGGTGCCATGGAGCACGCCCGACAGTGCGTAGCGGCTGGCGACGCTCGCTTCCACGCCGATCCGCACGCTGAGGCTGCCATCCGCGCCGAGCACGGCTGCCTGGCTCAGGCGACCGTCCAGGCGCGCCACCGGCAGACTCACCGCGAACGCGGTCTTGACGTCGCGCGGGATGCCATCCTGGCCCGCGGTCACGCCGAAGGCATGCATCTCCCACAGACCGGGACCACCCGCGTGGGCGGGATCGGGCGTGACCTGACCGAGGTAGCTGCCGTCGGCCTGGCGCACGAACTCGACATCCTGGCTGCTGCCGTCGGGCGCGCTGACCAGCCCGCCGATGCGATCGAGCGTGGCACCCTCTACGCTCGCGCGGAATCCGACCGGGCTGCCGCCAACGATGCTGTCGCGCGTGGCGGTCAGCGACAGCGTGACGTTGCTGGCAGGCTCATACACGTGGATGAGGGCGCCGCCCTGCGCGGTCGGCACCGCCACACGCACGTCACCGACGGTCTTGGCATTGAGCTTGAGGATCACGCTGCCTTGCGGCACATCCATGCCGGCGGCGTGCAACGCGTCGGCATCGGCGGCGCTGTGCACGGCCTTGGCGTTGTCGAGACGGCGACCGCCGATGCTCAGCTGCACGTCGTCGCTGCGGATCGCCGCGTTGCCGGCATGCGGACTGATGCGCACGAGCGCGCCGGCCGACGCCACCCTGAGACGCACGCCGTCGTGCAGGTCGCTGGCACTGGCGTCGACCCAGTATTCACGACTTTGGCTTTGGTGGGGTTGGGGCTGTGCATCGAGCGCGGCATTGGCGTCCAGCGGCCACGATGCGTGCAGCGGCGCACGCTCGAGCGTGGCCACGCCCATGCGCTTGGCGGTGGGCGTGGCGAGCTGGCTCGCCACCAGGTCCTGCGATGTGGCGGGCAGCAGGCGCAGTGCGTGCGCGGCCAGTGCCGATGCCGGCAGCACGGCACCGGCGGCCAGTGCGAGCGCGAGCGGGAGCGGGCGAAGATGACGGAAGTTCATGGCTCGGCTCCTCACAGGTCGTTGCGCAGGATGTTCTGCAGGCCAAAGCAGGCACGCCGGCTCTGGTTGTGGTTGAGCACCTTGCCGCCGGTGCGATTCTTGTCGTAGAACCACAGCGACCCGGCCGCAGTGGCACTGCTGCATTCGATGAAGCCGTCGGAACAGCTGGCGAGCCAGTTCTGGGTGATCTCCAGGCCCACGCTCTGGGAGTAGCCGCCGCAGTAGGAATCTGAATTCCACACCGCGCTGACCACGTCGGTGCCGACCACATTCCAGAAGCCCTTGGGCAGGGCCGGGCGGCCGCTGGTGCCGTAGAGGTTGTTCTGGTTGTAGTAGGCCATCCAGCTGGTCTGCTGCTGGCGCACCGCATCGCTCTTGTAGCCGAGCAGCCAGCCCAGTGCGCTCTCGAACACGTTGCCGGCCATCACCGCGTTGGCCAGCGGCGTGCCCGCGCTGGATGGCGCGATCGCGTTGACCCAGCGGATCTTGCTGATGATGGCGGGGTAGCGGCTGTCGTAGGTCGGGTTGGACATGATCCAACGCATCACGTTGCCGCCGTTGGAATGGGTGATGACGACCAGATCGGTGATGCCACGGCTGTCGATGAAGCTCTTGAGCTGGCCGGCCAGGCAGCCGGCGGCGCGGTTGTCCCACATGTACTGGGTGAAGTCGCAGTTGATCACGACGTAGTTGTTGCGGTTGACCAGGCCGTTGCGCACGGTCTCGATCATCGGTGACTGCCAGTAGTCGGCGTAGGCATTGGTCTGGTGGCCGGTGCCGTGCACGAAGGCGACGCCGGTGGTGGCGGTGGCCGCATGGGCGGCGGAAGCCGCTGCCGCGAGCAGCAGCGTGGCGGTGATGCGCAGCATGTTGTCTCCCCGACAATGCGCGATGGCGCGCGTGTTGGTATCGAGCCCGCACGAGCCGGCCGGCGACTGCATCCTGTGGTCGCGTCCGGGCTGGTGGAGCGCTGATCGACCTGCCTGCCGTCGTGGATCTCCCGGTCCCGTACGGTGGCGTATTGCACGCTAATGTGGCTGGGACGGGCGCGTCAATCTGCAGGTGCAGCAAAGCGCGGCGCCGCAGCCGGGCGGCCGCATCGGGTTGGGCGTGGCGGCGAGCGCCCTCGTCGTCCCCTCAGAACTCCAGGTCCAATGCCGCGCACAGGTAGTCGACCATCGGCGCGATGCGCTGGAAGGTGTCGACCAGATGGGGCCTCAGCTCGGCCGAACAGGCCAGCGCGTCACTGAAGTGTGCGCCCGCGGCACAGGCCTTGCGCCTGATGTCGTCGATGAGTTCGTGATCCGGGTCGAAGCCGCGCGGCGGACGCCTGAGCGACTCGCCCCAGAACACGAAGCGCTCGCGGAACGCCTTGCCGTGGACCGCGCGCTTCCATGCCGCGGGGTTGTCGACGAGGAAGTCGCGGATCCGGCGCAGCGTGGCGGGCTCGGGCCGCCAGATGCCGCCACCGGCGAAGCAGTTGCCCGGCTCGATCTCCATGTAGAACGAGGGCGCCTGCACTTCGCGACGGCGCTCGTGGCCGAGGCGTGCGCCGGCCCAGGTCTTGTACGGCGACTTGTCGTGACGGAAGCGCGTGTCGCGCTGCTGGCGGAACAGCGAGCCGCCCTGCTTGCGCGCGTCGGCGCGGTAATGCGTGCTGATCCGCGCCAGTGGCGCCTGCAGGTCGGCGATGAGGCGCAGGTAGGGCCCACGCAGCACCTCTTCATAGCGCGCCTTGTTGGCCAGGAACCAGCTGCGGTTGTTGTTGGCGGCCAGTTCGCGCAGGTACGCGAAGCTGGCTCGGGAGAAGTAGCGGGTCGACACGAAACGCGTGGGCCGGACGGAAACCTCGATTGTAGCGACGCTCGTGCAGCGCGCGGCAGCGTTCAGGCCGTGCCCCGGCCCCATTGTTCGAGGGCATCGAGCAGGGCGTGCTGCGCCGGGGTGGTGCCTACGGTGGCGCGCAGTGCGGCGATCTCGGCCAGGTATCGCTCGCGCGTGAGCGTGGTGAGTTCGGTGTCGGTGTCCAGTCGCCGCTCGCAGAACGCCTGCCACAGCTGCGCCTCGTCGGGGTCGAGCGTGTGCGGCCAGTTGCGCGCGCGATAGCGGAACAGCAGCGTCGCATAGCGCGCATCCTGGAAGGCGAAGCCGCGCCGCGCGAGCTGCGCGGGCGGCGTCGCGCGCACTTCGCGCAGCAGCCGCCGGTCGGCCTCGGTCACGAAGCCCGCATACAGGGCCAGTTCGGGATCGCAGTCCGGCGCGGGCTGCGCCTGCGCGAACACGCGCGCGACCTTGTCGGCGAGGCCGTCGGCACGGCGCAGGATCTCCAGGTGCGCAAGCGCGCGCGGCAGGTCGAGGCCGATGCGGGCGTGATCGACATCGCGCAGCACGCCCAGCGGCGCAAGGGCGGGCGAACGGTTGGCGTGGATCGCCTTGAGCGGAATGCGTTCGATGCCCTCGGGCAGGTCGGCCCGCGGCGTGAAGATGCGGTCGGCGATGTCCTCGGCATCGAGTTCGAGCAGTGGCGTGGGATCGGCGTCGAGATCGTAGGCGAGCACCGCATTGGGATTGGTCGGATGCATGGCCAGCGGCGCGACCACCGCAAGGCAGCCGCGCGTGGCCGGGTAGCGCGATGACACGTGCACGACCGCGGTCATGTGCGCGACGTCGAGATAGGCGAACGCCGCCTGCTTGCGCCGCAGCTGGAAATGGAACTGCCACAACCGCGGCTGCTGGCGGCGGATGAGGCGCGCAAGCCCGATCGTCGCCTCGACATCCGACAGCGCATCGTGCGCGTGCGCCTGGTCGACGTGGTTGGCGCGCGCGAGGTCTTCGAGCCGGAAGCTTGGCACGCCGTCGTCGCGCAGCGGCCACTGGATGCCGCTCGGGCGCAGCGCATGGCACATGCGCGCGAGGTCGATGAGGTCCCAGCGCGAGTTGCCCGCCTTCCATTCGCGTTCGTAAGGATCGAAGAAATTGCGGTAGAGCAGGTTGCGTGTGAATTCGTCGTCGAAGCGGATCGAGTTGTAGCCGACGCTGCAGGTGCCGGCTTCGGCCATCTGCTCATGCACGCGCGCGGCGAACTCGGCCTCGATGAGCCCTTCGCGCTGCATGCGCTGCGGGGTGATGCCGGTCAGCAGGCAGGCGGCCGGGTGGGGCAGCAGGTCGGGCGCGGGTTGGCAGAACAGCGTGACGGGTTCGCCGACCGGCTCGAGTTCGGTATCGGTGCGGATCGCCGCGAACTGCGCCGGCCGGTCGCGGCGCGGGTCGGTGCCCGTGGTCTCGTAGTCGTGCCAAAGGAAGGTCGGTGCCATCGCCCGAGCATACCAACATGGCCGCACTTGCTAGACTGCCGCCATTGCCACCAGCCGGTCACAGCATGCAAGACGACAGCCACCTGATCTGGATCGATCTGGAAATGACCGGCCTGGATCCCGATACCGACTCGATCATCGAGATCGCCACGGCCGTGACCGACAAGGATCTCAACGTGCTGGCCGAGGGGCCCGAGTTCGCGATTGCGCATCCGCTGGCGCGGCTCGAGGCGATGGACGACTGGAACCGCAATCAGCACCGCAAGTCGGGCCTGTGGCAGCGGGTGCTCGCCTCGACGGTGGACCTCGCCGAGGCCGAAGCCCGCACGGTCGAGTTCCTGCACGCCTGGGTCGCAGCTGGCAAGTCGCCCATGTGCGGCAATTCGATCTGCCAGGACCGGCGTTTCCTGTATCGACTCATGCCGCGGCTGGAGCGCTACTTCCACTACCGCAACCTGGATGTGTCGACGATCAAGGAGCTCGCGCGGCGCTGGGCGCCCGAGGTGGCGCACGGCTTCAGCAAGGACTCGGCCCACACCGCGCTGAGTGACGTGCGCGATTCGATCGCGGAACTGCGCTACTACCGTCCCTTCCTCGGTCGAGTGGGCGCGCTCTCGTCCGTCCCGACCTGAGCGGCGCGGCGGGACCAGCCGCGCCACGCGCCCTTGCAGCGCCGTCGCGCGCGGCCACGATGCAGTGCCGACCGCAAAAAAAAACGGCCCCGTTGCCGGGGCCGTCGAAGTGTGCGCAGGGGTGGACGATTACGGGATCGTGATCGCCGCGCCGGTGCGGTCGTAGGCGTACTC